>CALGBY010000106.1 GCA_937886445.1 uncultured Clostridia bacterium | reverse complement strand
TGGTAGTTGTAAATCGAACCTTTGACCAAAATTAGCTCCAGCTAACGCCAGCTAATTCAACAGGGGAATTTGGAGGAATTCAGAGGAACTCGCCAACTATAACCAATGTTAGAAAAGCCCGATTTTACGGGCTTTCTGGTACTTGGAAGACCTCAGAGGAGCTCAGAGAAAAGTGGCTTTTTTTACCTCCTAAGCGGAAGGCCGCGCGTTCGAAACGCTCAGGGATCGCATAAATCAGGATCGTCCTTCATGGGCGGTCCTGTTTTCATGGGTTCCGTTGTACAATTTGAAATCTGGTTACAACAACCGGTCAATGCGTATTGGCAATATTGTAATAAATTGCCGATATGTATTAACCGGGTATAACAAATGGTCTATAATGCATACTGGCAATACTGATGTGAAATTGCCAATATGCAAATAGGTGATGAGAAATCATGCAGTGGTATGAGACAACCTTATCATTATTATAAACAGCAACAGCGTCTGCAGTCTTTGATTTTTTGCAATTCGCGGTTCTTCTCCCTTTTCATAGTTCAGATTATCAGGTATACTATTAGCGGGGTAGGACAACTCGATTGGCAGAATAGTCAGTTCAAGAGAAGAAAACGATATACAGGCAGCACGCAGTACGCTGCTCATTTATTTCCTATCAAATCACAGCGGGGGGCAAATTTGAAAATAGTGTACGGCCTGTTTTCAAACAGCCCATCGGTGCATTTCCGGAGGGCGGGACATAAAAATGGATTATTCAAAACTGGTCACAGAAGGCAGAAACGCCGACAGTATGGATCTGGACAGTATGACTGCCCTGGAAGCTGCGGCGCTTATGAACAGGATGGATGCCGAGATCCCGGCAGCTGTTGAAAAAGCACTCCCGGATATTGCGGCTGTGATCGGGAAGATCGTTGAAGCGTACAGACAGGGCGGAAGACTGGTATATTGCGGAGCAGGAACCAGCGGAAGACTTGGCGTGCTGGATGCGTCCGAATGTCTTCCTACCTTCGGCGCGGGCGCGGATATGGTGACCGCCAAGATCGCCGGCGGACCGGCAGCCCTTCATACGGCGGTCGAGGGTGCCGAGGATGATGCCGGGCAGGGCAGGCGAGACCTTCAGGAAATCGGATTCAGTACGAAGGATGTCCTCGTTGCCCTCAGCGCGAGCGGTTCTGCAGCATATTGTGCGGGAGCCCTCCGATATGCACGCGCTCTGGGCGCGTTTACCGCAGGTGTCAGCTGTGTCCCTTTCCCTGCTTTCGCAGACCTTTGCGGGCGGCTCATCACGGTGGTGATCGGGCCTGAGATCCTGACCGGCTCGACCAGGCTCAGGGCCGGAACAGCCACAAAGATGGTGCTCAATATGCTGACAACGGTCTCAATGGTGCAGTACGGAAAGGTCTATCAGAATCTGATGGTCGATATGATCCCGACCAATAAAAAGCTTGAGGACAGAGCCGTAAGGATCATCATGATGGCCGCAGATACGGATAGAAACAGCGCCGCTGAAATGCTGAAAAGATGCGGCAATAATGTAAAAACCGCCATTGTATGTCTCCGGTCCGGAAGCGATCCCGAAGCCGCGAAAAAAGCGCTGAAGGATTCTTCCGGGTTTGTGGGAAAAGCAATAGAACGGATCAGAACAGGAAGAGATGAACCATGAACGCAAATGAAACTGTCCGGCAGATCGTCGACTGTCTTGGCGGAGAGCAAAACATTCTCACAGTTACCAACTGCATGACCCGGCTTCGTGTTGTTACGAAGGAAGAAGCTTCGGTCAACGAAGCAGGGCTCCGGAGCATGGCAGATGTTCTCGGTCTGGTCCATGACAGGGCCTGCTCCTATGAGGTCGTGGTCGGACCCGGAAAAAGCAGGAAATATGCGGACATCTGTCACGATATGGGGCTGGCATCCGCAGCGGAAAGTACCGGGGAAAGCGCCGGCGATGACTGGAAGCGGAACAAAGCGAGAATAAAGGCCGGTCAGAAAGAAAGCAGGATCAGGATGATCTTCAAGATCATCGGGGATATTTTCGTTCCGCTGATCCCGGGCGTGATCGCAGCCGGACTGTGTGCCGGCCTTGCCTCCCTCATTGCGCAGCTTGTTCCGGATTATGCCGCCGTTCCCGGATGGAATCTGGTCCATACCCTGCTTTCACTGATCAATACCGCCTTCATGACCTATATCACGGCATGGGTCGGTTACCGTGCAGCAGAACGCTTCGGCGCGACGCCGATCCTCGGCGGAATGCTGGGGCTGATCACCTCTCTGGACGGCATCAATACCATTGCACAAACCTTAGGGCTGTACAGCGACGCACAGCCGCTGCAGTCGATCCTCAGAACAGGCAGGGGAGGCGTTCTGGCAGTCATCGTCGGGGTACTCTTCCTTTCCTTCGCGGAAAAGAAGATCCGCAGACATATGCCGGACAGCGTGGATATCGTTTTCACGCCCCTCTGTTCGCTGATCGTGGTCGTGATCCCGTATATACTGCTGATCATGCCGCTGTTTGGCTATGTGTCCTCGGGCATCGTCTGGGTGTTCTCAAAGGCCTGCATGGCGGAAAGCCCGGTCATACGGATCATCACAGGATATCTGGCATCCGCCCTGTTCCTGCCCCTGGTCGCGGCCGGAATGCATCACGGACTGGTGGCGCTGTATTCAGTGCAGCTTCAGGAGATCGGCTACATCACGCTCTATCCGGCGCTCGCCATGGCCGGAGCGGGACAGGTAGGAGCCGCCCTTGCCATCCTGAAAAAAGCAAAGCAAAGGAAGAACACCCGCCTCGTATCGGTCATCCGGGGCGCGCTTCCCGCCGGCGTCCTGGGAGTAGGCGAGCCGCTGATCTACGGCGTTACACTTCCTATGGGGAAGCCGTTTATCACAGCGGGAATAGGCGCGGGCTTCGGAGGGGCCTTCGTGATGCTCATGCAGGTCGCGTCTACCACCTGGGGCCCATCCGGCCTGCTGGGAATATTTGTCATGACGCAGGGTCCGTCCGGCCCTGTTCTCAGTGTCGCCTGTTATCTGATCGGTCTTCTGATCAGCTGTGTCATGAGCTTTATCATCACAAACATATTTGTGAAGCCGGATACGGTCACACCGTCCGCGCCGGATGTGGCGACTTCACAGCCGTCCGATGCTCCTTTGCATCCGCTAAGGACCGTAAAGCATGGAGAGCCGATCCGGTTCGGGGATACGGCAGCAGCGGAACCCCATGAATTTATTTATACCGTAAAGGATCCTCTCGGTATTCACGCGAGACCCGCCGGAGAGCTTGCAAAGCTGATCAGAAAGTATGACTGCCGTTTTGTGATGGAAGCAAACGGGCATACCGCGGAAAACGGAAGCATCGTGCAGATGATGGCGCTGGGAGCCTCTCAGGGCTGCATGCTCCGCTGCAGCGCGGAAGGGCCTGACGCCGCGGCGGCGATCCGGGAAGTCCGTCAGTTCCTGGAGCAGAAACTGTAAGGATGTGGAGGAGAACATGAAAGAATATACCTGTCATGCCGCGCAGAAAGGTTTTTACGCAGGCCCTGTTTATGTCCCCGGCTCTGCCGGCGAGGAGATCAGAAGGTTTTCTGCGGATCCTGCGGGTGAAACGGCTAAGCTGGTACGGGCCATTGACGCGGTCAAAAAGTCTTTGGAGAACGCTTCCGCACCGTCTGAAAACGCTCAGATCATGGAAACGGTCGGCATGATGCTGGATGATGATACATTTATCGGTGAGATCAGGCAGTGTATACTTAGCGCGAAATACAGCGCGGAATACGCCGTGAAAACAAAATGCCGGGAGTATACTGATAAAATGGAGAGTGCCCCCACCGAATACCTTCGTGCCAGAGCGGCAGATATTTCGGGACTGGGAGATCAGCTGATCAGCATGATGCATCAGGCTGAAGCCCGGCCTCTCACCGGCCGGACTGCTCTGGCGGCACCGGAGATCAGCCCTGCGCAGATGAGCCTTCTTGACAGCAGATGGATCGGAGGGATCATCACAGATAAGGGGTCGCCCAACTCTCATCTCTCCATCCTGGCAGGCAATCTTGAGATCCCGTATCTCTACGGTAATACGGAAGCAGCCGCCGCGGCTGCAGGCAGCAGATATATCATCATTGACGGTGACAGGCTGATCTGTGATCCTGACGAACAGCAGAGAGCTGAAGCCGAAGCACACATGATATGTTTGGAATCGGAACGGAAGCGGCACCGGAAGGCAGCGGATAAGGCTGTCTGTAAAGTACGGATCTGTGCCAATATTGCCGGTCCGGAGGATATTCCGCGGCTGCTTGCGTCCGGTGCCGACGGAGTGGGGCTGTTCCGGTCGGAATTTCTCTTTCTCGGGAAAGAAACGGCACCGACGGAAGAAGAGCAGCTGCAGGCTTACCGTTCTGTTCTGGAAGCCATGGGCGACCGGGAGGTCATCATACGCACGATGGACCTCGGTTCCGATAAGCGGGCAAGCTGGCTTGCACTGCCCGAAGAGGCGAATCCGGCTCTCGGTCTTCGCGGTGTGAGAGTATCTCTTGAGAAGAAGGAAGTATTCAATACACAGCTTCGTGCCCTTCTCCGCGCGGGAGTTTTCGGGCACCTGAAAATCATGTTCCCGATGATCACCTCGGAACGGGAGATCGATGAGATCAGATCCTGTGCGGAAGCTGCCGCTGCCGCGCTTGAGAAAGAAAATATCCCGTACGTGTTCCCGGAGCTTGGGATCATGATCGAGACTCCGGCGGCGGCCGTGATCGCTGACATTCTGTCGAAAAAGGTCAGCTTCTTCAGTATCGGCACAAACGATCTGACACAGTATACGCTGGCTCTGGACAGAGAGGCACAGGGGCTTGACAGATTCTTTGATCCGCACAGCGAGGCGGTCTTCCGTCTGATCGAAACAGTGATCCGTGAAGGACACAAAAATCATATTCCGACCGGGATCTGCGGTCAGCTTGCCGCCGACCCGGAGGCGATAGAAAGGCTGATCGCGGCGGGAGTCGATGAACTGTCCGTTCCGGTTTCCAAAGTGGCGGATACCAGGATCATTGCGTCGAAAGCAGAAGGATCCCCGGCAGCAGACTTGCCCGGGAGCACGGACGGAACTGCTGCCGCCCGCACCGTGCTTGCCCCGGCCGACGGTGAGCTGATCGCGATGAATGAGATCCCTGATCCGGTATTCTCCTCCGGTCAGTTGGGCGAATGCATAGGCATTCTTCCCGATAATGGCAGTGTCTTTTCTCCCTGCAGCGGAACGATCCTCCATATTGCCGAAACCGGGCATGCGGTCACCATTCGCTCCGATAATGGCGAAGAGTATCTTCTTCACATCGGAATCGACACGGTCAAGCTCGGCGGCAAAGGCTTTGACATCCTGGTGCGCGAGGGCGAGCATGTGAACAGCGCTCAGAAGATCATGGAAGCCGATCTGGATCTCATCAAAAAGAACGGTTATTCCACCATGGTGATCATGGTCAGGCTGTGATTTCCTTTTCCGGAAGGAAACTGCGTGATCCTCGGAATATTCCCGCCCGGAAAGGACAGATGAAGCTGGATACAATGCCGGTCACAGCGTGAAGAGCTTTGTTAGCAGTTTTCAGATTTTTCAGACGGAAGTATCCTTTATGTCCCCGGGGCACATCCTCCGCCGAACAGATGACGCTGCCGGCTGAGAGGCATATTGATATGGCTTTTTCTGCTGTGACGGTAATTACAACACAAATGGGGTCTGGTTCGCCAATAGTCAGATTAAGTGAATTAGGGTGTGTTTCTGATATGTAATGACCTTTGTCAACCCCTAAATTGGGGAA
>CALGBY010000105.1 GCA_937886445.1 uncultured Clostridia bacterium | reverse complement strand
TCTAGGGCTATGCCCGCATATGAAAAGCCACCGGCTATGCCGGTGGATGTTTACTGCGTGCCGAAACGGTCACTTTGTCTCTTCGGGCTCCTCCACCGTTTCCAGCAGAAAGCTTACCGGACGAAAGCCGTCATTACAGGAGATCATCGCGCTCCTTTTGTTTTTCATCCAGCCGTCGTAAAAATCCTCACCGCCGCATGAAAGCGCCAGCACAAAGGGGGAGAGGCTGTCCCACGCGGAGGGACACAGCCCCTCGGGCCTGTTCCAGCCCTCCGCGATGAATACCTGCCCCTCTGTATGGTCGCAGGCGTGTGAAATGGGGTTTTCATACCGCGCGATCAGGTCTTCATAGCATGCTTTTCTGATCACTGTGATCTTTACTTTTTTCATTGCTTATGCTCCCTATAACTGCTGAGACGGTCTGCTTTTCAGTTCATCCGGCACAAAGGCGCCCTCGGCCTTCAGCTGTCTGTTTTCAAACAGCCGCCTGTCCGCCTCCAGCAATTCCTCAAGGGAACGGCTTTTGCGGATCAGCTTTTCTTCTTTTTCGGCGTTTTCAAAGGCACAGGACAGCATTTTCATGATCACGCGCAGCTTCATAAAGGTGATGCGCCGGTCGTATACGCTGAGCAGCTCCTCCGTAAGCACGCTGTGAAAGCGGATGACCTCTTCCTTTTTCAGCCTTTCTCCGCCGCCGATCTCCCTTGCCAGCGCGGGATCGGCCACCAGTCCTCTCCCGCACATGATGCCGGCTGTGCGGGGGTATTTTTTTGCGATCTCCTCCGCGTCCGCCGGTGAAAAGACATCGCCGTTATAGATCACCTCATACGGGCAGCGCCTGAGCGCTTCCTCATAGCATTCCCTGTGGAGGTAAAACGGTGAATACAGTTCCCGGCAGGTGCGCGGGTGAATGATCAGGCGCCTGAGCGGGAAGGAGGCGTATACCTGAAGCAGTTCTTCCCACTCATCGGGCGATGTATAGCCGATACGTGTCTTTACCGAAACGGGGATCGGGCTTTCGGAACAGATCCTGTCCAGCAGCCGTCTGAGATCATCCGCTCGCTTCAGCAGCCCCGCGCCCTTGTCCTTCGCGGTCACTGTGCCGGAAGGACAGCCGGCGTTCAGGTTGACCTCTGTATATCCCATATCGGCAAACGCCCCTGCCGCCCACAGGAATTGCTCCGCGTCCTTTGTGAGTACCTGCGGGATGCAGCGCATACCGGCGTTATACTGAGGCAGCACATTGCGTTTTTCCCTTCCGTTCAGGCACAGGTGTACCGTGGGGCTTACAAAAGGCAGATAATACGCGGCGCATTCCGGAAAGCACATGAAATGCGCCTTCCGGTACACCGCTTCCGTGACCCCCTCCATGGGGGCGAAATACACTGGTATCATTTACACATCCGGCTTTCTCAGTTATCCCCTCTGTGATAGCGCGTTTTCATATGCTCACCGGCGTTAGCCAGCAGCTTTTCAAGCACCTTCAGAGACTCTTCCTTTACCGCGGCCAGAGATTTTTCGTTGGCCTCCTCGCGAAGCTTTTCGGAAGGATCCTCCGCGCACTTTTTATCATATTCCGCAATGATCTGACGGCAGGTATTGAACACCGCGTTCTGATAGCGTTCGTCAAGGATCAGGGCGGAATTGTAGTGCGCGTCCGTAAGGGAGGCGATCAGACGTCCTGCCCAGTACAGAGAATCTGTGGATACCTGCTCCCGGCCTGAAGAGATATAGGCGGGCAGCTTTGATACATTGGGATAGAAGGGAACGCAGGCGGTAAAGGCGCTGCCGCCCAGGCTCATCCATTCCACCGCGCGGATCTCTTCCGGAAGGTCGCCGCGGATCTCAAGGATGCCGCTGTCATCGCTGTTGGGCACACCGATCGAGCGGTATTTGCCCTTCAGCGGGGAGGAGGCGGCATACGGGTCATAGGGCGTTCCCTGGTAATGGCTGGAAAGCAGGTACTTCACATCCTCGATGCAGATCTTGTTTTCCGGCACGAAGGACCAGGGGATATCATCGCTTTCGGGAGTGTAACGTGCATCCTCCCCGTCCCATTTGCAGGCGTGCGGGATCAGGCGGCGCGCCATATACCAGGCTCTGGGGGTGTTGTATACATGATCCGCGTCCGAATGGGAGCCGTAGGCCAGACGCGGGTTGAATGTGCCGCTGTTTGAAAGGTCGAGGCCGTTTTCACGGGTAAAGGCGATCAGATCGGCGGAGCAGAGGTGATCCTTCTTTTCGCCCATGGCGTCATCAAAGTCAAAGCTGTCCATGCCGAACTGGTTGGGCATGATCACCACGCGGTCATCCGGCACGCGCTTCGCGATCCAGTGATGCCCGCCGATGGTCTCCAGCCACCACACCTCGTCCTTGTCGCTGAAGGCAATGCCGTTGGGCTCATAGGTGCCGTATTTTTCAAGCAGCATGCCCAGCCGCTCCACGCCCTCGCGGGCGGAACGGATATAGGGCAGCACGATCACCACGATATCCTCTTCTCCGATACCGCCGGCCTTTTCCGTTTTGTTCTTTTTATCCTTCGGGATGTATTTCACATAGGGGTCCGCCGCCAGCACACGGGGGTTGGTGGTAAGCGTTTCGGTGGCCGTCATCGCAACATTGGCGGCATTTACGCCGCAGGCGGCCCACAGGCCGTCCTTCAGATCCACATTCGGCACGGCGGTATAGCGGAGCGGATCCTTCGGCAGCTCGATCTCCAGATGGGAGATCACGCTTTTGTATTTCCGCTTTTGATCCCCCGGCAGTACGACGATCACCTTTTTGTTGTCAAAGCCGCCGTCATCGTTGCGGGCGATGATCGTGGCACCGTTGGAGGTGGCCAGCTTTCCGGCAAGAATGGTAGTACAGGGCATAAGCATTTCTCCTTTATCCTGCGGCGGCGCCGCGCTTTGGCAGCACAGCCGGAATTTTTATGACATGGTATATGTTTTTGTGCTTCAGGGGCGTTGAACCTGCTCTTTTTTCCTTTTGCCGGATATGCGGCCGCATACCGTCAGTATGACAAAATAAACGGCCAGCGCCGCCAGCGCGATGACGGGATACCTGAGGAAGGGCAAGTTTTCAAACGGGGAAGAGAGAATGAACATGGAGTTCACGCTGTACGCCGCTTCCTTTCCCGAAAGCACCCAAAACACCAGCGTGCAGTACAGCCCCAGCAGAAGCATCATTCCCTCCGCGATGAGGATATGGAGCATATTGGTCCTGAGCTCTGTTTTCACATGCCCGAACGGGCGCAGAAGCAGCACATTGTATAGCATGAACGCGTGGGCTACGGTGCTTTTGACGGCATCAAAGTTTGAAAGATCGGGGTCACGCAGAAAATCGATATTCACCAGCATGCCGAACGCGCAGGCCGGCAGGCCGAACCAGAAAATATAATCCGCGAGAAAGTGCCCCGTTCGGCTCTTTTTGTTTTTCATGAAGCCGAAGATCACGCAGCACCACATGACCGCGTTGCAGGGGTATATGGGCAGGATCAGGTTGGGGTTGTATTCAAGGTAGCGCAGCACCTCTCCGTCTCCCGCGGCATGATAAAGCAGGGAGGAATAGTGGCACAGCACTGTAAGCAGGGAAGCAAGCAGCAAAAGCCGCGCTCTGCCCTTTTCGCTTTTTACTTTTTTTACGCTGAGCACCGCCGCCGGCACAAGAATACACAGCAAAACGGCGTTCAGCAGCAGCAGCTTCGTCATTTACCCGTTCGCTCCGTTCCTGTCCATATAGCCGCGTTCTCTCAGCCAGCGCACGCTCGTGCGCAGCGCCTGTACCGTTTTTGTTTCCAGCACACAGCGGCAGCCATGCTTCGCGGCCAGCGCGAGCCGTTCTTCAAGAGGAATGCAGCCGTCACCCAGCGCGAGATGATTGCGGGGAGGGGTCTCAGATCCGTCATGGATGTGAAAATGATAAAGCCGGTCCTCTCTTGCGGTAAGGAACGGAAGATCCTTTTCGCCTGTCGCTTTGGAATGACCTATATCCCAGGTGAGGCGGAAGGCGGGGCTTTCCAGCAGCATATCCACGGCCTCCCGTTCAAACTCCCGCCAGCCATCTGTGTTTTCCACGCAGATCTTCACATTGCTGTTTCCGATCTTTTCTGTGCACAGGTCCCGGAAGGAAGCAAGGTAACTGAGATAAATATCCTTTCCTCTCGCGTACAGGTATTCCTTCCTGTCCGGCAGGGTGATGTATACGCCGGGGTTCATGTGCATGTTGATCACCGGGGCGGAGATCGCCCCGGCCAGCTCTATGGCGCGCAGCGCGGTTTCGGTATACGCCTGTCTCACCAGCGGGTTAAAATCCGCCGCGTTCATTTTTTCATCCAGATGCAGGGTAAAGAAGAGGCCGTATTCCTCCTTCACGCGCTTCAGCTCATCCGCGTCCGGCATGGAATCCAGCTGAAACTCCGGAAAATTCATGTTCAGCTCAATAAAGTCCAGCCCCAGCTCCCGGCAGAGAGAAATATTCTCCGCAAGATCCCTGTTTTCGATCAGGGTGGGCATTCCGAAACAGATCCTGTTCAAGCATTTACCTCCGTTCGTCAGGTATTCTCAGTACGCTCTATTTTACCATTCGCCGCTCATCCTTGCAACGGCGGCCGGGATAAGCAAACCGGTTTCCGGTCTCATTCTCCGTCAAAGCGGATCCTTTCACTGTACGGCCGTTTGGCAGGCACGCGCGCTTCCTCCGCGGGCACGCCCACCGGCAGCAGGCACACGGCTTCTCTGCCGTCATTTATGCCCAGCGCCGCCGCGATCCGGTCACAGATGCGGTCCTCATCGGTGATATGACCTTCATACCAGCAGGAGGCGTAGCCCATCGCGCTGATCATCAACAGCATGTTTTCGATGGCCGCGGCATAGTCCTGCACGGCAAAGCAGCGGTCCCGGTAGGCGGGGATCCTGCGTGTGAATACAACGATCAGTGCCGGCGCCGTTTGGGCTACGGGCGGGTCGATCAGCGCGAGGATCTCCTTTACCCTTGCCGGATCGGTCACCGCGACTGCCGATACGGTTTGCTTGTTGCAGCCTGACGGCGCGTCCATGCCCGCCTCCATGATGGCGGCAAGGTCCTCACGGGGCACCGGCCTCGCGGAAAAAGTGCCGCGGTAGCTGTGCCTGGAGCGCATAAGCAGCCGCGCCGCCCCGGCCTTTCCGGTATGCAGGCCGTGCGTTTCCGCGTCTCTCCTGTAGCGGATGCGGCAGCGCCCGTCATTGAAAAACTCTTCTGTTTCAAAGGTGAGCGGCCCGTCCTCATAGATGCCGCCGTACAGCGCTGAAAGCGCATCTGTTCTTCCGTCCACCGTGCTCCATTCGTCCTCCGGCAGCGGGATCTCTTTGTATACGGCGTTTTCCTCCGGGCAGCCCCTGCCCGGTTCCTGCATGTTCTTCAGGCCGATGGCGTATGTGATCTCATTTTCCGTCCATCCGAAGCCCAGCCCGATCAGGTTTTCTCGGCCGTACACGGCGCTCATCCGGTCCCAGAACCGGCTGATCAGCTCATACTGCCCGTCATTGACTGTGGAAAAGTGCTTTTCATAGCCTTTGAATATCACTGCCTGTTTCCTCCCTCAGCGCGTCTCACGGCGCTTTTGTTCCTTCTGTGTTCAGCTTCCTTTCAAACAGCAGGCCTTTGAATACAACGGGAGCTCCGTTTTCATCTTTGTTAAACGATACATCCTCTTCTCCCGTTTTAACAAAGCCGCAGGCGAGCAGCAGCCTTACGCTTGGTGTATTGTTCTGTGCAGTACCCGCCGTCACCCTGCTTGCTCCCGCTTTTTGCAGCCCGTCAAGCAGCGCTGTCATGCTTTCCCGGGCATAGCCCTTTCCCTGATGGGCGCGCATGAAGTTGAAGCCGGTCTCATAGCCGTCCTCTCTTTTGTTCATCGCGATGTAGCCGATCATTTCTCCCTCAAGGCAAACAGAAAAAAACATATGCTCTTCGCTTTCCGAAAAGGAGGCCCAGCGCGCGGCCCGTGCCGCCACGCTTTCATCATCGGTCGCCTTGGGCGTGTCATATTTCGCGTAGGGGGAGGATGCCTGGTCTGTAAAGATGCGCTGCAGCGCTTTCATATCGCTTTTTGAAAAACGCCGCAGGGTGAGCCTTTCGGTACGGATCATTTTCTGCTCCTTTTCTGCGGGGCATGCCCGCTTTTCGTCACGGCTGCTTCAGGCTGTAAACACGCAGTCCGCTGTATTCCCCGGCCATCGGGGCCAGCTGCCTCAGCCCGATACATCCGCCCTGCAGCAGGGGGCCGCAGCTCACGCCGTCATCGTGATAGCGCAGCACCTCCAGCCCGTTCACGGCAAAGCGTATCTCCGGGCCGCTTTTCAGCAGGGAAAGCAGATAGGGCTCATCCGCGTCCGCGGCGTCCGGAATGGGATCCGCCCCCTGGGCCACCAGATAAAAGCCGTAGCTTTTGCGCAGGTTGCAGGTGTGGAAACGGCGCTCATCCGCCTCCTTGCGCCTGAAAAAGGAAAGATGGAAGGCGTTGATATCCCCGTGGTGATACTGGATATATTCGCCTGTACGGGGCGACAGCGAGGGGTCGAACAGGCCGCGCCCTTCACGGCCGGAGGCGGCAAAAAACAGCATGGCCAGTCCCGGCTCGCGCAGAGGACGAAAGCTGAGCTCCAGAAGCAGATCAGCCGGGAAGGCCTTTTTGCACCACAGCACATAATTGGCCTTTTGCCCGAGCATAGCGCTCTGCGCGTTTTCAAGGCACAGCTTCCCCCCGGGGAAGCTCATCCGCGCGCTGCCCTCCAGCAAAAAATCCTCAAGATCCTGAGGGGAGGATAGCGGGTTTTCATAAACAAGCGCGCCGCGCATATCATCATAGCAGCTCACCGTAACGCCTCCTTCTCTTTTTTACAGTATCATTCTATCATGAATACGGCTGCAAAACCAGCATTTTGTTGCTATCAGTCCCGGCCGGGTATATAATGGTCAAAAAAACACAGGGGGAAAACGCGATATGCAGCTTCATCTGTTGGAAAACCGCCTCGCGGAAGGCTGGACGACATTCGGCGGTTACTGGCCGCGCGGAACCGTACGTGGGGAGGATTTCATCCTGACGGGCGAAACAGGGGAGACGATCCCCGTGCAGAGCGATATCACCGCCCGCTGGCCGGACGGCTCCGTCAAATGGAGCCGACACCTTGCCGCGGCGGGTCAGATCGGCGCGGGCTGCGAGCTGAGCGCCGGGGCTGCTCCGCGGCCACGGGGCCTGACAACGGAAAAGCTGCCTTCCGGGTGGGTCATCCGCGGAGAAAGCATCACCCTGACGGTGCCCGGGGAAGGGGACGCGCTGGCGGCGGACTGCATTGTGAAGGGGAGAAACGCCTTCAGCCGGGTGTGCCCCGTGCTGCGGGTCAGCCATGCCGCGGAAACCGCTGATGGCAGCACCGTTACCGTACGCGCCCTGCCCTGCAGGATCCTCAGCCGCGTGCAGGAAGTGTGCGGGCCGCTTGAAACGGTGTTCTGCTTTGACGGCTTCCATATGGAGGACGGCGTGCGGAAGATGCCCTTCCGGATACGCATGAGTGTGCGGAGCGATGGGGAGATCGTGTTTGACGATACCTTTTTCTTTCAGGGAGACGCGGAGCATGACCGCCTTGCCGGGTGGGGACTGCTGTTTGAGACCCGTTTGACCGGCACACCCTACCAGCGCCATATCCGCTTTCTGACGGACGGGGCGGTGTATCATGATAACCCCACACAGCTCTTCTATTGGAGAAAGCATCTTGATCCCGCCCTGCTCGCGGCGCAGCAGCGGGGTGAAACGGTGGCGGAAACGGCGGAGCTGAACGAGGCGGCCGCGGATCTTCCCCGCTGGGATCATTTTTCGCTGGTACAGGATTCCGCTTCGCACTTTGTGATACGCAAAAAAGCCCGGGAGGACTGCTGCCGGCTGGATGGCGTGCACGGGATCTCAGCGCCCGGCGCCATGGCGGTGAGCGACCCGGAGCGTACGCTGAGCTTTTGCCTGCGTGAATGCCGGGAGAAGCACCCGGCAGGGCTGGAAACGGAGGGCCTTTCCGGCGAAAACACCCGCTGCACGGTCTGGTTCTATTCACCGGAGGCGGAACCCTATGATTTCCGGCATTATGACAGGCGCACCTATCCCATGGGCAACTATGAGGGGTTTGATTACATGCGGGCCGATCCGAACGGTATCGCGGTGACCTGCCGCGTGGCTGTCCGCTCAGATAACGGGTTTACCGCGGACGGCGCGCTGGAGGAGTTTTCGGAGTATGTGCGGCGTCCGCCGGTCTATACAGCCGCGCCGGAATACTATCATGAGCATCGCGCCTTCGGGTACTGGAGCCTTCCGGAGCGGAGCAGCGAGGTGGCACGCTGGACTGAGGATCAGCTTGCCGCTGCCTTCCGCTTTTACGAAGCCGAAACGGAGGCGAGAAGCTGGTACGGGCTATTCAACTACGGAGACCTGATGCATACCTACGAGGCCTCAAGGCATATGTGGCGCTGGGATGTGGGCGGTTACGCGTGGGATAACACGGAGCTTGCCCCCACCTACTGGCTGTGGCTGTATTTTCTGCGCACGGGAAGCGAGCGGGTGTTCCGCATGGCGGAGGCGCTCAGCCGTCACTCGGCTGATGTGGATATGTATCATTTCGGACCCATGAAGGGTCTGGGCTCGCGCCACAATGTGCGCCACTGGGGCTGCCCCTGCAAGGAGCCGCGCGTCTCGATGGCAGGACATCACAGGCCGCTGTACTACCTGACGGGGGACAGGCGCATCGGAGACTGTATGGAGGACAGCCTTTCCGCTGCGGACTGCCTTGAAAACCTGCCCTGGTACACAGAGGGGGGCGGCTTGCGCCTGCGCACCGGCCCGGACTGGGCGGCGCTGGTTTCCTGCTGGATGACCGCCTATGAGCGCACGCCGGATCCCCGGTGGCGTGAGAAAATAGAAAACGGCGTTTCCTGCCTTGAGAAAACGCCGCTGGGGCTTACTTCCGGGCCGCTGTTCGGTTTTGACCCGGAAACGGGCGCTTTGCGGTATACCGGCGAAATGACGGGAGAGGGCAGTATGCACCTGCAGGCCTGCATGGGCGGGCCGGAGGTATGGCTGGAAACGGCGGATATGCTGGGGAGCACTTCACTTGAAAGGCTGGTTACCGAAAACGGGCTGTATTTCTTCCTTTCGCCGGAGGAGCGCAATGAAAGGTCAAAGGGACTGCTGCAGAAAAGGCAGTTCGGCAGCCCCATATACTCCGCTGAGATGCAGGCGTGGGCCGCGAGGAAGCGGAGGGATGCGGACATGGCCCGCGCTGTATGGAGAGAGCTGCTTGCCCTGCTGTACTCAAAGGAGCACCCGGAGGGTTTTTGCCCCACGGTGTACGGCACGCGGAAGGACGGTACTGAGCTGCTTGAGATCCCCTGGATTACCACCAACTTTACCGCCCAGTGGTGTCTGAAGGTCATGGTCACCGCCGCGCTGATCCCGGAAAGCATGCCGGATACCTTTGCAGGGCTTGAGGAGGAGCTGCGCAGGCATCCCTCCGCTTACCGCCTGTACGGCGCGTAAAAAGCGCGGGTTTTCAACCTGCAGTTCAATGACAAAGCGCTCAGCCGGTATTATGATGACGGTGCACCCGTTTTCGGTGTTTACGCCGGAAGGGAAATAAAGATGAAAGGAGATATTCGCTTATGGATATCCGTTTTCACATCGTCACAAGCCAGCTGCTGAACTGCGGGGAGGAAGAAACAAGATCGGAAACCGAAACGGTTTTTCACTCTGAGGAAGCGGACGGACCGGAAACGCAGCCTGACCCTGAGGAACCGGATGATGACTATCAGGATGACCTTGACGACCTGTTTTCCCAGAGAGAGGATTTTATGGAAGCGCTTGACGAATATATTGAGCAGCTGTCCGGCTTCAACGCGAGCTACCCCAACCAGCGCGTTCTTCTCACCGTGCGCGAGGAACAGCTGCTGCTCCATATGAAAGGCCTTCTTGACAGCCTGAATGAAACGGAGGAGGATGGCGAAGAAGACAGCGAAGAGGACGAATAGGCGCTCTTATGCTTGTCCGGGCAGAGCCTCCTCCGTGCCGGAGGGACCGTCAAATATGCTCAGGATCCATTTCTCGTCAAGATACTGCGCGGGGGCGAACGAATCGGAGCGTATGTAGGCGTACAGAGCGCTCAGCAGGGCCCGGGCTTCGGGATACTGCTGAAGCCTGTGCAGCCCCAGTGAGGATACCATCAGCCTTCCGCCGCCGCACCGGCATTCAAACAGCTTGGCCATGGGTCTGAGAAACGCGCAGGAATCCATCTCGGCAATGATCGTCTCCGCCCTTCCGGGCAGGAGCATGGCCCGCTGCCGCGCCATCGGCCACCATTGCCAGGTATTGAAGCTTTGTGTGGGGAAACGGGCAAACAGCGGATGCTTTTCATCAATCAGCTGGCCCATCGTGCCCGTCTGATGGGGGAATGTGCATACCGACCAGAAGTCCGGGCTGAATTGTGCCTGAACGGAGCGCGGGATGCTTTCCGCGGTGCTGTCCGGAGCAAGCAGTACGCTTCCGCCGCCGCGGAGCACGGCCCGCGCCCGTTCATCAAAGGCACGGCACTCATAGATCTCCTCCGGGCATACGGGTCTCTCATCCGGATACACCCACAGCGGATATTCGTTTTCAAAGTCGCAAAAGCGCAGCGTCAGCACTGCCTTGTACGGTCCATTTGCCTTTGGGAGCGGAAGAACGATCCTTCCCGCTTCATACAGCCCGCCCGCGGCCGCCGCGGTTTCGGGCAAAACACCCTGTATGGCAATGTCTGTGCCTGCCAGTGACCATTCTGTTTGGCCTGCAAGATCCCGTTTTCCGTAATTCGCGATCTTCAGCCCCGCCTTGAGCGTTTCGCCCTCCGTATAGGTAAACCTTTCCAGCAGCGCGAGGGGTAGCACATCTGCAAAAAAGGCGGAAAAGCGCGATGCCCGGGCAAAGTCAAAGGGCTTGGGCTCAAGATGAGCGTTCATCATGCCCACGAGCGCCGTGCCCTGACCTGGAAAATCCTGCAGCCCCAGCAATGAAATGCCGCTGTAGCCGGCTGTGCGCAGGGCTGCCTCCGCCTCCGCGCGGTAGCAGAGCAGGCTGCTTTCCCCGGTGGCCTCCGCGCGGCGCCGCCATTCCTGCTCCCAGCCCATTTGGCGTACCCTGTTCCGGATGTGCTCAAAGTTTCGGGCAGCGGTCACGCCATGATAATCCTCCGGTTCGCTAAGCTCCGGCAGGATCTCATACTGACCCACCTCAAAGGAGAACACCGGCTGTTCACAGACTCCCCGAAGCGCCGATACCGCCTTGCTGTAATCGTGACAGGTGTTCGGATATTCATTGTTCAGCCAGCCCGTCATGCCGTCACAGGCGGCGCGCATCTTGGTATCGCGGTACTGCATGGCCGTGTAAAAATCGCTTTGGCTGTCGGCGCCAAGCTCTCCGTAGTGCGTGTTGGAACCGTTGGAATACAGCCTTGTGGGGTCATACTGCCTGGCTTTCTGCAAGAGCGCGTCCATAAAGGCATGTCCCGCTTCATCCGTCTTCAGCTCATTGCCCAGTGTCAGCATCACAAAGGAGGGATGATTCGCGAGGCAGCGCAGTATGCCGGAAAGCTCATCCTGATAGTATTCTCTGCTTTCGTTTGACCCGAATGCGTGCTGCGGATCCCAGTGGGAAAGCTCCGGCTGCATCAGCATGCCCAGCTCATCCGCGGCGCAAAAGGCGGCCTCCGGCGGGCAATGGCTGTGAAAACGCATGCAGTTCACGCCGTAGGCACGGTAGGCGAGCAGGATCTTTTTCCATTGCTCTGTTTCCATGGGGCAGTATCCCGTTTCGGGAAATACGGCGCAGTTCGCCTCGCCTCTTAAAAAGATACGGCGTCCGTTCAGCCAAAGAAAGCCGCCCTCCGCCCGGAAATCACGTATGCCGAAGCGCACGGTACGCGCATCAAGCCCCAGCGCGGATACGGTGAGCCTGTGAAGAACGCCCTCCTCTGTATCCCAGCGCGGCGCGGAGGTCCTGAGCGCCAGCTCAAAGCAGAAATGCTGCCTTCCGGGAAGCACGCTGACGGGCCTGTACGCGTCCTCCTGAAGGGCGTCACAGGCAATATGCAGTGTGCCCTGCCAGGCATACGCGGCATCGGTCTCAACAAACACGCGCACGGAAGTCCCCTGCGGATACACGCGCACATCCGATATGAATACCGGTCTCTCGGCGCGTATGCAAAGCCTGCCGAGCAGGCCGTTCCAGTTGGTCTGGGTCTCATCGGAAGCGGCGGAGGAATACACGATCTCTCCCCGCGGCCAGCCCGGATAGCTGTTATCAGACAGGAAACAGAACTTATCGTGCCCCGAAACGAGGCCCGTGATTTCAAAACAGTACGGGGTGCTCAGGGAAGCCGGCCGCGAAAGCGGAGCGGCTTTTTTATTCACCAGCAAATTCAGGCCGCGGGCGCGTTCAACATCCGCGAACAGCCGGCTGTTTTCGGGCACTGTCCAGTCCAGCGTGCGGCTGATGACTGCGCAGCCCTCAAAAACATGCCTGCGGGTAAGCCGGGTCACGATGGGATCGCCCTGCTTCCAGTAGCCGATCTTCTTTACCGAGTCGGCCATCCACTGCTTTTCGGGGTCATCCGGATAGCCGATACCGTTTTCATCCAGTGTGCCCGGCAGACGCATGGGGGCGCGTATGCCGTCCAGCTCGCAGGTCCACAGGCCGGAAAGGTCAAAGCAGTCCATTTGTATCTCCTTTAAGCAGCTTCGCGTGCATGATCGCTCCCTGATGCGCCCGGTTGAAATCAAGAACGGCGCGGAAGCATTTTTCGGCGCGCTCCTTATCCCCGAGCCCCAGACTGCCGAGAGCGATCAGGTATTCGCAGTGGGCACGGCTGCGCAGAGAAAGATCCTCGTCAAACAATTGCAGGTCGGGCAGGGAGACGGCAAAATAATCCATCTTTACCTGATCGTAATAATGCTTTTCGCCGTAAGAGATCAGCCTGTAGAAACGGCCGCGCGCCTGTTCATCGCGGCCCAGAGACCGGTTCGCGAGCCCCTGATAGAGGATCATATCCGCGGGTTGGTCATTATAGTACAGGGCTGAAGCGGGTTCCTCATTGCCGGCGGCCGCCTGTTCAAAATGCTGCCGGGCAGATGCTTCATTTCCGAGCGCCCTTTCGGCGATGCCCAGCCAGTAATGGAGGTTATTGTCCTTCGCGCCCTCCAGCTTGCCCTCTCCGAGATTGTGCGGGAATACCAGCGCCCTTTCAAGCAGCTCCTTCGCCTCCGCCGCGCTGCCGCTCTGCAGCGCCCGGATCGCGAGCCCTGTCAGCGCCGCGGTATACTGGGCGGTCACCTTGCCTTCGCCCCCCTCCCAGGGATGGAAGGTGCGGCTCATCAGGAGATCCAGCGCCTGCTGATATTTTTCCATGCTGTTCAGCAGCGCGCAGTATTCGGTATAGAGGTCATCCCGCAGAAAAGCCGTTTCTCTGTGCGCGTCCAGAAGGGCAAAGCGCTCTTCTGTGCTGTGATTCAGCTTTCCGTACAGCTGGTACAATTCCAGCAGCACGCGGGCGTCTGTTTCATCAAGCGCGAAGGCCCGCTCCATGCATTGCCTTGCCTTTTCGCTTTCCCCGCGCCGGTTGAAATACGCGAGGGAAAGGTTGCGCCATACGGTGGGAAAGCTGTCATCCAGCTCTGCCGATCTTTCCCAGCATGCGATTGCTTCTTCATACTGCCTTCTGTCATACCACAGGCAGCCCAGGTAATAGGGAGCCTTCGCGTCGCTGTCATGATGCTCTATGGCGTACCTGAGGGCAATGATGTCCTCAAGCCTGTTGGGGAAGCAGTACAGGCTGTCCGCGCCGGCGGCGTTTTCAAGCGCCTGCGCGGCGTATCCTTCATCTCCCGTACGGGCGGCATACAGCGCCAGGTGATACCACACCATGGGTGTGGGCGCGGGGCAGCATTCCAGTATGAATACGGCCTTGTCCCAGTAGCCCGCCTCGGCGTAATCGATGGCGCACTCAATGTAGCTGCTGGCGCGGCTTCCCATCAGCCTCAGCGCGCCCGTCAGGTCTCCGCTTTCTATGCGGGACACATAGTCGAAGGCGTCTACCGTCAGGTTTTCTTCAAACCAGCGCCCGGCTTCCTTTTCAAGCCCCAGCGAATCCAGGATCAGTCCCTTCAACGCTCTGGCCTTCAGGTTGTGCCCGTTCTTTACAAGGCTCTGCCCGATGTGCTCAAGCGCCAGGTCATGATCGCCGCGTCTGCAGTCGATACAGGCGATGTGGTAATAGCCCGCCTCCTTCTCGGGAGCCGTCCAGACCGCCTTGAAGAAGGCGTCATAGGCCTCATCTTCTTTTCCCTGAAAGCGCAGGGAAAGGCCCAGATTGAGCCAGGCTTCACTGTCATAGGGGTTGGGATTGCGCCCGGTCATGCGCAGGATGGCGGCGCGGAAATACTTTTCAGCCTCTGAAAAGCGTCCGCGGCGCAGCAGCAGCATGCCATAGGCGTTATTGGCCCTTATGTCTCCGGGATCGCGCTTCAGCGCTTCAAGATAATAGGGGTCGGGCAGATAGGTGGCATGGCGGTACTGCTCAAGGTGCAGCCCTGTGAGATACAGTTCCTCATTGGTGTTGATTTCCTCCGGCATCTTTGCCGGGGGCATGGGATCGGGTATTTTTTCTATGGCGTCGGCGCGGGGCGTATAGGAAAGCAGCCTGCGGCCTGAGGCGGCATATACTTCCAGTGTGAGCCGCGTTTCGGGCACACCTATCGCGATCTCCTCTTCCAGCAGCTGTACGGGGCTGAGATCGGCCGTTTTTTCCCAAATGGTCTTCCCGTCTGCCATCAGCGTGACCCGTGCCCCTTCAAAAAGGCGGGTGGTGTAAACGGCGATCCGCGCCCGTCCGTCCTTAACCTCCAGGTTTATCACGCAGTCCCGGCTGGCGTTTTTAACATACCCCACCTGCTTGTAGGGCATAAAGTACTGGGTGAAGGTCTTTTCCTCAAACGGCATCAGCCAGGAAAAATCCGGCTGGTTGTCGCAGTACATGCCTGTCATCAGCTCGATATAGGGGCCGTTCCTGTCCGTCAGATTGCGGTCCCAGGCCTGACCGAAATCCCCGCAGCCCCAGGTCCACTGCTTCTTTCCGGGGGATACATGATGGTCGGCAATGTGCAGTATGCCGGCCTTTTTTCCGTAATCATAGCCGCCTACAAAGTCGTAATCGCTGCCGGCGCACATATAGCTGGTGGGCACGGGGATGTTTTTGTAGCGGCTGATATCCACGCCCGCGCCGTAATCGTGCTTGTAGTACACGCCGGTGGCGATGGGGAACTTGCTCACATCCCGCTTTCCGTGGTCATACACGGCGCATACATCCGGCGGGAATACCGACTGGGTATCGTCATTCACCGAGACCGCGGGGTTGGCCCACCACAGAAAGGTCTGGGGCAGGTGGGTGCGGTTGTAAAGCTGGCCTTTGATCTCGATATATGCCCGGTACGGGTACAGGGTAAAGGTCATTTTGCCCTTGGTGCCGTACATCTGATCCACCTCGGAAAGCTCCGCCGATACGCTGCCGTCCTCGTTTTTTACGGTACGGTAATCGACCGGCCCGAAGGTGGTGGGGCGGTGGTGCTGCGGCCAGTTGAACTCGATGCCGCCGCTGATCCACGGCCCGGTAAGGCCCACCAGTGCCGGCTTGATCACCTCGTTGTAGTACACAAAGTCATAGCCGTTGGTTTTGTCATAGGCGCGCTGGATGCGTCCGCCCAGCTCCGGCAGCACGCACACCCTGATATAATCGTTTTCAAGCCAGATCGCCGTGTAGGGCTTATCCTGCTTTTCATCCAGTATCTTATCCACTACCGGAAGGGGATACACCTTGCCGCTGCTGCCCTGATACACGCGCTTTTCAAGAAACATGGGGTTTTTATCGGCCTTGCCGATGCCGTATGTGGGGATGATGATCTTTTCCACCCGAATATCGGCGTTCATCATATGTTTTCTCCCTCCCGCAGCACAAAATCGTCCACCAGGATCAGTTCCGCGCAAAGCAGCTCCGCTTCCTCGATATCAGCCTTTTCCTCAAGACCCGCCATCGCGGAGGCATCCACCGTGATGTTGCTTCTGACGGGCGTCAGGTACAGTACAAGCGGCTGCGTTTTGAGCGTATCCGCGAAGCAGTCCACCCGGATATCCCATATATCGCCGTTGTTGAAGCAATCGGATATCAGTTCATTGCCCGCGAAGGCGCAGCCGATATCGCCCCGGAAGCGCACCCGCACCAGAGCCTGCTTGTGCCCCTCAAAGGCGCACGGGGGGAGCCCCAGCGTGTAGCGCCCCGTTCCCGTCCGGCTGAAGGCGAGCGGCTCATGCCCGCGGCGGCTGTCCGGCCGCGCGTAGGGCAGAAAGCGCGCTTCCGTCTCGTTCCAACTGAGCACCTCGGCGCTTCCTTCGTCTATTTCCGCCTTCAGCCGCTCCCCGTCCCAAAGGAGGGGCTTATCGCTCAGGAAAGCGTTCCCTTCGCACGGCAGCAGTTGCCCCGCTTCCCTCCGGCTCAGCGTCATGATCACCTGCTCTCCGGCCCGGAAGGCTTCTCCCGCGCGGGCGCGTATCTCCTTTCCGTCGATCAGGTATACCGGCTCCATCCCGTCCGGCGCCATAAAGAACCAGGTGCTTCCGCAATGCGCCAGTGGCTGGGCGGTGGCCATGTCCAGCGTCACATCGCCGAGACGGATGCCGAAAGGCAGGATGGCGTTTTCACCGGCGGCGATATCAAAGCGGAAGGTGACCTCGCCGCCGGGGAGGCGCAGCCTCACCTCATCCCCGCGGCGGTCCGTCATCGCGGCGTGATCCTGAAAATTGTTGATGAACAGGAAGCCGCTGTTTCCCTTCACACGCGCCGAAAAACGCAGCGGCCCCGGATCAGCGGGGCTGACCGTTTTCATATGCTGCGGCACAACGGCCCTTGTTTGCTCAAGAAAGCCCGAAAACAGGCTGCAGAACAGGTGGATCGCCCGCAGACGCCCGTAGCTTTCCCGTATGCGGCCAAACTCGCCGATGGCGGCCTGATAATCATAGCTGCGCTTGCAGATCTGCCCCTCGTTCAGGTAGGGCGTACGCCTGCCCGCGGGTGTGGTGCCTCCCTTGTACATATAGTAGCCCAGCAGGTTGCACCCGCTGCCCAGCTTCACATTGGCCAGCGCGTCAATGGCACGCATATCCATCCGGAAGCGGTACTGATAGCTGCACATCATGCCGCCCATCATTTCACAGCAGGCGTAGGGCCTCGTTTCGGGGTCGTAGCGCGGTTCAAAGTTGTATTCTTTTGTTACGGCGCTGTTGTGCAGATCCCGGTAGATATATTCGGGCGTGGCGGGGTGTACGCCTGGCCCTCTGTAGAACAGCCAGGGCTGGTAGGCATAGCCGCCCCACAGCGGCAGCGCCTCCTCGACCGGTGTCACGGCCCCGCCCCAGGCGGTGGCGGTATAGAAGGGCGTAACAAGCCCCTCCTCCTCCATGATCTTTTTCAATTTCAGCATGTAGCTCAGCCCGGAGTGCCCGCTTGTGACCCATTCATTGGATACGCCGGAGGTCAGCTCCCAGGGGGCGCAGGAATGCTGATATTCGTTTTCGATCTGCGTGCCCACGATGCAGCCGCCCTGACGGAAATAGTGGCCGTCCGCCTGCAGGTGTATCTGCCGGAACAGCCTGCGCACGGCGGAAAGAAAGCCTTCGTTATCCTCGCGCACATCATAGGGCTTGCCGTACAGCCAGTCCGGCAGGCCGCCGTTGCGCATCTCGCCGTGGGCAAAGGGCCCCACGCGCAGGATCACCATCATGTGATGCTTTTCGCATATTTCGAGAAACGCGCGAAGATCCCGGCAGCCGTCGAAGCGGAAAACGCCCTCCTCCTCCTCATGCACATTCCAGAATACATAGGTGGACAGGATATTGATGCCCCCGCACCGCATTTTTATAATGGCGTCCTCCCACTGGTCGGGAGCCACCCTGCAAAAATGCATTTCTCCGCTCACGCCGAAGAACGGCTTTCCGTTTACCGTCATATAGTAATTGGTAAAGCCGATCCTTGTCCCGTCCGGGCTTTCCCCGGAAAATTTTTCGCCCAGGTCATAAATGTGTTTATCCTCTGTCCCGGAAAGATCCAGCTGATACATAAGCTCACATCCTTTGCCTTCCGTCTGCGGCCGTACACGCGGCACCGGCCCGGAATTTTCGCGGTCTGCAGATACAGCGCGTCTCCCGGTCGCGGCAGGAGCACGCGCGTGTGATTGATGATCTATTATACCATTTTTCCGCCTGCATTGGCAAATGTAAAAATCTCCTCCAACACAATCCTTCCGGCCTTCGGACAAGTATTTTCCCGCTCATCAAGCTGCCGCCGCGAAAAACAAAGCCCGCCTGCCGGTCCATTGGCAAGCGGGTTTTCATTTTCTGTTCAGGCACGGGAATACTCTGCCGGGAGGCCGGAGCAAACACGGTCAGATTTGCAAATAGCGATCAAATTTTTCCCTGTCAAAGGTGATCCCCAGTTTTTCCAGCAGGACGGGCGTATACCGGTCGGTGCCGAGGTTGTATTCATAGGACCAGATGCACCAGGCATAATCCATCCACGGGTCGCCGATGCCGGAGGCCTCGGTATCGATAAAGCCGCTCACCTTTCCGTCCTTCACCAGGATATTGGGAAGGCAGAAATCGCCGTGCACGAAGCAATTCCCCTCCGAATCGGGATTATGAATATCGCAGCCGGTAATATCGATGCTGTGATACATTTTCATGGCGTCCGCCAGATATTCCGCCGCCTTCACAGGGTCTGAAAGGTGCTCGTGCAGGATCGGTTCCCCTTGGACACAGGTCTTCAGATAATAGCAGAGGCCGCCCTCCTCACAGTAGGCCACCGTTTCGGATGCCGGCACCTTTCCCTGCAGAAAATCGTTCACCCTGCGCTCCCGCGAAAGCCTTTCGGGATCCGACGAGATCTTCAGTATGTACTTATCTCCCGCCCGGTACACGGCATCCCCGCTTGTCTGGGCCTCGGTAATGAGTGTCAGCAGATACTGATCCGTATATTTTCTGATCGCCTCCGGAAAACCGGCCGGCTGTTCATCCTGCTTCATGCTTTCATATTCCTCCGTCATTGGCCGTAGGTGTCACCGCCGGCCTGAACACATTGTAGCGCGTTTTTCACCGCTTTTCAAGCGCCGGAGCGGCATTCCATTCTTCAGACACAGCCACGCTGTTTCATATCCTGCCCTCGGAGCTTCGGGCGGAACATCATGTGCGCGGGCGTTTGGCCTGCCCGGAAAACCAGGGGTGATTGTAAAGCACCGCGCGAAATGGTATACTATCTGTGCATACCGGGCTTACGGTATGATATCACACGGCGCGTACAGGATATACTGCCTGCGGCGAAAGGAACGCCCGGGCACAGGCAAAGATCGATCAGGAGGGATATCATGATCAGGCGGATCACTGACGTGGAAGAGAAAAAGGCTATTGCCCGAAGAGTACTGGAGGCACTGCGGGACTGGTTTGAGGTGGATGAAAGCCGCGAGGGCTATATACGGGACTCAGCCGGCTGGGATTTTTTCGCGGCTGAGGAAGACGGCGGATACGCGGGTTTTCTGTGCCTGAAGGAAACGGGAAAGGATACCGTGGAGCTGGCCGTGATGGGCGTGCTCCGGGAGTACCATCGCAGGGGTCTCGGCAGAGCCTTGTTTGAAGAGGCCGTGAAGGCGGCTGCCGGGACGGGTTATTCCTTTATGCAGGTGAAAACCGTAAAAATGGGCGTTTATGAGGATTATGACAAAACGAATCTGTTCTACCGCTCTCTGGGCTTCAGAGAGTTTGAAGTGATCCCCGAGCTGTGGGGAGAGGAAAACCCCTGCCAGATCTATGTGATGTCTCTGGCCTGACCTTCCGCGGCAGCGGATATCTGATGATCATTCGCGGTTCGCGGCGTATTCCGGGGATGCTGTTGCCATTTGCCTGTGTTTTTCGTATTAATGATGGAAACACGGTGCGCTGTGCTTCGCGGTCATTGTTTCTTTTCGGCTGTTGATCCGGTATTCGTAAAGGAGTTCATTATGAAATCAACAAAGATTCTGCTTCTCTCATTCCTGATCCTTACTGCGCTGTGCCTTTGCACCCTTGCCGGAGCGGAAACGGAAAGTAATCACATCCACCGGGAGGCCGCGGCCTATACGCCCATTGATGACAGGACGCATGAGGTGTCAAAATACTGCACCGATCCCGACTGCGGCATGGAACTGAGCCGCTATGAGGAGGAGCACAGCTTTGCTGACGGCACCTGTTCTAAGTGCGGCCATGCCTGCCCCCACAGCAGCACTCACACCGAAAGCATCCCCGTGGAGGGAGAGAATGATTATAAGTGGGACGGGGCATATCTTACCTACACCGTGCTGAAGATCACCTGCTGCGAGAAATGCGGAACGGAGCTGAGCCGCAATGTGGGCGAGGAAAGGCTGCTGCATGAGACGCACACGAATCCGGTGCATATCAGTTACTCCAACGAAAACAAAAACAGCCATACGGAAAAGCTTGCCTGCTCCCTGTGCGGAACGGTTTACAGCGTATCCCGGTCACATCAGTGGGTGCAGGCGGGCTGCTATGAAACAGACAGCAAGGATACGCATACTGTGATCATGCACTGCTCACAATGCGGCGCTGTGGAGGAAAGGACCCAAAATCACTCTCTCCGTGAAGCACGCCGGGAAACGGTGGACAACTCTTTCTGCGTGCAGGTGCTGCAATGCTCCGAATGCGGTAAGGAGATCCGGATGGAACCTGTGCAGCACAGCTTCAGTTTGGAACGGTATGTATCCGGAACTTTGTTTGGCGGAGAACGCTTTCACAACAGAGTTTTGAAATGTGACCTCTGTTCTTTTTCCTATGTTGAGCAAAATGAGCCCCACCAGTGGAAATACGGTGTTTGCACCCTGTGCGGCGAAAAGAAAGTACCGGATCATGAACACAGGAACAACGATTATGAAAACGCGGTATTTACATCCTGCAGCGCCACAGAGCATTTCCGGTGTCTTCTCTGCTCGGTCTGCGGCCAGCCGTCAGAAAGACCCACCCCGGAACCTCATCGCTTCGATCCCGCCACCGGCATATGCAGGGATTGCGGTTATGCCCGGGATGGCCACGCGCACGAGGTGGATCTTGTATACGATGAGAACCTTTCCGATGATGAGCATCATGTGTTTACCGGCGTGTGCAGCATCTGCGGCAGGACGGTGATCGAAAACGGAGAGCACACGGTTTCAAACAAAACCTATACAAATTCGGATGACAATACCTGCATTGAAACCGGGATATGCACCCGGTGCGGCCACGCGTCGGTAAAAAGGCTTCATCACAGTTCGGATTATTCATTTATTCCCCGCGAAGAAACGCATTATTACTACTGCAAGAATTGCAAGGGCAGATTCTGCGAGGCGCCTCACACCTATGTGGAACAGGACGGGAAGCTGCGCTGCGCTGCCTGTGGCTATGAGAGGGAAGCCCCTGCCCCGCACGAGCATCAGCTGGTGTTCAGCTACGCGTTTGCCGATGATCAGAAGCGCATGTGCCGGTGGGTGTATACCTGCAGTGAATGCGGTTTGGATTACTGCGAACTGAAAAATCATGAACCGCTGGGGGATGCCGGGTATGATGCCGCGGATGATGAAAGACACATCGCGACGTTCTTCTGCCGCTATTGCCAGAAGATGGTCAAAGTATCTGAAAAGCACATTTTTGAGAACGATAAGTGCGTCTATTGCGGCATGTATGTGCATATCCACAGCTTTGAGGAATACAGCAGCGCCGTTGATCCCCACCTGTATTATTATCAGTGCCGCTGCGGCAAGATCGACCGGGAGGAGATAAGGCCCTGCGAGCTTCAGTCCCGTTACCGGGTGCTGAGCGAAACACAGCACGAATTCCGCTATGAGTGCGTTATTTGCGGCGCTGTGAAGGGGAAGAGCACGGTAAACCATATATTTGTTAACGGCATATGTGAAACCTGCGGCTATGTGCAGGGAACGGATGTACCTGTGGAAAATGACGCCCTGACAGGGGAAGGGAAAGATTATTCCAACGCCGCGGTGACCGTCCTCTCCGGGAACAGCGAGTTCACACTGCGGGGCTCCCTGCTGCTGCCCTGGCATGTGCTGGCTATTGACCGTAAAGCAGTGGAGTGCCTGCCTGAGGTATATCTGCCGGAGGGAGCACAGCGGCCTGTCTGCGTATTCCGCCCCGAAAATGTGCCCGAGGACGGCTTCTATGAAATGCTTCTCACCCGGCAGCAGATGCGGGATCTGGTGCTCTCCGGCATCGGTTCCCTGCGGGTGGAGATCAACGGCTATGAGATCGTCATCCTTACAGATGTGACGGACGTGCTGCGCCGGATGGATGAACAGCAGACGGAGGAGATCGTCATCATCTTCTGCCTTGATCCCGATGCTCCGGAGGGGGCGCGGGACACCTCCGCGTATCTGTTCGTTTCCGTTCCCTTTGACCTGTATGAAATGGAAAATGTGGCGGAGCCGGAACAGACGGCCGGCCTGTAACGGACAATTCATCCGGATATGCTGAATGGTTACTATGTAACCGTTCAGCCGGACGGCAGCCTGAATGACTTTGGCTGTAACATCCTGTTTGATAAAGCCTTTTCTTCTCCTGCAGGCAGGGTATTTGCCGGCTGTGTGATCCCATGGTACGGCGAAATGGTGCGTATCGCCGGGGCTTCCCATGAAAGGCTGTTGAAGCATCGTTTCATCGCCTGGGATTTTGCGGTGGATAAAAACGGCGAGGCAGTGCTGATTGAATATGATTTCAAGGGTATCGATATTTACGATTATGAAATACTGTCCGGCCCTCTTTTCGGCGATATGTTGGAGGATATTTTGATGGAAGCGGCCGCAAAACGCGACAAATATGACCCGGGCAGCTTGAAACTGTGACAGGACCGGAGGCGGAATGAAATCGCGATGACCGGCCCTGCTGCGTTCAGCAAGCCGCGGGAAGACCGCGCCGGTATTCCCGCTGCGGACGATGTGACAATAAAGGAACTGTGAGAAGAGAAAAATGAATACCGGAAAAGCATGCCGCATTTTGCTCGTGCAGGCATGCTTTTTTGATCCTGTCAAACAGGACAGAATAGAGCAGAACAGATCAGATCTTATAAAAATATTCCATAGGAAGGGATGAAAAAAGAATTACGCGTAAAGTAACAGAGCAAAAGAGCAGGGTAACTCATCGGCTGCATAAAGATGAAAACATAATGTGAAGAGCAACCTGTGAGAATGAAAAGCATGCAGGAATAATGTGCGATTTTGTGACTGTTACCCTATGCCACCGGAAAAAAAGGTTTTCGGTAAATAATGGGATAGAAAACAAAAAAACATTGAAGATACGGAAACTTTTTTTGAAATGTAACTGACTATGTAACTGCTTTGGTGTATAATTTGCATGTAGACTTGGGTGAAGTCTGCCCGGATCTGTTTTTGAGCAGGAAAAGCGAGGGAAAAACGCGAATGCGCCTGCTGCCGGTACAATGTTTTTCCACGGTGAAAAGTGCAGATAATATGTGCCGATCCCGTGTTGATGAATGTGAATAACAGCATATTCAGTATTTTCGATGCCGAGAAAAAAGGAGTGGGTTGAATGAAAAAAAATTACAAAGGAATTCTGGTGATCATCGCCCTGGTGACGGTCGTACTGATCGCGTTGGCCATAGCTGATGAAACGGATGAGGATATGGATATGCTTCTGTCCGGATCAATAAGTGTGCAGGTCAGCGGAAGCACATACGATGCTGATCCTGTCTCCGCGGATGAAATAGACGAAACGATGCCGGATGAGGTTTCGGAAGAGGCTTTCACGGTGTGCGATGTCGATGCTGAGGAAGCAGCCGCGGATGAGATCACTGTCAACACGGTACCGGATGCCATATCTGCTGAAGCAGCGGTAGAGGCCGTGACCGCGGAAGCACCTTCTGAAGAACCGGCCGCGGAGCCCGCTGAGGTGCTGGTCAGCGAGCCTGCGGAAGCGACTGTGGAAGCCGTGACCGTGGAAGAGCCTTCTGAAGAACCGGCCGCGGAGCCTGCTGAGGTATTGGTCAGCGAACCGGCGGAAGCGACGGTGGAGGCCGTGACCGCGGAAGCGTCTTCTGAAGAACCGGCTGCGGAATCTGCTGAGGTGCTGGTCAGCGAACCGGCGGAAGCGACGGTGGAAGCCGTGACCGTGGAAGAGTCTTCTGAAGAACCTGCTGAGGTGCTGGCCAGCAAACCGGCGGAAGCGACGGTGGAAGCCTTGAATGGGAAAGCGGAAGCCCCCGCAGCCGGAGAGACCAATAAGCGCCCCTTCGATTTCCTGCTGGATGAAGACGGAAAGCTGGTGCTGGATGAGAAGGGTATGCCTGTCCCTCTGGCGGAGGAAGGATACGCGATCATCGCCACCTATAAAATGGATGAAGACGGAAACCTGGTTTTGGATGAAGAAGGTTATCCGATCGTGCTTGACTACGAAGTAAGATATATCGACCTGGATGTACACATTGTTTTGATCAATTTGGAAGAGGACGGCATTCTGACCTACGGAGCGCATGTATGCCTGCAGGCGGTCGTTGACAACGCGCCCGAGGGAGTAGAACTGCATTATGAGTGGTACAACTCCGCGGATTGGGATCATCCGCTTCCTGTTTCGGGAGACAGCTACAGCTTTGTGGTAAACCATGATAATGCCATGTACAGTTGGCGTGTGGATGTTTGGTTCTGATGCAGAACAGGGAACAGATACCTTTTTACGGCCATCAGTTAGTAAGGAGTGAACACAGATGAGAAAATTTGAAAAATTGATTGCCTGGGTCGCTGCGCTGGTCATGGTTTTCAGCGTTTTCCCTGTTCAGGCGTTTGCCGCGGGCGGAGGCTCCGGCTTTATGGGGCCTCTTGGCGGACGGCCGGATTTTGTCGTGATCGATTCAAAAACCGACTCCGGTAAGGCAACCGTTACTTCAAACGGTAATATTGCTCAAATCATTTCCGGCGCTTCATCAACGAACGGAAAAAACAAAGTGGCGGCCATATGGTCCGAAAAAGTCATTGACAGTGCGACAGGCAAGGAAGAGACCTATTATTATGTGTCTTTTGCCACTACCAAAGGATTGAACCAGCAGTTGAATCCTCCGGAAGGCGTCAACTTGAAGCAATTCTCAAAGGGATTCGTCTTTGATACCGGCACAGAGCAGATCGATTTCGGCACTCCGGGTGCCTTTACCGGTAAGGGTACGGACCTGTGGGTTGTGTTTGAAGTGCCGAAGGAACAGCTGGATTCTATTTTCGGGATTGAACAGACAGCGGAAAATACGATAAATCTGGCGGCAAACGCCGGTGGATTTACAATTGCCTGCGAAGTGAATGCTGAGTTCTTCAATGAGATCGCGGAAGATCTTGGTTTCATAACTGTAAAAGCGCCGACGGCGGAGAAAATGTATGACGGAAAAGCGTTGACTGCAGAAGGCCTTTCCTATACTGTCAGCGGCCTTCAGTCGGGCGATGAGCTTGTTCTGACCGGCGTCAGCGTTTCCGGTTCCCAGACCGATGCCGGAAACTCCGACAGCAAGATCACTTATACCTCCTGGAAGGTCATGCGCGGTTCCAAGGATGTAACGACGAGTTACAAAGGCTGTGTACCTGCGGAAGGAAAACTGACCGTTACCCCCCGCAGCGTAACGCTTACCTCCGCCAGCGCGACAAAGGGCTATGACGGCACACCTTTGACAGCGAAAACCGTAACGGAAAGTGGCGACGGTTTTGTTGCGGGAGAAGGCTATACTGCCAATGTGACTGGCTCCCGTACGGATATCGGTACGAGCGAAAATACATTCACCTATACGCTGAACAGCAATACAAAGCCGGGCAACTATAAAATCACTCAGGTTTTGGGCACTCTGGAAGTGAAGGAAGCCTCTTCTGTGGTCGTTTATGTGACGGGTGCCACAGATACCAGAACCTATAACGGAAAAGAACAGAGCGTGATGGGATATACACTGTCATGCGACAGCCCTCTGTTTGATAAATCAAAGGTGGCTTTCAACGGTTCTGCTGTGGCTAAGGGAACCGATGTTTCTACCTATTATATGGGGCTTGCTTCCAGCCAGTTCAGCTATAGCGATAACAACCTCAGCGTTACATTTGAAATCGAGGACGGCTGGCTGCAGATCAACGAAAGCACCGATGAGATCGTTGTTGAGACCGTCGGCGGCGAAAAGGAATATGACGGAACGCTGCTGGCCGGCTCTGTTAAGGATATCACCGTTCCCACGGGCTACACGGTGCAGACTGCCGGAACCAATGTAAGCGTGACTCATGTGTCCGACAAAGAAAAGAAAGTGACTGTGGACACACTGGTGATCGTAAACGCGAAGGGTGAGGATGTCACCGGTAAGCTGAACATCACCAAGATCGAGACCGCAACGGTGAAGATCACTCCCGCCACTCTTGTTGTGACTACAGAAAGTGCCGATAAGCCTTACGACGGAACCGCGCTTACCGCGGGCGGAAAGATCGAAGGCTTCAAGAACAACGAAACGGCTACCTTTACCGTAACGGGAAGCCGTACCGAGATCGGCTCTGACACAAATACCTATACGCTGGTCTTTGACCAAACGGCGGAAGAGACCGACTATACCGTGGAAAAGCACCTCGGGACCCTTGAAGTGACTTCTTCTGCCATTGAAGTAGAAGTGATCGGTGAGGTGATCAGCACAACCTATGATGGCACCGAATATACGGCGACGGCTGTCACCTTTGTGTGCGACAGTGAACTGTTTGACGAGAGCAAGGTTGTTTATACCCCCAAGAAGGTAACTTCTACCGATGTGGTCACCAAGACCGGCATCGGTTATAGCGAGGATGACTTCAGTTATAGCGATGGCAATGTCAAAGTGGTTTTCAAGGTAACGGATGGCAGTCTGGAAATCAAACCTGCTAGCTATTATGTGGAAACCGCTTCCGGTTCCAAAGTCTATGACGGCAAGGAACTGACCAATGCGACGGCAACGGTGAAGGGCCTTGTGAATGGTGAGACCGCGACGGTATCCGCGAACGGAACTATTACAGATGTTGGCAGCACCAAAAACAACTATGAGTATATCAGCTGGACCGGTGCCAAGGCATCGAACTATGTCCATGGTACCGACGTCATCGGAACCCTAACGGTGACTAAAGCTGAGATGGTGATCAAGATCACCGGAAAGAGTGACACGAAGACCTATAACGGAAAAGAACAGAGTGTGACTGGCTATAAGCTGAGCAGCGATAACGAGCTGTTTGATGAGACACTGGTTACCTTCAGCGGCGATGCCACCGCGAAGGGCACGAATGTGGATACCTACCCGATGGGTCTGGATGCGGACGATTTCAGCTATGGCGATACCGATAACTTCGACGTGACCTTCATCGTGGTGAAGGATGGCGCGCTGGTGATCGATCCCATCGAAGTGGTGGTCACCATCACCGAACACAGCGATGAAATGGACTATGACGGCAAGCAGCACGGAGTGACGGGCTACGATTTCGAAGCCAATACCGCGCTGTACACCGAAGAAGACTTCACCTTCAGCGGCGAAGCGAAGGTCACCGGCACCGATGCCGGCACCTACGAGATGGCCCTGACCGCGGGAGACTTCGAGAACACCAACAAGAACTTCAGCAAGGTCACCTTCAACATCGTGGACGGCGCTCTGGTGATCGATCCCATCGAAGTGGTGGTCACCATCACCGAGCACAGCGATGAAGTGGACTATGACGGCAAGCAGCATGAAGTGAGCGGCTACGACTTCGAATCCGACAACACGCTGTACACCGAAGAAGACTTCACCTTCAGCGGCGAAGCGAAGGTCACCGGCACCGATGCCGGCACCTACGAGATGGCCCTGACCGCGGGAGACTTCGAGAACACCAACAAGAACTTCAGCAAGGTCACCTTCAACATTGTGGACGGCGCCCTGGTGATCAAGCCCATCGAAGTGGTGGTCACCATCACCGAGCACAGCGATGAAGTGGACTACAACGGAGAAGATCGCGAGGTGACCGGCTACGACTTCGAAGCGGATACCGCGCTGTACACCGAAGCGGACTTCGAATTCAACGGCATCGACAGTGTGACCGGTATCGACGCCGGAACCTATGAGATGCAGTTGAAGGCAGAAGACTTCGTGAACACCAACGGTAACTTCAGCAAGGTTACCTTCAATATTGTTGACGGTGCTCTGATCATCGATCCGAAGACGGTCGTTATGAGAACCGAAAACGGTGAGTGGTCCTATGAAACCGATGCGAGCGGTGAGCCTGTGGAACGCAGCATGCCGGATATCTTCTTTGATGAAGGCGAGTTCTATGCCCGTGACGGTGTGGAATACAATGCTCCTGCCAGACTTGCCATCCCCGGCGAAGTGAAGAATGAAATCGTTTACACTTTCAAGGATGATAAAGCGGTTGCCAACTACACAGTCCGTGTGGATGAAGGTACACTGGTCGTCACAAATGCCGCGGAACTGATCGTGAACATAACCGGTAACAAGCTGTCTGTCGAGTACATTAAGGATGTGGAGCAGAAGGTCGAGGGCTACACTGCGGTACTGGAGAGGACTGCGAACGGTGAGCGTTCTGCTGTAACAGATAACTCCGTAACAGTTGCTTTGAAGGACGGAAAAGAAGCGATCGCCAAGGGAATCATCGTTGGCCTTTATCCGATGGGACTGACAGAAGATCACTTTGCCGTTACAGCTCCGTACTATGACAAGGTAACGATCATCGTAGAAGACGGTGAACTGGAAATCACCGGTGATACCACAATTGATATTGCCGGAAAGGTGATTTGGAACGACTTTGATGATGAATATGCTACCCGTCCGGGTGACATCATCATCAAGCTGCTGGCTGACGGAGAGGAGACCGGTATCTCGGTACACGCGGTGGTAAACGACAGCAACGTATGGGATTATCTGTTTGAAGATCTTCCCAGGTTCAATGTGGAAACCGCTGCGGAGATCGAGTATCAGATCTACATGGATGAGATCCCCGGCTACAGCACCGTTTATGACGGCTATGATATCATCAATGATTTGAACAGATACCGTTTGACGATCGACTATACGCTTGGCGGTGAGCTTCAGGATACCTTCACCAATGTGTACTACTACGGTCAGCCTTATGATGTTGCGTCTATCAGCATTACCGGATTCAAACCGGATCAGGAACGCGTGACCGGCGTAATGGGGCTTGAAAATGTGTATGTGGAAGTTAAGTACACCACCGTGTACTACACGTTGACGGTACAGTATGTGAATGCCGATACCGGCGCGCAGATGGCTGAACCCCACATTGAGAAGCTTGCGTACTGCGATAACTATTATGTGGAGTCTCCCTATTTCGAAGGGTACAGAGCCAGTAAGTCAGTAGTTTCCGGAATGATGTATGCCAAGGATCTGACTGTCACCGTGCTGTACAGCTCGAGAGGCATTATCATTGTGGATAATTTCGATGTGCCCAGAGGCGCTTCGAGCCAGAGCCTGACTTGCGGCGATTGCGTCGAGTGATGCCCTGAGTCATAATGGGATTATGTTTGAAAATAGTGTACGGCCTATTTTCAAACAGCCCATTGGCGTCTCATCCGGAGGACGGGTTAAGTAGGGTGTGTTTCTAAATTCAAAACGATGCATTTTCAGCATCTTTTCCGTCATTTCTGCGTTGTCGAACCTCGATTTACCTCCAGTAAACCTTCGGTTCTTCGCCTTGAACTGACGGAAAATCTGCTTGAAACTGCACATTCCTCATTTTAGAGACACACCCTAATCTGAGACATAAAAAATCTCCGGCAGCTGTCAAAAGCTGTCGGAGATTTTTTATGGGATCTATTAACGGATACGGCCGCCTGACCGGTCAATGTTGAAAGATCGATCATTAGGCTGAAAAATCATTGATTTGATCGCGGGCATCGAATGTTTTTTTCTGCAAACAGACGAAACAGGATTTGTCATATCCTGTTCATTTCTGCGAGATAAAAATTTACAGTGTGACTGTCCGGATTCTGTTATTTTTGCTCTGTTTCATCCGTTCGGTAAATGAATTTCACCTATCCCTTCCACTTGAACCCGGAAATACGCAATGTTATAATGAATTGATCCCTTTTCCGTGAAGCAGGTTCTGCTGAAAAGGTTCCTTCCGCCGCGTACCGGTGTCCATCAATACATCATATCAGAAAGGCCATTCTATGAAGCTTTTCATTATCAACCCCGGCTCCACCTCTACCAAAGTGAGCCTGTATGAAGATGATAACCAGTTGTTTACCGAAAGTCAGTTTCACGATGCCCCCGTCCTTTTACAATATCCTTCGGTCAATGATCAGATTCCTTTCCGCAAGCAGGTGATCCGGGAAATGCTTTCCCGACACGGGGTAACGCTTTCGGATATTGACGTATTTGTGGGGCGGGGCGGCAGCGCTTTCACCCAGCCCTCCGGCGTGACCCTCATTGACCAAAAGCTATATCTGGATACGGTCAATGCGGTCGGCGGCAGTGAACACGCTGCCAAACTGGGCGTGATGCTGGCTTGGGAGCTGGGGCATGAGCTCCATCGGCCTATGTATACCTTGAATCCCACCAACGTGGATGAATTCTGTGATTACGCACGACTCACCGGTATCAAAGGTGTCTACCGCAATGCCCAGGCCCATACTCTTAACCAGAAAGCTGTAGCCCAGGCCCATGCCCGCAATATTGGGAAAGCCTATGAGGAATGCAATTTGATCGTGGCGCATATTGATGGGGGCGTTACCGTTCATGCCCATGCCCATGGCTTCATGGTGGATGGAAATGTAGGAGCCGGCGGCGACGGGCCCTTTGCACCCACCCGGATCGGCAGTGTGCCGGTGCTGCCGCTTCTGGATTATATTGAGGCTCACTCCGTATCCGAGGTGCGCCTGATGTGTTCTCGGGCCGGCGGCTTTGTCAGTCTGTTCGGCACCGCAGATTCCGACAAGATCCATCAGATGAAAGAAGCAGGTGACAGGAAGGCTAACCTGGTCTGGAATACCCTGATCTATCAGGTCAGCAAAGAGATCGGAGCCATGAGCGCCGTTTTGTCCGGCCGGGTGGACGGCATTTTGCTCACCGGCGGACTGATGCGTTTTACCGATATTTTTGAGGGCATCCGGGCACGCTGCGGCTGGATCGCACCTATCACCGTTTATCCCGGCGAAATGGAGCAGGACGCCCTGGCGTTTTCCGTTTTGCGCGCCCTGCGGGGGCAGGAGCCTATTCATACTTATACCGGCAAGCCGGTATGGGAAGGATTTGACGGAACAGATCTGTAAACGTAAAAAGGCAAAAAATCGTGATCATCCATCATTTAACGGTATTTGCTTTACACTTATGGCCCGCCCTCCGGAAGAGACACCGATGGGCTGTTTGAAAATGATCCGTATACATTTTCAAACTGGTATAGCACAGAATCCTGTATATAACAAATTTGCATGTAAATAACAGCGTAAATAACTGATAATAACGTTATTTGACTCATGCTTTTTTCGGCTGCAAAGATATGGCAGATCGTAGAATATATCAAAAATGTGTATATAATTGCCAAAAAAGCAAGAAAAATCGCCCAGACACTGCATATCTGGGCGATTTGGCGGAGAAGGAGAGATTTGAACTCTCGCTCCGGTTACCCCGGACTACTCCCTTAGCAGGGGAGCCCCTTCGGCCACTTGGGTACTTCTCCATCCGGCTTGCATGCGCTCTGGTGGAAAATGGCGGAGAGAAAGGGATTCGAACCCCCGGTGTCTTGCGACATCACCAGTTTTCAAGACTGGCGCCTTAAACCACTCGGCCATCTCTCCATGTTGACAGCCTTTCGGAACGCTCAATAAGTATATCAGCACAAAGAGGTTTTGTCAACTGTTTTTTTAATGGAGAAATGGAACGGCCTGTCAGGCACGGATGGGAACGGCCGTGGCATTCGAAAATGATGTTACTGATATGTAACCGTAAGCATAGGGGATACCATTCTGCACTGAAAACACGAGGGGAAAATATACTCATGTAATCATTATGTAACCGTGTTCGGATCATGCGTATCCGGTAACAATTGTAACAAAATGAACGGTGGTAACTATTCCTGCAATAAAGCGGCAGGCAACATCGTTTTATGCGTGTGAAGCGGCTTTGATCCGCTGTTTCTGAAGACAGTACCTTGCGATTCTCAATATGCATTTGTGCGGTATTGTCTCAGGAAAACAAAACGGAGGCTTCGTACGATGAAAAAACTGTTCGGTATCTTTCTGTACGCTCTTGCTGTTCTGGGGATCCTCGTTTTTCCCTCTCAGATCGATAAAAAACGCGGCGGCGCGCCTGAAGCGCGAGCCGCCGCGGTTGCAGGACAGGCAGTGTATGAAAGTGTCGCGGCGATCCCTGCCGCGTACGGGACACCTCGCTGACAGGACAGACACCGGTAGCCTGATTACTTGCTGTTCTTTTTGCCGCGCTTTTTAAAATCCGCTTTGGCTTCGAGCGCCCAGTCCTCACATAGGGTACCGCACTCGCGTACGGAACGGATCGCCTTATCCATCACGCGGAAATTGATCTCAGTCCCTTCCGCGTCCGGGCAGTAATCCACAGCATTGCTGCTCTTGATCCCGTAGTGAGCGGCAGTTTCAACGGCATCAATGTTGGCTCCGAGAAAAATGAACTGCCAGCCGTACTTTTCCTGTTGACGGGTGATCATCTGCTTTACCTTGTCCGCGGTATACTGACGGCTGGCGTTTTCCAGGCCGTCCGTGGTGATCACAAATACCGTATGCTCGGGCCTGTCCTCCTCACGGGCGTATTTGTGTACATTGCCGATGTGGTGGATGGCTCCGCCCAAAGCGTCGATCAGCGCGGTACAGCCGCAGGCGGCATACTGCTTTTCGGTCATCTGCTCCACCGCACGGATATCCTTGCGGTCATAAAGCACCTCGCTTTGGCTGTTGAAAAGCACCACGCTCACCAGCGCTTCACCTTCCTCCGCGCGCTGTCTTTCCAGCATGCTGTTGAAGCCGCCGACAGTATCGCGGGTGAGGGAGTACATGCTGCCGCTGCGATCCAGAATGAACACCATTTCAGTAAGGCCTTTTTTCATTTTGCTTTCTCCTTTACGCTTTTTATTCACACGGGCTTCATCTCTCACCCGCAAAGCAAGCATACACCGGAAAAAGCATCAAAAGGTCGCCTGCGAAGCGACAAATAACGCTCAGATCTCTGTCAGGCCGAATTCCTCCGGGAGAAATCTGGGGCATACATTTTCAAGGCTGGTGATGACACTGGCCGCCATACGCGTGCCGATCTCGCAGCTTTCGCGCATACTCTTTCTGTAGGTCAGCCCGACGGCACAGCCGGCAAAAAAGGCGTCTCCGGCGCCTGTAGTATCGCGTACCGCCACCTTTTTGGCCGGGCAGAAGCCGTTTTCGCCGTTCATGTTCGCATAGACGGCGCCGTCGGCTCCCATCGTGACGATCATGGCGGGAATACCCGCCAGACGGATCTTCTCCGCCAGGATCGTCTGCATCTCATCGGCTGTTTTGTCATCAAGATCATCACTGAAAAGGATGCTCGCCTCCTGCCGGTTGCACACAAGGCAGTCGGTATAGCGCAGCAGATCGCGCCGCTTGGAGGCGATGCTCATGTTGGATACCGCGGCGTATACGGGTGCACCGTATTTTTCCGCGTACCGGAATACCTCGTTCACGATCTCCTTATCCATATCGATCTCAAGCAGGATGCTGTCGGCATCCTGAAAGATCTCGTCGCCCTTTTCCTTAAGCAGCTCAAGCACCGGGGTCAGATCGGGCCGTTTGGAAATGGCGGCCACCACATCTCCGTTGTTGTCAAAAATCGCCAGCCATGTGCCCATCCCGTCCTCAGTGCGCACGATATAGCGGGTGTCCACCTTGTGTCTTTCAAGCTTTTTGATGACCTCCGTGCCCAGACTGCTGTTGTCCACAAGGCTTACGAAGCGGGGACGCAGTTCCACATTGGCGATATCTTCCGCGATATTGCGGCTTACGCCGCCATGTACATGCTCCACGATGCCTGTATTCCGTCCGCCCGGAATATAGGGGGCGGTCGGATAGCCCTTGATATCCACAAATACCGCGCCCAGTACAACGATGCTCATTTTTCATCACTCCTGACCCGTGAATTATCACTGCTATCATACACCACATACCCGCCGGAAACAATATGGAATCGCTTTGAAAACCGTTATTCGGGTGTATCCGGACCGGCAGACGGCAAATAGAAAGCCGAAAATAAAAATATCTACAAAATTCAAAATAATAATAAAAAAAGTGTTGACAAAAGCAGGGGGTTGTTGTATTATTATTCCTGCACCGCGCAGGCGGTCGAATGACGCGGGGTAGAGCAGTTTGGTAGCTCGTCGGGCTCATAACCCGGAGGTCGAGGGTTCAAGTCCCTCCCCCGCAACCAAATGGCTCCGTAGCTCAGCTGGCTAGAGCATTCGGTTCATACCCGGAGTGTCATCTGTTCGAATC
>CALGBY010000104.1 GCA_937886445.1 uncultured Clostridia bacterium | reverse complement strand
TTGGTAATACTTTCTTAATAAATTTTTAACTATTTTGCAATAAGCGATTGCCCTGGGCGCGGAACACGCATATTTATTCGCCTGTATCGTTCAAAACAGCCGCCGTGCTCGCGCACAGCGGCTGTTTTCAGCACGGCACGGCGTTAAGCCCGATGCTCCCCGCAAAGGGGGCAGGCACGCCGGTCACACCGGTTCTGAGCAAAGCTTATTCGTTCTCCTCATCGTCATCTTCCTCCGCTTCGGGAAACAGAGGCTGATGGCAGTTGGGGCACAGATAATCTTCATCAAAGTCAAAATTGTCCACTTCAAAGGTCATTTCCTTGCCGCAATGAGGGCAGGCATATTCAACGATGCCGTCATCGTCTTCATCTTCCTCTTCATCATCGCAGCCATGGCAGCGGGCGCAGGGGCTGTCTTCCTCTTCGTCTTCCTCATCATCGCCATAGAGAGCATCTTCCATATCGGAAAGATCCTCATCGATGGAGGAGACATATTCATCCAGCTCTTCGTGATCGTGACGCAGGCTGTCCAGCTCGGCGGAAATGGCGTCCAGCACTTCCATGATCTTTCCAAGCACCTTTCCTTCGGGCTTTTCGGGATCGATATCCATGCCTTCCACAAGGCCCTTCAGATAGGATACGCGTTCGGAAACGTCGCTCATGCTATTCTCCTTTACTGCGCTCAGGCGAAAAAATCGATCAGGCGCGGCTCAGATATTCGCCGGTACGGGTGTCGATCTTGATCACATCGCCGATGTTGATGAAGAGAGGCACCTGCAGTTCATAACCGGTCTCGGTGGTGGCGGGCTTGAAGTTGTTGGTGGCGGTATCGCCCTTGAAGCCCGGCTCGGTCTTCGCGATCTCAAGGTCAACAAAGTTGGGGGCTTCAACGGAGAAAGCCTGACCCTTGAAATAGCGGATGGTCACATTGGTGTTTTCCTTTACGAACACGATGGCGTCTTCCACGGCATCCTTGCTCAGAGGCATCTGCTCATAGGTTTCGGGGTCCATGAAGTAGTACAGATCTCCATCATTGTAAAGATACTGCATTTCCTTGGTTTCGATGACCGCGCGGGGCATCTTGTCGGTGGGGTTGAAGGTACGCTCGATCACGGCACCGGTCATGATGTTCTTGATCTTGGTGCGTACGAAGGCCGCGCCTTTACCGGGCTTAACGTGCTGGAAATCTACGATATTCCATACGCCGCCGTCCCATTCTACAGTGATACCCTTCTTGAAATCGCCAGCAGTAATCATGTGTGTTCCTCCATTACTTGTATGAATAAGAAATTGTATTGCTAAAGGCCCGCCGCTTCTTATAAAACGACAAGATCCTTTTGTGCACGTACCAGAGTGCGTCCCCCGTCCCGGGTCACGACGCAGGTGTTCTCGATCCTCACCCCGCCAAGGCCGGGCACATAGATGCCGGGCTCCACGGTGATCACCGTACCGGGAACGAGCAGCGCGTCCGACAGCGGTGAAAGCCGGGGTTCCTCGTGGATATCGATCCCCACACTGTGCCCGAGGCCGTGACCGAACCGGCCGTGATAACCGGCGTCATCAATGATCTTCCGGGCCAGAGCATCGATATCGCGGCAGCGCTTTCCGGGAGCCAGCGCTTCCTCACAGGAGCGCTGCGCGAGAAGTACCGTCTCATAGATGCGCTTCATTTCATCCTTCGGCTGCCCGATGGCCACCGTACGCGTCATATCCGCGCAGTAACCGCCCTTCTTCGCGCCGAAATCGAATGTGATCATATCCCCTTTTTCAAACCTGCGGTCTCCGGGGATCGCGTGCGGAAGGCTTCCGTTCACACCGCCGGCCACGATCGTGTCAAAGGCAATCTTGTCGGCACCCAGCTCCAGCATGCGGTTATCCAGCAGCTGTCGGCTCTGCCGCTCGGTCATACCCGGGCGAAGCTCGCCCAGCAGCCAATCGAACGCGTCACAGCTGATATCACAGGCTTCGCTGATCAGGGCGATCTCGCCCTCGTCCTTCACCTCACGCAGCTTTTCGGGAGCGTTGTTCACGCTTTCAAAGGTAATGCCGGGCATCACCCCGCGCATGCTCTCAAAATCGCGTACCGTGAACTGATCATCCTCGTAATACAGCCTGCTGACAGTGTTTTCACAGAGCAGACGGTAAGCGATCTCGGTGTGCTTTACACCGGCGACGATCATTTCCACCCCGAAGCCGGGAGCCTGCCTGCCGGCCTGCTCGGTATACCGGGAATCGGTGATGATGCATCTGATGTTTTCGGAAAGGAGCAGCAGCCCCTCTCCCGTGTAGCCGCTCAGGTAAAAGATGTTGCTTCTGCCGGAAATCAGCACAGCTTCATTCGCGGCGAGTGAAAGCTTCGCAAGCAGCTTCTGCACTCTGTCCACAGGCACACCTCCCCCTGACTACAGCATCCGCTGTTACATTGTAGCACAACATATGCCGAAATACCAGTATTTTTTTCATATATAATGAAATATTGCAAAAAAACAGCCCGGATAAGTACGCTTCCGTGCGATAAAAGCATGGAAAAGCACCCTTCCGGGCTGACCGGCGGCAAAATCATTCTCAGATGTCGGTGTCCAGCAGCACAAAGCGCTGCACCGTTTCGCCGTCCTTTTCAACTGTTTCAAGCCACATTGAAGCCGGACGCACCCAGGTCTCCCCGGGCCCGTACATCGCCTGATAGATCACGACCGGTTGCAGCGTTTCACTGTGCAGCGCAAGGCCTTTTACCAGATATTCATTGCCCTTGAAATGGCGGTAATGCCCGAGCGGGATCCTTCTGCGCATGCATTCCAGCATGACAAACGGCTCCACCTCCCTGCGGGTGGGCATTTCCTGCGGCGTGTTTTCAAAAAGCTCATCCGCTTCCTCGGGCAGCAGAAAGCGTACCTCCGCCACCTTGGTACGGTCCGGCACGATCTCCTCTTCCCGGATGGTCTGGTATACCAGAAACACCTCATGCAGGATGCCGTCTGCCTTCTTGCAGAGGAGCAGACGGGCATGCTGCATATCCGCGGTAACGGAAAGCTGCTCCCTTATCTCCCGCGCGCAGGCTTCCTCGCCGCTTTCTCCTTTCTGGCTTCTGCCTCCGGGAGGGGTCCACACGCCGGGGTAATGCTTTCTGTTATCGGAACGCCGTGTAAGCAGGATACGCCCTTCCTCGTCTATGAAGAACAGCTCCACCTCGATACGCTCCGCTTCGCGTTCTTCCCTTTCTCTTTCGGCCACGCTTGACGGATAACCGAACATCTCATTTGTCGCGATCAGATTCATTTTCGCAAGTCCTTATTATTTCAATATCGTTCCTTCAGTTCAGTACTTCCTTCAGTGTCGCCCTCACCATGCCGCGGCCCGAAAGCATTTTGCCGAAATATTCCGTTACGGCAGGGGCCACATGCAGCGCCACCAGATCGCACCCGAAGATATCGGCACGGCAGAGGAAATCGTTCAGACTGTTCGCGGCAACGGTATCCCCAAGCTTCATCCCCTCAAAGATCGCCGCCAGTTCCCCGCTCATGGGATCGGGACTCTTTTCAAAGGGCTTTCCCTCATCGTCCATGCCGGTAAGATAGCGCAGCCACGCGGCCAGGATGAAGGGGATGATCTTCAGCTTTCTGATATCCAGCGTATCGCTGGCGGCATAGGCCTTGAGCGTCTCTCCGAAACGGATGGGCAGCTTCTGGCTGGTATCGCAGGCGATACGCTGCGGGGTATCGGGCATGAACGGGTTGGGCAGGCGTTTTTCGATCACCTGCAGCGCGAATTCCTTCGGAGAAAGAATGAGCGGATCGATCACCACCGGCATCGCCTCATCAAAGGCCAGCCTGCGCACCATGTTTGCTATATCCTCATCCTTCATTTCGGCGGAAATGGAGGTAAAGCCCAGCATGCATCCCAAAATAGCCATACCGGTATGCAGCGGGTTCAGGCAGGTACACACCTTCATCTTTTCCGCCTTGTCCACCGTGGCGCGTTCGGTGATATAGATGCCCGCCTTTTCAAGTGGCGGACGTCCGGCGGGGAAAAGATCCTGGATCACCAGATACTGTGTTTCCTCCGCGTTCACGAATGCCGCGGTATAGGTCTTTTTCGCGGTCACGGAAATGCCGGTGGATTCAAAGCCGGAGATGGCAAGCAGATCTGCCACCTTGGCATCGGGACGCGGCGTGATCTTATCGATCATGCTGATGGGGAAGCCGATCTTCTGCTCGATATAGGTGATAAAATCCTTCGGAACGAAGCCGCCCTCACGCCAACCCTCGGCCATATACATCATGGCGCTGCGCAGCTTGTCGCCGTTGTGGCTGCAGTTATCCATGCTGACAAGCGCCAGCGCGCGCTTACCGGCCTTGAAACGGGCATACAGACCCGCGCACACCTTGCCCATCGCGGAGGTGGCCTTTTCGGGCTGACCCGCGATATCCTTTGCCACCCAGGGCAGTGCCTGCCCCTTCGCATCCACCACGCTGTAGCCCTTTTCGGTGATCGTGAGCGACACCATCTGAAGCGTGGGCGCGGCCATGATCTTCAGGAAGCGCTCGTCATCCTTCGCGCGTGTGCCGTCGCAGCGCAGGCTCTCGGTCACGGACCCGATCACCGATTTTTCCACCGTGCCGTCGCTTTTCAGCGTGCACAGCACACTCAGCTCGTCATAGGGGTGATAGGCGCGGTCGATAAGCTCGCCGTCATAGCATTCGGCCACGATGAGGCCGCTGTTCCACAGGCCGCTGTCAAGCAGTTGCTGAAGCACAGCCGCCGGGAAGGCGCGGAAAATATTGCCCGCACCGATGTGCAGCCAGGTGGGCTCACGGTAGGTATTCTTTTTGAGTTCCTCGATATCATAGGAGGGCAGCACAAAACCCGCATCCTCCCACTGTTTTCTGTTTTTAATATCCTGCAATGTAAGCAGCATCGCTTTCATTCCTCCGTTTAAGTTCAGCTATAGATACATTATAACGCATCTTTTTCGCCAATGCAACCGATATGTAACCAAAAATCATCTTCCCGGTCACATTTTTATTAGGGTGTGTCTCTAAAATGAGGAATGTGCAGTTTCAAGCAGATTTTCCGTCAGTTCAAGGCGAAGAACCGAAGGTTTACTGGAGGTAAATCGAGGTTCGACAACGCAGAAATGACGGAAAAGATGCTGAAAATGCATCGTTTTGAATTTAGAAACACACCCTAGACTTTTTCCTGTGTTTCTTCCGGTCGCGTCCGCTTTTCCGGCAGTTGTGTGAGCAGCACCGCGCACAGCATGAGCAGGCTTCCGAAAAGCTGGCGCGGCAATATCTCCTCCTTCAGGATCAGAAAGCCGAACAGCAGGCTGAACACGCTCTCCATGCTCATCAGGATGCTGACCACCGTCGGGTTGCCTCCCTGCTGGGCGATCATCTGAAGGGTGTACGCCACGCCCGAGGAAAGCACGCCCAGATAAAGCAACGGCCAAAGGCTCTCACGCAGCATATCCGCCGCAAAAGGCTCCCCCATCAGCACAGACCCCGCAGAAGATACGATAAACGAGGTGAGAAACTGCACAAAGGATAATTTCAGGCAGTCCGTTTCAGGAGCGAAGCGGTCGATCACCAGGATCTGCGCGCAGAACAGAAAGGATGAGCAGAGCACGAACAGGTCACTCGTTTCCACGCCCATTCCTTCCTTCACGCACAGCAGGTACAGCGCGGCCACCGCGAGCCCGGCGGCAAGATATACGGTCCACCGGCACCTTTTCCCCAGCAATAGAGAAAAGACCGGCACAAGGATCATATACAGAGCCGTAATAAAGCCGGCCTTTCCGGCGTCCGTTCCGCAGTCCATACCGTGCTGCTGGAAATAGCTGGCAAGGCTCAGCGTCAGGCCGCACAGCATCCCTCCCAGCCACAGCATTTTTGTCTGCTTTGGTGTTTTTTCCGTCAGCGCGCGGCGCACACCGCAGCGTCTGATCAGCATGATGACCGGCAGAAGAAACAGGCAGGCGATCAGCGAGCGGGACGCGTTGAAAGCAAACGCACCCATCCTGTTCATTTTCTGCGCGACAAACGCCATGCCCCAGATCAGGGCTGCCAGCAGCGGAGCGACAAGCGTCCTCATCCGGGAGTTTTTTCCCGTCATACCTTTTCGATCCTTTCCGTTTAGGGTGTGTCTCTAAAATGAGGAATGTGCAGTTTCAAGCAGATTTTCCG
>CALGBY010000103.1 GCA_937886445.1 uncultured Clostridia bacterium | reverse complement strand
GTGTAAAAACTCCATTCACAGGGACGGAAAACGGTGGGTCAGACTGTTTATCCGTGAACGGCAATGACAGTTTCTACGGCAGGAATAAGCGGCTTCACGAACGGACCCCGTGTGAAACACGTATGTTCCGATCAGCTTGCCGGGCGGCAGATCTTCTTACAGAAAACATGGATCAATCCGGCGGGTACGTTGTGCCCGCCGGATTCTTTGCGCGCAGAACCGGAATCTCGGTTCAGTGCATACACAGGCCCCGGCGGAATACGGGTTCTGTATATCCATCCAAACAAAAAAAGACTGCCGCGATATTTCAGTATCAACGGCAGTCCGGAAAAACAGACCGGATCAGGCAGCCATTTCCAGAGTTTCAAGGTTGAACAGATACATGCAGATACCGGATTCTTCGTCCACCAGCATCCAGGCATCCTGCTCGGCATCATAGAACATCACGGTTTCTTCACCGGTGGTCAGGGTCACATACAGAACGAGCACATCGTCTTCACCGGCAATGATTTCATAGGTTCCTTCAACCATAGCTTCTTCGGTGCCGAAAGCACATTCATTGGAAGCGCCGTCGATGGCCAGTACCAGGACGGGCAGCTGATATTCTTCGATGGACACAACATTGCCCTCGGCATCATTCGCGGCGACCATCATATAGGTGGAGATGGAGGATTCTTCGGCCAGGGCGAAAGCCATAGTCAGCAGCATGGACAGGGCAACGATTGCAGCAAGGATTCTTTTCATTTTCTTTGGTTCCTTTCTCTTTATGCTTTGTATTTGATCATGTCATACCGACACAACTGTCGCCGATTATACCGAAACAAAAATCCGCTGTCAAGCTAAATTCGCCAAAAACAAGGAAACACGTTTTCATTAAGTCTATCAAATTTTTTCTGGTAAATAGTTTTGAAACATGATAAAATTCATATAAGTTTCGTTATCTAGGGAAACGCTGATTTAAGCAACAATTACTGGTAGTAAATCAACCCCGTTTTTGGTATAATAAAAGTGGTACAGAACCAAATAAATCAAGGGGTTGAGAGCATGAATCAGATGACCTTCAGCGACATGGAATACAGTGGACGGAAACGTGTCACTCAGAAAGAAAAATTCCTTCGGGAGATGAACGAAATCATCCCGTGGGCTGCCTGGGTCAACAAGATTCAACCGTATTATCCAGAGGGAAAGCGTGGTCGTCCGCCACGCGGGATCGAAGTAATGCTCCGGATGTACCTGCTTCAGATCTGGTTCAACCTTTCTGACGAAGGACTCGAAGATGCGATCTACGACAGTTACGCCATGCGGAGCTTTGTTGGTCTCAACTTTCTGGAGGAACAGGTACCGGATGCAACAACCCTCCTGAAGTTCCGTCATTTGCTGGAAGAACACAAACTTGGAGAAGCCATCTTCAATGACATTAAGGAACGCCTTGAACAGGCCGGGCTCATGATGCATGGTGGCACCATCGTGGATGCGACCATTATCCATTCCACGCCATCTACCAAGAACAAGGAAGGCAAACGTGATCCTGAGATGCACCAAACAAAAAAGGGAAACCAATGGTACCATGGTATGAAGGTTCATTCCGGTGTAGATTGTGGGTCCGGTTATATCCACACAATCACAGGCACATCTGCCAATGTTCACGATCTGGAAGAAGCCTCGAAGTTGCTTCGGGCAGATGATGAGGTAGCTTATGGCGATTCCGGCTATCTCGGACTTCCCAATAGGCCGGAAATCAAGGGGGACGAGAAGCTCTCAAAGATCAAATTCCGAATCAACCGCAGACCTTCATCGCAGAATGTCAAGACCGGTTATGATGGAATCAACTGGGAGAAAGTCATCGAGCACCAGAAGTCTTCTGTCAGATGTAAAGTGGAGCATCCGTTCCTGATCGTGAAACGGCAATTCGGATACTGCAAGACGGCGTATCGAGGAATTGCCAAGAACATGAATCGGTTCTATATGCTGTTTGGCTGTGCGAACCTGGTCATGTGTATACGTGGTGGCAGAGCAAAGGAGTTCTGCTCTGTTTGCCTTGGGTGATTTCTACCCAGATTGCCCCCAAAGGGGCTTCGGGGAAGAGATAAAGAGTATTGAGTAGGATAATCATGCTGAAAATCCCAAAAAATCCTGCTCATGAAAACGTATTTTGGATAACGCTGTTATTATTCAGCGTTTCCTTTGATATCAACGATAATACAGACCATGCGTTTTGTACGGGGGGACTGCCATTTTTCATGCTCATGATCCTCCATCCGAACGGTGTGCCCTGCTTTACGGCAGGATGGGGGTCAGGCTGAAGAACGGGAGAAGGGAAAGGATGGTTTTCCCAGTTTCCGCGGTGTAGCCTTCATCGCTGAACAGAGGACTTACACGGCCCTGGATAAAGCCCTCCGCGAGTTTCGAGAACGATATATAATACAGCGCACCGCCGCAGTCCAGGATCATCGCGCAGGCTTCAAAGCCCTCCGGCTCGGTATAAACGTCGCTGCAGGAGACAATGCTGCTCTGTGCCAGCGCTTTCGAGGATCTTCTGGCGTTCCACTGGTTGGGAAGCGAGGAGAAAACCATTCCCTTTACGATTTTCCTTCCCTGCTCGGACAGCCCATCAAGATCGAATGCTGTGTTGAAGTAAAACTCGAGGACGGCCTCCTGCGCGGTGAGCAGGCAGCCGCCGCGGAAATCCGTGCAATCAGTTGCGGCCATCGCATCCAGCTCGTCCCGGTCGCCACCGCCGTTTACGATGTAGAAAAAGACTTCATCCGCGGCAAGCTCATGCAGGTTTTCGATCAGCTCCAGAGCATAGGGAAGAAGCGGGGGCTGCTCCGCCGAGGCGGGGACGGAAAGTACGGAAACCAGCAGTATGAACAGGCATACGATCACAGAAATACTCTTTTTCATTGTTCTTCATTCCTCCATATCATTTTTTACTTATTGAGCGGCAGGAGAGGATGATCCGGTAACACTGACCGGTTTGATCAGCAGAGACCGCTGCCTGTCCGCCGGGCATGACGGCTGTTATCCTTCAAGCGCGTCCGGATAACGAACGCCCAGTGCTCTGCGCAGGGTCTGCACATCCCGGCAAAGGCCCGCGCTGTCGCTGAGCGGCATGACGGGAGATTCCGTCAGCCCGCCGGATATGCATTCCGCCGCGTGGTCAAATTCATAATGGTGTCCTTCATGCTCCGCGCGGAAGCGGTGTGTTACGGGGGCGTGTCCCGGCATTTCCACGGTGTAGCGGGTGGCCCGCCAGAACTCCGGTACGCGCAGCACGCCTGAAGAGCCGTATATGATCAGCTCATCGCTGCCGGCGGTATCCGTCGCGCACAGTATGCCTGCGGTGGCGCCGCCCGGATACTTCATCACGGCGCAGGCCCTGCTGTCCACGCCCGTGGGGAGCAGCTGCCCGGTCACCTTCATTTCATCGCTTTCGCCCAGCAGCTGCCTTGCCATGTTCAGGCAATATATCCCCACATCGGGCAGAGAGCCTCCGCCCAGCTCCCGGGTAAACAGACGGTCTTTGCCATCGTTGACGGCGGAAAAGCAGAAGGAGCAGAAAACATGACGCACCTCACCGATACCGCCGTTCTTTACAAGAGCAAGCGCGGAACGGACTGCCGGCATGAAGCGCGTCCACATGGCCTCCATCAGAAACACGCCGTTTTTCCGCGCGGCATCCGCCATCCGGGCATGAGAGGCGGTGTTCAGCGCCATCGGCTTTTCGCAGATCACATGTTTTTTATGGTTCATCATCAACAGCGCCTGTTCCTCATGAAAGGGGTTCGGCGTGGCGATGTATACCGCGTCCACCCGGTCTGAGAGGGCAAGCGCCTCATAGCCGGCATACGCGTACGGAATGCCGTATTCGCGGGCGGCGGCTTCCGCGCGCTCCTTTTCCCGGGAGGCGATCGCCGTTACGGATACATGTCTGCAATTGCCCATATCCGCCATGACCCTGCGCACGATGCGACCCGTGCCAATGATCCCCAGTCGAAGCCTGTCCATCGTTATCCCTCCTCAGCGGATGATCGCGCTGGTCTTGCTGTCCAAAGTGAGTACGCCGTCATCCAGCACGGCGCCGCCCATGCCCGCACAGCATTCCAGCGTGGAACTGCACGCGCCTTCCACAGCCTTCAGGTCTACCGTAACGGTGTTCAGCGTGGTGTTGTGGATCACCGTTACCCTACTGCCCGCCAGATCGGATGTGAACCCGCCCGCCTTGGTGCCTTCCAGCGTGAGTGCGGTATAATTGCCGAGGCTGATCTCCGGGAAGGCGGAGCGGATGCGGAGCACGCGCTTATAGTAGTTATAGAGGCTTTTGCCGTCGGAAAGCATTTCCCGCACGGTATACGGCGTCTGCTTCTTTTCGTCATAATCCGCCCCTACGGGGTCCCGTACCGTGTCACCGTCTCCCCAGCGCATATGCAGGCGGCGGTTGGCATCGGTATTCGCGCCGCCGCGGCTGCCGCGCAGGCCGGTCTCCTCCCCGTAATAGATGAAGGGCGTGCCGGGAGAAAGCAGATACAGGTTGGCGGCGATCTGCGCGTTGCCGGAGGCGGCGGTCAGATAGCCGGCGGCACGGTCGGTATCGTGGTTGGCGATGAAATAGACCGGGAAGGAGGCAGGGTTCAGCGCCCTGTTTTCACGGATATAGGCCTCGGTATAGGCGGTAAGCTTGTTTACATTGCCCTGCTTTGCTGTTGAGGCGATCAGCCCGTTTGCCTGTGATACGGTGAAATCAAAGCAGTTGAAGGCGGATGTGTATTTCTCAGTCACACCGTCGCCGTCCCATACCTCGGCTACCGTATAGATATCGCTTTTGACCTTTCTGAGCTCCGCCATAAAGTGTTCCCAGAATGACGCGCTCTTTGGGTTGTCTCCGAAAAAGATGTATTTCGCAGCGTCGAAACGGAAGCCGTCCACGCCCTTATCCAGCCAGAATTTCGCCGCGTCCAGCATCATATCGAATACGGCGGGATCATCGTAGTTCAATTCCGGCATGTTATCGGCGAAATTACACTCATAGTATTCGCCTGTGCCTTCAAGACGCGCGAAATGCCGTCCTGCGGGCAGTGCGCTGTCCGCGGGCAGCCAGGTGTAGAGGTTGTAGTATCTGTTGCCCGCGTTGTGTGTGATGTGCGCGCTTTTGAACTGGATGAACCAGTTGTTCAGGACAGAGGTATGGTTGATGGGCAGATCCAGAATGATGAGCATGCCGCGGCTGTGACAGGCTTCGATCAGTTCTTCAAGATCCTCCATCGTGCCGAAGGCGGGGTCTACCGAATAATAATCCGCCACATCATATTTATGATAGGAGGGGGAGGGAAAGACCGGCGTAAGCCAGATCCCTCCCACGCCCAGGCTTTTTCCGCTTTCGGGGTCGCCGTCATTCAGATAATCCAGCCGGTCGATAATGCCCCTCAGGTCTCCCGTGCCATCCCGGTCGGAATCCGAAAAGGAACCGGTAAAGATCTCGTAGAACACGGGAGCGCTTTTTGTTTTGCCTGCCGCAATATCCTTCACAGCGTATTCCTCCCCGAAATCAAGTGCCGAGGCTTCCGCGCAGAAAGCGAGCAGGGCCGCGAGCATCAATGACAACATTTTCTTCTTCATCTTTTTCAGCTCCTTTGTGCAGGCCGGCGGTATCCGCACGGGCAGACAGGCCCTTCCTGAGGCGATACCGTACAAACGGTGCTGTATTTATCATATCTTTCTGCAATGCCCTTGTCAAGCAGGCATAAAAATGCTATATTCGATATCAGCGAAGACGGCATTTTTTTAAGGAGAGAGGGCATGACGGAATACTATTCGGCCGCTGAAACGGAAAAACATAAAAAACAGGAAAAAAGGCTGATCATCATCGCGGGGGCGCTGTTTCTGGCGTTCAACGCCGGTGCTGTGCGTGCCTGCATCGGCGTGAACAGCGGCAATGCCTCCGTAAGGCTCGCTGCAGCCGTGCTCTGCGGGACAGCCGCCTGTGTGCTGCCGGTATTGCTTTATGTATATCGCTTTCAGCCGCTCCGGGCGCTGAGATGCCATGAGGAAGGCATTCTCGAAGAAGCCGGAAAAAACGGAACGACGGCCGGAGAGGGCGTGCTTTGTGACAGCGGTCACTGGGTGGCGCTGCCCGGCAGCATCCGCTACCGCATCCTTACGCTGGAGGGCGATGACGGGAAAAGCGAGATCAGGATCCCCTATGAAAAAAGGGAAAGGCTGCCACAAAATGCCGTGCGGGCGCGTGTATCGCTCGTGCGCGGCTATCTTTACACGCTGGAGGAGATCAAATGACCAAAACGGGAAAACTGCGGCGCGTGCTGCCGGTATGCCTGCTGTGTCTGGCCGCCTCCGCCGTATTCTGGGGATGGATATTCACCTTTATAACCGATACCGGCTTTGACAGGAAGATCAGCGTATACTATTCCCCCTCGCTGCGCGCGGATGAAACGCTGGCGGCGAGGCTTGAGGAACAGTTGCCGGAAGGGATCCGGATGGTCAAGGTACGCTCCTTTGAGTATTTCATGTTCGGCACGGAGGATCTGGAGAAGGGAGATCTGTACATCGTAAAGGAGAGCGAATGCGGGCAGTACCTTTCCTTTTTCCGTTCTCTGCCGGCGGAGGCGGCTTCCGCCTTCGGGGACAGGCTGTATGTGTATACCGATGCACAGAGCGGCGCTGCTGTGACGGGCCTGAATCTTGACAGCGGAGGTTACTTTTCGGAAAGCTTTCCGGAGGGGGAGAGGCTGATCCTGTTTTTCGGCGGAAAGAGCGCGCACGCGGAGGACCGGAAGGCGATGTACGCCCTTCAAACGATCATGAACGGATATAAGGAGGCGGAATAAATGAGATCATTATTTCTTTCGGCATCATCTTTGCTGCTGGCGATTTTGCTGTGCCTGACCGCGGCGGCCTTTGCGGAGGAAAGTTCCGCGGACACGCTGTATGTTAAGAAAGTGGAAAACCTGGATGACGGCTTTATTCTGGGAATGGATGTTTCTTCCGTTCTTTCCCTTGAGGCCTGCGGCGTGCGGTATAAGGATCATGACGGCGCGGAGAAGGATCTGTTTCAGATCCTTTCCGAAAACGGAATCAACAGTATCCGTGTGCGCGTGTGGAATGATCCCTACGATACAAACGGGAACGGCTTCGGCGGCGGAAACTGCGATATACAGAAATGCGCGGAGATCGGCAAACGCGCCGCGCAGTACGGCATGCAGCTGATCGTCGATTTTCACTACAGCGATTTCTGGGCCGATCCCGGCAAGCAGCAGGCGCCGCGGGCCTGGAAAAGCATGGAGATCACGGAAAAGAGCGAGGCGCTTTATGCCTATACACGGGAATGCCTGCTCCTTTTGAGGGAAGCGAATGTGCCTGTGCGCGTGGTACAGTTGGGCAATGAGACCAACGGGAAAATGTGCGGGGAGAAAACCTGGTTCAACATCCAGTATCTGCTGAGCGCGGGCTCTCGGGCGGTGCGCGAGGTGTACCCGGAGGCGCTTGTGGCGGTACACTTTACAAATCCCGAAAAAGCGGGCAATCTGGAGGGCTACGCGAAAAAGCTGGATTATTATGCCGTGGATTATGATGTGTTCGCTTCCTCCTATTATCCCTACTGGCACGGCACGCTGGATAATCTGGCCTCTGTGCTTTCGTCTGTTGCCGAGACCTACGGCAAAAAGGTGATGGTACTGGAAACCTCCTATGCCTTTACCGATCGGGATACCGACTTTTTCGGCAATACGGTATCGGGCAGCGGCACGGAGGACAGGCCTTATCCCTACACTGTGCAGGGACAGGCGAACGCCGTACGCGATGTGACGGATACGATCAGAAACAAAACGAAAAACGGCATCGGCGTTGTGTACTGGGAGGGCGCGTGGATCACCGCGGGCGGTAAGGACTACAGCGAGAACTTTGTTCTGTGGGAAAAGTACGGCAGCGGCTGGGCCTCCACCTTCGCGCGCGTGTACGATCCCGAGGACGCGGGTAAATACTACGGCGGCTGCGCGGTGGATAATCAGGCGTTTTTTGACGCTGACGGCAGAGCGCTGGAAAGCCTTAAGGTTTTCAGGCTGATGAGGGAGGGAAACGATGTCCCTCCCGCGGCGGACGCTCTGGAGGACGCTCTTGTGGAAGCGGATATCGCCGGAGAGATCGTGCTTCCCGAATATGTGAACGCCGTGATGAACGACAACTCCCGTGTGAGCGTTCCCGTACAGTGGAATTTTACAGCGGAGGATGAAAAAAGGATCATTGCCGGCGGCGAGGGCAAATATACCGTGACGGGCAGGGCGGCAGGCGCGGACGCGCTGTGCACCGTGAAGCTTTCCCGCTTCAACTTCCTTCAGGATCCCGGTTTTGAGGAAGGCGGAAAGGGCTGGGTATTTACGGATCTGGCCGGGGCGGACGAGCTGTATGTTGAGGAAAAAAAGAGCGATTCGCTGACCGGTGTAAAGCATGCCCATTTCTGGAGCAGCGCGAAAAACAGCGTGGAATTCACGCTGGAGCAGGAAAAGACCGGCCTGAAGGCGGGAACATACCGCTTCTCCGTGAGCATCATGGGCGGAGACTGCGGGAACACCGATATTTACGCCTATGTAAAGGTGAACGGTGAGATACGCGGAACGGCTCCGATGAAGATCACTTCCTACGGCAACTGGGATACCGCTTCCGTGCCGGCGTTCAGTGTAAATGACGGTGATACGGTGCGCGTGGGCGTGTATGTGAAATGTGAAGGCACCGGCAGCGGCGCGTGGGGAAAGATCGACGATGCCGCGCTGGTATCGGCGGAATGACGCGCGGACTGCGACGCTTCCGTCCGGCGTACCGGAATGTATGAATGCTTCTGATTCTTACCTGAAAACACAATTTTCTTGACATGACACGCTTTGGAATATATAATATATATGATCGGAATGAAAAATATGTCCGTCGGAGTTCCGCTGTCCTTTCAGGACGGTGAACATAACAAGAAAGGAAGAAACACCATGAAGAAGATCCTTGCTCTCATCCTGGCCGCGATGATGGTATTTGCCCTTTGCGCAAACGCCGTCGCCGAAGAATCCTACACTTATGACATCACCGTATGGGTGGACGAGAAGGTCGTGGACCTGACCAGGGCCCAGATCGAAGAATTCAACGCCACCAACGAATACGGCATCGTGCTGAACCCCACCATCGAAGCTGTTTCCGAAGCCAACTCCGCCACCATGATGGTGACCGACGTTGAATCCGGTGCCGATGTGTTCTGCTTCGCGCAGGATCAGTTCGCCCGCCTTGTGCAGGCCGGCGCTCTTGCCAAGCTGAGCCCTGAAGAGACCGAGGCTGTGACCGCCAGGAACTCCGCCGGTGTTGTGGCCGCCGCCGTTTCCGGTGACACCATGTACGCCTTCCCTCTGACCGCTGATAACGGCTATTTCATGTACTATGACAAGTCCATCATCCCCGAAGAGCATGTGGACAGCATGGAAGACATCATTGCCGACTGCGAAGCCAACAACAAGTTCTTCTCCTTTGAGATGGAGACCTCTGCCTGGTATCTGGCTTCCTTCTTCTTTGCCACCGGCTGCGAATCCGAATGGACCACTGATGACGACGGCGAATTCATCAGCGTGAACGACACCTTCAACAGCCCCAACGGCCTCATCGCCGTGAAGGGCATGGAGAAGCTGGTCAAGTCTCCCAGCCATGCCTCCTCTTCCTCCGGTTCCGACTTCAGCTCCGACAGCGCGGTCGTGATCACCGGTACCTGGGATTTCACCACCGTTCAGGGCATCCTGGGCGACAACATGGGCGTGGCTGACCTGCCCTGCTTCACCGTGGACGGTGTGCAGTATCATCTGGGCAGCTACAACGGCTGCAAACTGATGGGTATCAAGCCCCAGGTGGATGAGACCAAGGCTGCCTGCCTTGAGCTGCTTGTGGACTTCCTGACCGATGAAAAGTGCCAGCTCGAACGCTTCGAGGCCAATGCCTGGGGCCCCTCCAACCTGAACGCTCAGCAGAGCGAGGCCGTACAGGCCAACGCTGGTCTGGTGGCTCTGAACGCGCAGGCTCCCTATTCCGTACCTCAGGGCCAGATCCACGGCTCCTGGTGGGATATTGCCAAGGTCATCGGCGATGACGTGAAGAACGCCTCCGACGAAGCCGGTCTGCAGGCCGCTCTGGATAACTACAATGCCAAGATCGCCGCTCTGTTCACCATGACCAGCGAAGAAAAGTCTTCCTGGACCGTGATCGGTACCTGCAACCTGACTGACGGTTTCTTCTATACCGATTACAACGGCGAAACCCGCTCCAACTGGACCGACGATATCCCCATGACCGAAGAAAACGGTCTGTGGAAGACCACTCAGGCTTATCCCATGGAAGCCGGTGTGGAATTCAAAGTCCGTCAGGGCCGCAGCTGGGACAACGCTTTCCCTGCTGACAACTTCAAGGTAGAGGAAGCCGGCGTATACTTCATCACGCTGGATCCCGCTACCGGTGATGTGGCTCTTATTGCCGAGTAACCCTTCCGCCGCATGACCGAAAGATCGGCGGCCGGAACCGGACAGCCCCCTGAGGGCACTGTCTGAAATAAACGGCCGGAGCCGGGCTTGCCCGGCTCCGGCTGTTTTTGAGAAGGAGCAAGCGGAATGAAGAAACTGACGGATCTGGAATTCCTGCGCCTGTCTAAGGGACAAAAGCTGCTATATAGGATCAAAGCCCTGCTGTGCTCGATTCCTCATAAGCTGCTTTCCCTGCTGATCGCCGTGGGAACTTTTTTCAAAAAAGCGGCTGTTTCCGTACGGGATGAGATCAAAAACATGATCTTTATCTTTACGGACGGCGACTGGAAAACCAAGGTATCCTATGCCGTGATGGGCTTCGGCTGTATCGCGCGGGGACAGATCGTGCGCGGACTGCTGTTCCTTCTGTTTGAAGCGGTGTTTATTTTCTACATGATCACCAGCGGCGGCTACTGGCTGGGCAAGCTTCCCACTCTGGGCACGCAGGGCAGGGAAGAGGTGGTCACAAAGAAGCTGGGACGCAGTATCACCAGCTATATTTATCATGATAATTCTTTCAAGATCCTGCTTTACGGTATCCTGACCCTGTTCTTTATCATCGCGCTCATTTATACCTGGCGCCTCTCCATCCGCAAGAACAGAGAGGCCGAAATGCTCGAACGCAAAGGCAAAAAGCTGAAGAAGGCGGGAGATGACCTGCGCAGCCTTGTGGACGATCAGTTTCACAAAACACTGCTTGCTTTGCCGCTTACCGGCATCATCCTGTTTACCGTGCTTCCCATCGTGTTCATGATCCTGGTCGCGTTTACCAATTATGACGCCGGCCATGACGGCCTGAATGTGCTGTGGCAATGGGTAGGGCTGGAAAACTTCGGCGCGGTACTCGGATGGAGCAGCGGCCCGCTGGATTATTCCGCCACCTTCGGCGAGATCACGGTGTGGACGCTCATCTGGGCATTCTTTGCCACCTTCACCAATTATTTTCTCGGCATGCTGGTGGCTATGGCCATCAATAAGAAGGGGATCGCTTTCAAAAAGGGCTGGCGTACCATTCTGGTGCTCACCATCGCGATCCCGCAGTTCATTTCTCTTCTGTATGTATCCAAAATGTTCGCCCGCAACGGTCTGATCAATATCACGCTGATGGATCTGGGCATCATTGATCAGGCGCATCTGCTGCCCTTCTGGGAAGATCCGGTATGGGCCAGGATCACGGTGATCATTATCAATATATGGATCGGCATCCCTTATCTGATGCTGATCACAACGGGTATTCTGATGAATATTCCGGCCGACCTGTACGAATCCGCCCGCATCGACGGCGCGAGCCCCTGGCAGCAGTACACCAGGATCACCCTTCCGTATATGCTGTTTGTGACCGGCCCGTATCTGCTTACCAGTTTTACGGGCAATATGAACAACTTCAATGTTATTTATCTGCTTACCGGAGGCGCGCCCAACATCAGCGGCGCGAATGCGACCGTGGGCAACGCGGGACATACCGATCTTTTGATCACATGGCTGTTCAAGCTGGCGATGAGCGACAGCAAGTATTATCTGGCCAGCGTGATCGGTATACTGGTGTTTATCATCATTGCCGTGCTGTCTCTGATCGTGTTCAACCTGCTTCCTTCCAATAAAAACGAGGAGGATTTCCAGTGATGGTCGATACGAATAATGATATCGCCCGGAATACGCCGAAAAGGCATATGGGCATCAAAAAAAGAGCACGCATCGGCAACACCTTTATCTACATCCTTCTCATCGTGATCAGTGTGGTGTGGCTGCTGCCCTTCATCTTCATTGTTCTGCAGTCCTTCCGGTGCGAGGTATCCGGCCCTACCGGCTATGTCATTCCGAAGGTATGGGGCTTTCAGAACTATATCGCTCTTTCAAAGTCTGATTTCTGGACATGGTATCTGAACACGCTGATCATCGCCGTGTTTTCCGCCGTGCTGCAGACGGTGATCGTGCTTTGCATGAGCTATACGCTGTCCCGCTTCCGCTTCCGCGGCAGGAAGGCGCTGATGCGGCTGATGCTCATTCTGGGCATGTTCCCCGGAATGCTTACGATGATCATCCTGTACAAGGTGCTTTCTGATCTGGGCATGACGCAGGAAAACGCCGTGCCCGGGCTGATCCTTGTGTATATCGCGTCTTCAGGCATGGGCTATTATGTTTCCAAGGGCTTCTTTGACACCATCCCGAAATCTCTGGATGAGGCCGCGCGCGTGGACGGCGCCACCCGCTTCCAGGTACTGAAAAGGATCATCCTTCCCTTGTCCAAGCCCATCGTGATCTATACCGTGCTTACCGCTTTTATGGCACCCTGGGGGGATTATGTGTTTGCCCAGTATATTTCCCACAATACCTCTGCCGGGCAGAATGTGGCTGTGGGTATGTATACATGGCTTGAGAAAGCCAGGATCGGTGAATACTATACCAGATTCTGCGCGGGCGGTGTGATCGTGGCCATTCCTGTGACCGTGCTGTTCCTGTTCCTGCAGAGGTACTATGTGGAAGGTGTTACCGGCGGCGCTGTGAAGGGCTGACGGAAGAAGCGAAAGGAGTGAAAAACTGTGGCAAGTGTAAAACTGACCGGTATAAAAAAGATATATGACAACAAGGTCGTTGCCGTACACGATTTTGATCTGGAAATCAAAGATAAGGAATTTGTTGTATTTGTCGGTCCGTCCGGCTGCGGAAAATCCACCACCCTGCGCATGATCGCCGGCCTTGAGGAGATCAGCGAGGGCACGCTGGAGATCGACGGGGAAGTGGTGAATGATCTGCAGCCCAAGGACAGGAACATCGCCATGGTGTTCCAGAATTACGCGCTTTACCCGCATATGACGGTGTATGACAACATTGCCTTTTCTCTGCGTCTGCAGCACCGTCCGGAGGATGAGGTGTACGATAAGGTAACGGGCGCAGCGGAGATCCTGGGGATCACGGAATACCTGTTGCGCAAGCCCCGTGCGCTTTCGGGCGGCCAGCGCCAGCGTGTGGCCATCGGCCGCGCTATGGTGCGCAACGCCAAGGTGTTCCTGATGGATGAGCCGCTGTCCAATCTGGACGCCAAGTTGCGCAACCAGATGCGCGCCGAGATCATTCTGCTGAGGCAGAAGCTGGATACCACCTTCATTTATGTCACCCATGACCAGACGGAGGCCATGACGCTGGGAGACCGCATTGTCATCATGCAAAACGGCTATATCGAGCAGGTGGGTACCCCCACCGAGGTGTTCGAGATGCCCGCCAACCTGTTTGTGGCGGAGTTCATCGGCGCTCCCAAAATGAATATCATGAATACCCGTCTCGTGCGGGAAGGCAATGATTATTTCGTAACGCCCTTCGGCGCGCGTATCCCCGTTACCGGCGAAAAGGCAGAGCAATTGCGGGAAAAGGGAATCGACTCCCGGGATATCCTGCTGGGTGTCCGTCCCGAGCATGTTACTCTGGCGCCCCGGGGCGGCACCGATACCGTACCCTGCACACTGGAAGTAAACGAAATGATGGGCAGCGAGCTGCATCTGCATGTGTATACCGAGGATGAGACGCGTATGATCGTGCGTGTGCCCACGGTGGATCTGGATACGGCGGAGCGGAAGGCACTGGTATTCGGCGCGAAGCTGAATATCACCTTTGCCGGCAAGGTGATGCATTTCTTTGACCCCGAAAGCGGCAAAAACCTGCTGGTGTAAATCAATGTCATCAAAAGGGGCTGTGAAAGAACATATTTCGTGTTCTTTCGCAGCTCCCTATTAGCATACAA
>CALGBY010000102.1 GCA_937886445.1 uncultured Clostridia bacterium | reverse complement strand
AGGGGTTGACAAAGGTCATTACATATCAGAAACGTGCGCCGCCGGGCGCACTAAAGACAGACCGGCAGATTAACAGCCGGTCTGTTATTAATCCCCGCTTCGGGGCGGTGAATTATTGTTGCAGGAATTCCAGATTTTTGTCGATGAAGGCGATGCGCTGCTTTACGCAGTCTATGCTGCGCAGGGGGTCGGCGGGGGTGTTGAAGACGTAGTCGGTGAGGCGGTCGATGGTGGTGGTGGCCACGTGCAGGCGGGTGTCGCTGGAGGCGTAGTAGATGTAGACCGTGCCGTCGGGAGCGGCGATGGCGCCGTTGGTGAACACGACATTGCTGACGTCGCCCACGCGCTCGTCACCCATCGGGGCGATGAGGTAGCCGCCGGGCTCGGCAATCACGCGGGAGGGATCATCGAGGGCTGTGGCGAAGGCGTAGATGACGTATCTTAAGCCCGCCGCGGTGTTGCGTACGCCGTGGGCGATGTGGATCCAGCCCCTGTCCGTTTTGATGGGCACCGCGCCCGCGCCGTTTTTGCTCTCGGTGATGGTGTGGTAGCGGCGGACGGAGGTCATCTTTTCCTCGTCGATGACCGCGTGCGTGATGTCATCGCACAGGCCGAAGCCAATGCCTCCGCCGCTTCTGGTCTCGATGAAGTCGTCCATCGGGCGGGTGTAGAAGGCGTATTTGCCGTTTACGAATTCCGGGTGGAGCAGCACATTGCGCTGCTGGGGAGAGCGCAGGGTCCTGAGGTCGGGAAGGCGCTCCCAGTTCACGAGGTCACGGGTGCGCACGATGCCCGCCGCCGCGACCGCCGCGGACAGGTCGGAGGAGGTCTTGTCTTTGCTTTCGGAGCAGAACACGCCGTAGATCCAGCCGTCCTCGTGCCGGGTCAGGCGCATGTCGTACACATTGGTCTCATCGGGGCAGGTGTCGGGAAGCAGGACGGGCCTGTCCCAGAAGCGGAAGCCGTCAATGCCGTTATCGGATTGGGCGACCGCGAAAAAGCTCTTCCTGTCCCAGCCCTCCACGCGGGCGACCAGCGTGAATTTACCGTCCAGCAAGATCGCGCCGCTGTTGAAGGTGGCGTTGATGCCCAGACGCTTCATCATGTACGGGTTGGTTTCGGGGTTCGGGTCATACATCCAGAACGGCGGCACGTGGCCGCGGGTCAGCACGGGGTACTTCCAGCGGTCGTAGATGCCGTTATCGTAGGTCGTATCGATTTCGTTTCTGCGGGCAATCAATGCCTCGTATTCCTTTTCAATCTGCGGATAGCTTTTCATGCTTGCTCCTTTCGATGACCTCGAAGGCCATTCTGCCGTTGTGATAGGGGCATTTCCACTGGCTGACGATGGGCTGAGACGCGTCGGGCGTGCCGTCCTCGGAGACGGACCAGTACCACTCGGAGCCCGCGCGGGGATCGGCGATGTGGTCGCGGATGTACGCCCACTGGCTTTCCGCGGCGCGCAGGAACTTCCCGTCCCCCGTCTTTTCAAAGGCGTTAAGGAAGCCGACCAGCGCCTCGGCCTGGATCCACCAGACGCGTTCGGTGTTGTTGACGCCCTTCTCGCACTCGTTGAGGAAGCCGTTCTCCGTGAAGGCGGTCTCATAGGTCTTTTCGGCAAGGGAGATGAGAAGCGGCCTGATTTCGCCCGTCAGCGCTTCGTCCCCCAGCGCGGTCAGCGTCTTTTCCATGAGCCAGGAGGTTTCGATATCGTGCCCGTAGGAGTGCAGGTCGATGAGCGTGTTGTACTCATGATCAAAAAACACTTCCTGACGGCGTTTATCCGCACTATAAATCTTATTTTTGAATATATCCAGTATTTCGATGAGGTGAGCGAGCAGACCCGCGTCGGGCCAGACTTCATACAGCGCGGTCAGGCCCTCCATGACGTGCAGGAGCGTGTTCATGGTGCGCTCCGCCATGACGCCGTTTTCGGAGAGCTTCTCATTGCTTTCGATGTTCCAGTCCGCGGTGAAGGCCTCCAGATATCCGCCCTCGTCGCGGCAGTAGGTTTCAATGATCCGGTACAGCTGCGCGGCGCGGTCGAGCGCCTCTTTTCTGCCCGTCAGGCGGTAGTAGGCAGACAGGGCGTACACCGCGAACGCCTGATTGTAGGTGTGCTTGGTGCCGTCGCAGACGGTACCGTCCGCGTTCACGGACCAGTAAACGCCGCCGCGCGCCTCGTCCGTCATGCGGATGAGCATGCGGTAGGCATGGTCGGCATAGGGAATGAGCGAGGGGTCATCAAGCGTGATGGCCGCTTCGGAGAAGAACCACAATATCCTGCTGTTCAGGATGCAGCCCTTAGGGGCGGACAAGTCCTTTTTGAGGTCAAAGCCCATGAACCCGGTGTAGCCGCCGTTTACGGTATCGATTTGATTTTTCCAGAAGGGAATGATCGTTTGGGTAAGCTGCTCCCTGATTTGACGGACATCCATAAATAATACCTCCCGGCACCGCGTCCGGCGAAAAATAGGAATAAACGGGCTGTCCCGCGCGCCGGAACCGGCGTTTGGGACAGCCCCTGCTTGTGCCGTTCACGCGGTGAACGTGTCTATGATAGCACGCTTACCGCGCATAATCATGCTCATCCGCCGAAAATCTGATCCAGCGCGTCCTGCACGGTCTGACGGTAGGTCTCCTGGAACTGGGCGGGGGTGTATTCGCCATTCAGGAAGTTGAGCATGGGCAGATCATCAGAGAATACGTGGTAGAAGTCGACCATGACCTTGGAGCCCAGCAGCTCCAGAATGGAAAAGTTCCAATTCTGGATGTCGAGCTTGTCAGAGGTCGCAGTGTACCACCATTCGAGTTCCTCGGGATCGTCTCTCAGCTCGATATCGTCCTGATACCAGTTCTGATAGGCGCGGAACACGTCGAACACCAGCTTGGGATCCTGAACGCCCGCGGGCAACATCCAGTAGTTGCCGCTGGCGATCTTGGTGTTGTTGGTATCCTGGTTACCGCTGGGGCCAATGGGATAGGGTACGAACACCATGTCGAAGTCCAGAGTGGTCTCAGCCAGTCCGTCCCAGTTATAGTCGTCGTAGTTGGCCATGATCCATACGGCGGTAGTGGTGAAGGCAACCTTCTTGTCTCTGTACAGGTAGCGGCAGACATCCCAGCCGTTCTCTTCGGGGATAGGATATGCGACCTGTTCGGTCAAGTACAGATTCTGCAGGAAAGAGAGCGTCTCGCCAATCTCGGGAGAAGTGAGGTTCTCTTCGGGAGTAGCGGCCATGAAGGTGCCGTTGGACATATACCAGGCGGGCAGAGCGTCGCCGATCCATGCGCCGTAGCCGTACACGTCGATGACTCCGTCACCGTCGTTGTCACGGGTCAGCACGCGGCAGTACTCAAGGAACTTGTCCCAAGTCCACTCGCCGCGCTCGTACAGATCGCGGGGGTCTTCCAGATTGGCTTCCTCGATCATCTGCAAGTTGAAAGCCAGAGGGTTGGTGGAAGACACGGCGTCCTCGGCACCCTTGGGGAAAATCAGGGACACGGCGCCGTTGGGCAGCTCAATGTAGTCCAGGATGGGGTCCTCGTGAGAGAGGAAGGGATCATCTGCATCCAGCACGTTGCGCAGATCGGTGGCCAGACCATTCATAACGGCGGGTACGCCGAAGGCCATAAGGTCGACCATGTACATGTCAAAGTCGGGCTCACCGGCCAGAATGGAGTTATTGATGGAGTCCTTAATGCCTTCCCATGTGGCATTGACAAACTCGTAGGTAACTCCGTAGGTGTTCTCGATGTTCTTCACGTTATCAAAGCGCATGATCTCGGAGTCCTTGCCGGTGGCGGAGGGACTGGCTTCCCATCCCTCATCGTCGAAATCGTAGTACAGGTCCCACCACAGAGCATAGGTCAGATGGCGGGATTCTTCAGCCGCGGCTACGCCGGCAGCCATGGAAAGCACCATGATGAGAGCCAGCAACAATGCAGCAAAACGTTTCATTGAATGATCCTCCTTAGAATCGAATTGTTCCTTGTGCGTCGCGCGGGGCGGCGCTGCTGTCATATAGAAAGGCCCTTTATTACTTCACCTGGCCGACGGCTACGCCGTACACGGTCCAAGCGGATTTGGCTTCACACTGGAGGCGTCCGCCCCAAGCGGCCTTGTCTTCGCCGACCTTCGCGGCGATCTGCTCGTAGGTGATGTAGGCTTTGCCGCCGCTGATGATGGCTTCATCCTGCGCGATACGGCTCCAGCCGGCCGCTGCATCGGGGAACACGGCCCACATGGAGTTGTCTTCAGATTCAAAGGTAATGATGAGGGCACTACCGGGATTGAGCGCATCCAGCACCGCGGTGTTCCAGTCAAAGCCGCTCTGGCTCCAGCCGCCCGCGGAGGCCTCGAAGCCCGCGAACTCCACGATGTTGTTGACGGCGGGAAGCTCAATGAGCTTGCCGATGGTGACGCCGTAGACGGTCCAGTTGGACTTGGCTTCGCACTGGAGGCGTCCGCCCCAGGCGCTCTTGTCCTCGCCCAGTTTTTCGGCGATCTGCTCGTAGGTGATGTAGGCCTTACCGCCCTGAATGGCAGCTTCGCCCTGTGCGATGCGGCTCCAGCCGGCTGCCGCGTCGGGGAACACGACCCACATGGAGCCGTCTTCGGACTCAAAGTTCACTTCGATGGCGGTGCCGGGAACCAGTGCCGCAAGGGCTGCCTCGTCCCAGTTGAAGCCGCTCTGGCTCCAGCCGCCCGCGGAGGCCTCAAAGCCGGGGAACTCGACGGCATTCGCGAGGGTGAGGTTATGAGCGCAGGTACCGACCTTCACGGAGAAGACGGTCCAGTTGGACTTGGCTTCGCACTGGAGGCGTCCGCCCCAGGCAGTCTTGTCTTCGCCCAGTTTCTCGGCGATCTGCTCGTAGGTGATCTGCGCAATGTTCTTGCTGCCGTTGATGTATGCGGCATCCTGCGCGATGCGGCTCCAGCCGGCCGCGGCGTCGGGGAACACGACCCACATGGAGCCGTCCTCGGACTCGTACTCGATCTCGATGGCGGTGCCGGGTACCAGCGCCTCAAGGGCGGCAGCATCCCAGTCAAAGCCGCTCTGTCCCCAACCGCCGCCGGTGGTGGTGAAGCCCGCGAAATCGACGGTGTTGCTGAGAGCAAACAGGTTGGAGGTGTCGCGGCCGGTGTCGGCGCTCACATACTCCGCGGTGAGGTCCACGGGGAGAGCGTTGCCTTCGGCGTCAAGGAACGCGATGTCCGTCAGATACAGCGCAAGGGGCGTGCCGGTGGCGGTCTGGCAGTTATCGGTCTCCTTGGAGATCACGAGGGTGTTGCCCATGCCGGGCACGAACACCTCGCCGTCCTTCAGGGCGGTCACGATGGTGCGGGGGTTCTTCTTGGCCAGATAAACGCTCCACTCATGCTTGGTTTCCGCGTTCTCTTCGCCGGTGTAGGTGTAGACGGCGCCGGAAGCGGCAAAGAACTTGCCGTTGGGGCCCTTCTCGTCGATACCGAAGGTGACGCTGATGGCGCGCACATCAGACAGCTTGTCGCCCAGCAGACCCTCGATGTTGAAGGCAACATAGGGGACCTTGCCCTTGGACAGGACCTTCAGCGCTTTGCCGCCCTGATAATCAACGACGGAAAGCTCGGTGGATGCGTCCGCGTTGCCCTTGGCCATGGAAAGGCCCAGGAAAGCGAAAGTGCCGTCGGCAAAGTCGATCTTGCCGGCTGCTTCCGTTTCCGCTGCGGCAAACGCGCACATAGTGACTGCCAGAGCGGCAATCACCAGCCAGGAAAGGAATTTTCTCATTGGGATACCTCCTTTTATACTTTGCCCATTCCGGGCATGGTAACGAAGTTAAAGGGTGTCAGCCCACGATACCGGAGCGTTCCACGCCCTCGATAAAGCGGCGCTGCAGCACCAGATAGATAACGACTACGGGCAGGAGCGTGAGTACCACACCCGCATCAAAGTACAATTGCTGCTCGGAGATGGTGAGGATCTTCTCCGCGTTGGCGATCATGTTGATGAGGGAATCCAGCTTGCGGGTCAGGATGATGGAATCCGAGATATTGAAGGTGTTGGCGAAGAAGGAATCGTTGTACTGCCACACGATGGAGAACACTGCCACGGTAATCATGGCGGGCGCAGCGTTGGGCAGCATGATGCGGAAGTAGGTGTACCAGGAGCCCGCGCCGTCCACCAGTGCTGCTTCCTCAATCTCCTTGGGAAGACCGCGGAAGAACTGGTTGAAGATGTAGATGTACAGGCCCGACCTGAGTCCGCAGCCGAACACGGATAGAATGACCGTGGGCCACGGGGTCTTAAGCAGGTTCAGCGTCTTCTCCCCTACGCCGAAATAGCGGAAGGTCATATACAGCGGGAACTGGATGGTGTTGAGCGGCACCACGATCATCACCACGATGAAGCCAAACAGCAGCTTCTTGAAGGGGAAATTGTAGCGCGCGAAGCCGTAGCCCACCATGGAGCAGACGAGCAGCTGAATGAGCGTGATACCGCCCACGTACAGGAGCGTTCTTCCCAGTACCGGGAAATAATCCAGGTACTTGACTGCCATCACGTAGCGATCAAATGTGGGATTGATCGGGATGGTGAACACCATGGGATTGATGGAATCCTGACGGGAGAAAAACGATCTGCTGATAATTCCGATGACAGGCGCCAGAATCACGTAGCTGATGCCGACAATGATGATGAAGCGGAAGATACCCATGAGGGTATTCTTCGTGTTGTTCACCGCGCGGCTTTTGCGGTCGAGGGACAGATTCACGTTTGTCTTTTCCATGCTCTCTTCCCCCTTAATTGTAGTAGAACGCCCGCTTGTTGAGCAGGTATACGATGATGCCGAGAATCAGAATCGTGGCAAGCGTGGATACCAGAGAGAACACGGATGAAAGCCCGTAGTTATACTTCTGGTAGGTGTCTGCGGCGAGCGTAACGACATCACTCACCGTGAAGCGGTCCACGAGCGTGTAGATCGTGTTGGTGATGATGTGCGGCATCACCATCGGTACCGTCACCTTCCACAGCGTCTCATAGCCGGTCGCGCCCTCGATTTTGGCCACCTCGTAAAGGGAGCCGGGAATGGACTGCAGTGCGGCGATGAACAGAATAATTTGCACGCCCGAGCCTTGAATGATGGAGGCGATGCGGTTGACCGCACCGACCAGATAATCGAGCACCTTGGGTGGAAGAGCGAGGTCGCCGAACAGGGCGATGTAATAGCTCACCGAAACCGTTCCCCCGCCCGCCATTTCCGCCGCCTCGGCAGAAACGCCGTTATTGATCAGTTCCGTCGCCCTCGTGATGGCAGCGCCTACCGCGTCCGCGCCCAGTATAATGGGCAGGAAGAAGATGGCGCGCACAAGCGCTCTGCCCTTGAACCTGCGGTTCAGAAGCAGCGCCACGAACAGCGAGAAGAAGATGATGAGCGGCAGATCGATGACCATGTCGACGAGGGACGAGGTAAGCGTCTGCTTGAAGCTCGCATGAGCCGTGAAGGCGGTAATGTAGTTTTCAAACGCCACAAAGGTATCAATGCGTGTGCCGGTGACTGCGTCGATTTTGATGTCCATCACACTGAAACGGCCTAGTTGTACAAGGCAGCCCACATAGAACACCAGAAAGCCGATGAGCCAAGGCAGGATGAACCCGTAGCCGCGCAGAGCGTTTCTCTGCTCAAAGGTGATGCGGAAGCGTCTTTTCTTCTGTGCGTTCACTGCGCCTCACCTCCCGTGACCAGATAGGAATAGGGCGCTACCGTGTATCCGTCCGCCGAAGCGAACGCATCGCCCGTGTTTACATAAATGCTGATTCCGTTCGAGTAATCGCTGCGCGTCAAAGTGTCCGAAAGCCGCGCGTGATTTATCATAGCCGCGCCGGAAACGTATTTAAGTGCGCCGTTCACAAAGGCATAATCCTCCGCTGCCTGCTCCTTCCACGAAGAGAAGGTAGTGGCGTAGCTGCTGTTGAGTCCGGTGTACTTCATTTCCGCGGCATCCCGCCACGTGAAGGTGTAGCGCACGGACGCGCCGTAGTCGATGAATCGCAGCAGGTCCACGCGCCTGTCTTCGCTCTGGGTCATGTTGATGGGATTTCCGGCGTAGGAAACGGAGCCGTGCACAATCATTTCCCACAGTGGAATCTGCTCATCGAGGATAGGATAGGACGTGGCGCTGAGCGGCGCTCCGATGACATCCGATACATAGGGGAAGCAGTAGTCATTGCCGCCCGTAACGAGAATGTCCCGCCCGTTCGCGGAAAGGGTTTGAAAGGCATCCTTCACCAGATCCAGCGCGTACTCGCGGTTGATGACCTCGGTGCGGCGCTTGTCCGCGTGCAGATCGTTCCCGAGGTCACGCAATGACAGGGCTGTAAGTTGCAGCTCCTCCGCTTCTTCCGAAAGCGCCTTCGCATAGCGCGGCAGGAACTTGGGAGACAGCAGTTTATAGCCCAGTTCCTTGTAGCCCATTGTGTCCGTGCGGCGCAGGGACACCGGGCTCACGCGGGCAAGATTGACCACGTAACCCTGCGCGTAGTAGCGGGATGCCTCGCCGCCGGCCGTAAACCCTTTGGCGATGTCGGATACCTGCTGTATGGCGGCGTCGGGGTAGACTTTGCCGCCCGAAAGATTTTCTTTCTCGATCAGTAAGGCGAGTCCTTTTTCGCCGCCCAGCTTGCCGATCACCTTGGTTTTTCGGACCGGATCATGGTAGTATCCGCCGTTCATCCAGCCCTGCAAATTCATTCTTCGGTTCGTGATGCCCATCTTCCCGAGCTCATCCATCATCTCCCCCGCTTCGGCGAAGGTGGTCATGGGCAGCAGACGCAGATACTGAATACCAGCGATGTGCGCCGTTTCCTTGACGCCACCGATGACGTCACAGTAGAAGGGGATGTCCCCCGCAGCGTTCGTCTCGCGCTCGAGCGCACCCGATTCGATCAGGCTTTCGCGGTAGGTGCGGGCAATGTCTACGTAGCCGCCCGCATCCTTTGGGATAATCTCATAGTGCACCCTGAGATCCACGGGATACAGGTCTTCTTCCGCCACGATCACGCTTTCACCAGAGATGGTCAGGGTATCGGTGCGGCGCAGAGAGAAAGTGAAGTAAGCGTAATTGTAACTGTTGTTGCGCCCCGCGACATCGGCGACGATAGCCGCGAGCGACGCGCCCCGCTCACAGGTGGCGAGCAGTGAGTAATTTTCCCGGCAGATGCCAATGATGGGCAGGCGCACGGTCTGCTGGTTCTGGAGCGCAGTCAGATCGCTGTCCACGGGGTCCAGATCGTAGATGTTCTTGTTGTACTGCGCGGAAGCGGACTTTCCGTTATTGAAACGGATCAGCGCGCCGCTGCCCTCCGGAATCACTATTTCGCCCGTCTCATCCGCGCCCGCCGCGCCGAACATGGGCAGGAGCTGAATGGCGCGGATCTTACCGTTTCCGAACTCGCCCAACCCCTCATAAGGAATGGTAACCTCGATTCCGTCAGGCGTCAGGATCCAGTCCAGCGTCACGGTAAAGGAAAGAGTCTCCGTCTGCCCCTCCGCGTCCTCGGCGGGCGGGAGCAAGGCCTGCATCTGCTCGTAATCAGCCATGGTGAAGCCCGCCTCACGAGCGTCCGCGTCAATCTGCTGACGATTGCGGGCTGTGACACCCTGCGTCTTGAGTTCGTACAGGCCCATTTCGTCGTTCAGAACGTAGGATTTTTTCGCCTGCTTTTTGCCGGCGTTAATGAACATCTCGTACCATTCCTGCGTAAGCACGTCTGGCACCAGAAGCAGCTTTTCATTGGACAGATTGTAGATGACGCGCACGCCGTTTTCGATTTTCTCACAGGACATCTGACCGCTCTCGACGGACTTGGCGTAGGAATTCCACGCTGTTCCCTCCTTGGCATTGCCGTCCAGATAAGAGAGGATGAACTGGCTTTTCAAATTCTCCAGATTGCCAGCGCGCGCCACGGGGTCCTTGTCCGCGTCTTGCGGATTGGAGTAGACGGTGATGCCGCTTTCCTTGTCATACAGAGCAACCTCCGCCGTTTTCTGATTGAAATATAGGATCATCTTCTCGTTTTCCGCTGCGGGAACAAAGCCCTTAACAGCCTTCAGCTCATCCTTGAGCGGTGTGAAAGCGCTCCCTTCATCGTAGGATACGGGCGGCTGGATGATCTCTTTATAGGCATCGTACTTCATGTAGCGGAACACATATCTGACGATCAGTACGACCACGAGGATCATCGCGGCGACCAACATCATCCACAAAATCCGCTTTACACGAGGCGGCAGACCGGCCGCGTTCTCCGTTTTCGCCATATTTCCGTCCCTCCTTAAAAGCGGAATACAAGCTCGATGTAGATGTTTCTCAGGAAGCTGTAGACCTGAGTCAAAAAGTTCACGATGAGCAGCGCAAGGAATATGATAATGAACACGGCGATCACCGTGAGCAGGAGCGTTACAAGCGTCTTTCCCAGAGTATAATTGTGTATCTGCATGATTCCTGTGAGCATCATGATGACCGTATACGCCGTGCCGATGCCCATGACGATGGAGTAAAATGCTTCCTCGTTTTCGGCAACGAGCTGCGAAATGAAGGTTGCCAACACCGTGCCGATGATCATTGGCAGAAGAGAATAACCGATGGCGATGACGATATCCTTGAAGCGTCCCTCGCCTTCCATGAGGCAGGTGACCGACCAGTTGCCGGCGCATAGCACCATGAACAAAATCGCCACGCCTCCCAACTCTGCGATGGAGTTGACCGAGCGGGGATTGATGTCGTTTACCACGAAGCCCGCGTAAATGCGGTTCATGGAGAAGCACACGGAGTAGAGGATCACCAGCAGCACGGCGATGGGCACGCTGCCTCGATCCTGATGACGGATCCAGTAAAAGCCGTCATTGGGGTGCCCTGCCGTATAAAGCAGGTACTTCCATTTTTCCTTGCTGAATGCCTTGCTCACGACTCTTCCCCCCTTTTTCTCTTTTTTCCGATTTTGGGCAAAACGATCTTTTTCACTATGATGACTACCGCAATGACGACAATGAGCCCGGTCAGCACCCAGCTGATGTTGTCGCGCAGCGCCTCATTGCGCCATCTCTTGAACGCCACTGAATAGTAGGCACGGTTCATGCCGCGGCGCAGGTAAGTCATGGCCTTTTCGTTATCGCCCGCGGAAAGATACGCTTTGCCGATGCCGGAGTTGGCCAACTCGTTGTTTTCATCCAGCCGGAGCACCTCGTTCCACAGCGGCACAGCCAGCGTCTCATCGCCGCTGTGTCGCAGAGCCACGGCGCGGTTGATGAGGGAACCGTACTCCGTCTCTGTGAAAATGCTGATGTTCGCCTGACGGGAATCCAGCACCAGCAGACGGTTTCCCAGTTGCTCGATGGCGGCGGGCGTGTGGAAGGTGCCTTCCTGGGTTCCGATGCCGCCGAAGATATACAAAAAATTCCCCTCGTGGTCGTAGGTGAATATCCTGCCGCGGCGCGCGTCCAGCAGCGAATAGATGCCGTGGTCGCGGTACACCACGTCCACGATCTGACTGGGACCCGCGTAGGTGCCCAGCGTACCGAATACGAGGTCTCCGCCAAGATTTTCCTTGATGCCCTTGCGGATGACATCCTGTCCCTTGGGGTTCAGGCGGCGCACGGCCTGCACGCCCTCGGTGTCCTTGTTGGATGCGTAGACGAAGCCCTCCTCGTCCACATCGATGCCGGTAAACTCGGTGGGAATGAACAGCAGCTGCTTGGAGCGTTCCTTCTTGGTGGATATTTTCCGCCAGAACTTTTCCCACAGGGTGATCTTTACCTCGATGGTTCCGAAAAAGCCCGTGAAGTCGCCCTCCGCGGTGAACACCATGATGCCCTGAAACATGTTGCGGGCGATGCAGTAGACGCGGTCCGCGTAGTCGACAGACACCTTGAGGGGCGTGAACACATAGCCCTCCTCCAGCACCTCGCTCACGGGGTTATCCACATATTTCACGAAGGAGCCGTCTTGTTCCAGCACCACGATGCGGTGGTTCTGGGTGTCGGCCACATACAGCTGACCTTTGCGGGAGACCGCCACGCCCGTGGGCGAGGAGAAGGTCTCCCGATTGCCGTCCGCCATAAAGCCGTCGATGACGCGCAGCACGGTTTTGAGGTCGCTGTCCACGACGACCACGCGGTTGTTGCCCGTATCGGCGATGTAGACCGACCCATCCGGGGATACGCACAGATCCTGCGGGGAGCGGAACGCGCCCAAAGGACTTTCGTTCCACAGGAGTGTATCGCCGGAAATGCTGCCGTCCGGCACATAGGGAGCCGGAGTATAGAGGATATTGTTCCAGTAATCGTAGTTATAGCAGTCGTAGGGCAGCGTGTCGTTTGCCAGCGCGCAGGAAGGCAGCAGGCACACAAGGAGCAGCAGGCAGAGCAGTTTCTTACACTTCATACGCTTCCCCCCTTAATCCTTCATGCCCGAGGTGGTCATGGTTTCCAGAATGGAGCTCTGGCAGATGAGGAAGAATGTAATCGGGATGGCGGCGATGATGAAGCTGACCGCCGCGCCCGCGCCCGCGCGGGCAACGCCGCCCGAGGTGATCTGGTACAGGGCGTACTGCAGGGGCTTGAGTTCCTCATTGCGCAGGAACATGCCGCCGGTGTTGCCCCACATGGACTGGAACTGGAAGATGGCCAGCGTGAGCCACGCGGGACGCACATTGGGCATCACGATCTGCCAGAAGATCTGCCACTCGTTCGCGCCCTGCAGGCGCGCGCTCTCCATGAGGGAGTCGGGCAGCTGCTCCATGAACTGCTTCATGAGGTACAGACCCATTCCGGACGCCCATGCGGGCAGGATGAGGGCGGCGTAGGTATTGTTGATGCCCAGCCACGAAATGATGAGATACTGGGGGATCTGCGTGACCGTCCAGGAGAACATCATGGACAGCACCACCATGGAGAACAGCAGCGCCTTGCCGGGGAACTTGTGCTTGGCAAGGGGGTAAGCCGCCATGGACGCCACGACCACATGACCCACCATGCCGCCCACGGTGATGATGATGGTGTTGAAGATGTAGCGGGAGAAAGGCACCCAGCTTTCGTTGAGCAGCACGAAGAGGTCGGTGAAGTTTGAAAGCGTGGGGTTGCGCACGAAGATGCGGGGCGGGAACTGGTAGATTTCGTCAAGGGGCTTCAATGCGTTATTGACGATCATCACCAGAGGCAGCACCATGAACACGCCGCAGATGCCCATGAGGACGAACAGCAGGGTGTTTCCGGCGACGGAGCGGTTCAGCTTTTTGCCGCCTTCCTTATGCTTCAGTTTCTTTTCAAGTTTGATGATTTTTGCGGGACGGTTGTCGACCGGCTTGTTTTTTACGGTGGTATTCATACTATTCACCCACCCTTCCCAGCAGCTTCTGAACAAGCTTGTTGGTGCCGACCATCAGCAGGAACAGGATGGTGGCGATGGCCGACGCGTAGCCGAGGTCGAGGCGTGTGGAGCCGTAGTCCAACAGGTGCGTCACGATGGTCGCGCCAGCGTAGTTGACCGAGGGGTTTCCGGCGAGGTTGATGGAGATATCGGCAACGGCAAAGGACTGCGTGATCTGCATGACCGCGCCGAAGAGCAGCTGCGGCTTCATGGCGGGCAGGGTCACATACCACAGCTCCTGCCAGCGGTTTTTGACGCCGTCGATGGCCGCCGCTTCATACATGCCCTTGTCCACGGTCTGAAGACCCGCGATAAAGGAGAGGAAGCCGGTGCCGAGGGACAGCCACAGCTGCACCACGATCAGCACGGGCAGCACATATTTTTCCGTCTGCATCCAGAGGATGGGCTCGTTGATGAAGTCCAGCTTCAGCAATAGGCCGTTCAAAAAGCCGTAGCGGTCGCCGGTCAGGATGAGGTTCCAGATCATGTAGGCGTTGCCGCAGATGGAGGGCGCATAGAAGATCAGCGTCAGCACGGCGCGCAGGCGGGGCTTGAACTCATTGATGATCCACGCAAACAGCAAGCACAACAGATAGCTGATCGGACCCGTCACAACGGCAAAGATCAGCGTGTTGCGTAGTGAAATGATGAAGATATCGTCCTCCAGAAGGAGCTTGATGTAGTTGCTCCACCCCACGAAGGAGGGCGGCTCCAGCATGTTGAAATAGGTGAAGGACAGGTATACGGACATGATGACCGGCACGACCGTAAACAGGAAAAACAGAATGAAGTAGGGAGCCATCAGCAGATAGGACGCCCTGTTTTTCCAGATGACGTGCCGCAGGGTCAGTTCGCGTGGCTTGGGCGCGCGGCATGCTTCCGTCCGGTTCATCTTATTCCTCCTCTCCTTCCGAGTAGAGCAGCAGGCCGAATTCGGCGCGCTTGTAGTCGATTTCGGCGTTGATGTAATAGATCTTGTCCATCAGCTCCTCGCGGGGCGTGTTGCCAGATTCACTTCTTACCTTGCTGGAGTTGTCCGTGGTGACGGCGTAGAACGCGTTGTTCACGTTGCGCCAGCTGTAGTAGCCGCCGGGCACCTGAGGGATGCCCACGATGCTGTCGAAGCGGGCGGACAGTTCCTTATAGTCCTTGATAGGCCAGGACAGCTTGGAAAGCGCTTCCATGTTGGCGGTGGCGACGCGGGCGGAGGAGCCCATCAGGGATTCCATCTCGCGACCGTAGAGCGTCTGAGTCTCTGCATCCGTCCACCATTTGAGGAATTCCCAGCAGGCCTCCGGTTCCTCCGTGGCGCTCATGATGATGTCGGCAAGGCCCGAGCAGCCGGTGGCGGTATTCACGCTGCCGTCCTCGCGCACGGTGCCGGGCACATGGGTGAAGTCCCACAGACCCTTGATATCGGGGGCAGATACCTGCAGGTTATTGTAGGTGGTGTAGTCCGCGATGATGAGCGGGCACTCGCCCGTGCGGAAGCGCTCCTCCACGGAGGTAGCCGCGTCCAGTTTGTAATCGGTATAGAATTCGCAGTAGCGGCAGAACACATTGACCGCGATGTCGGAATCCAGTGCCGAGCGGTCTCCGTTTTCGCTGTAATACGCGCCACCCGCCTGGAACAGCAGCATCGCGAAGGTCTGCTCGCCCGGGAGCATGCCGAACTCCATTTGATTTTTGTTGAGCACGCTCATGGCGACCTTCACATCGTCCCAGGTTTCGGGCACGGCAAGACCGATTTCCGCGAGGATGTCCTTCCGGTAGAACATCATCGGGAAGGTCTGTGTGTCGGGCAGCGCGTAGGAGGCGCCGTTAAAGGAGAAGGGCACGAGAGCGCTGGGCGCAAAACGCGCGGCGACCTCGTCAAAATCCGGGAAGACGGTGAGATCCATGACCGCGTGGCGCAGGCCGTAGTTGACGGGCGTATCGTTGCCGGTGTTCATGACCGAGCCCGCGATGCCGCCGGTGGCGGATACCTGAATGGCCACATCGGGGCCTTCTCCGGACAGGGTGGCGCGCAGAAGCGTGCTCATGTCCACCAGCTGCACATTCACATTGATGCCGGTTTCGGGCGTAAAGTGCTCATCGATCAGGGACTTGATCACATTTGCCTGATCGCGGCCGGTGCCGATCCACAGGGTGATGACCGTACCGTCCCCGTCCGTCTCGGCGATGTTGCCGACACGGTTGTAATCGATGACAAAGGAGTTATACAAGCGCTCCGCCTCGTGCAGAAGACCGCTTCCGAAGGAGCCGTCCTTTTCCGGCTTCACATCGGGCGTGTGCACATAGATGCGGTCAATCTGCAGGGGCTGGGGCAGCACCTGCGTGATCCAGTTGCCGCAGGCGCGCACATTTGTTTTATAGGAAGAAAGCACCTCGGTAAAGCGCTCGCGGTCCTCGATGAGCTCGCTCAGCTGGTCGTCCATGGTCTTGAGGACGGTGAGCTTGTCGCTCTTGTGACCCGCCGTTTTCTCCAGTATGGCGATGGCGGCGCGCAGGTCGTTCTGCACATCGATGAGCTCCTGCTCCAGTGCCGGCAGGTAGCGCTCGATCTGATAGTCGCGGTTTTCGTCCGGGGACACGCCGGTGATGTAGAGCACCTGACGGTAGATGGCGTTTAATTGCAGCACGCACTGCTGCACGCGGCTGATGATGTCCGCCATGTCGCCCAGCACGACCTCCATGCGCAGGGTGTGCTCCCCTGAGGCAAGGTGTACGCGGTAGGGCTCGCCGTTTTCGTCCGCGGCGGTCTCCATGCGCCAGCTGGCGCCGTAGCCGAAGGGCAGGGCGCTATACTCGGTAAAGGGTACCTTTCCGTCCACATAGATCTTGCGGTACACGTCGATGCCGCGCACGAAATTCTGCTTGTCGTAGAAGCTCAGGCAGTAGTCGCCCTCCTCGGGCACGGAAAACTCCCACTCGATCCACTGACCCGCGTTTTTCCACGCGTTTCCGCCGATGGTGTTGTTGAGCAGGTACCGCGCGGACGAGGGATACACCCGCGCCGAGCCCTGCTCCTGCACGGGATAGAGCATCTGGGAGGAGGTCTTCTGCGCGGCTTCGGCCTCAATGCGCACGCAGATGCCCTTCGCGGAGGAAGTGTTCTCCGGTTTCACCTGCGCGTAAGGCAGGGGCCTGTCCGTATTTTTGAGGGTGATGGAGCGCACCAGCATGGGTTCGCGCAGGGAGAGCATCGTAAGGGTATGGGTACCCTCCTCAAGATAGACCCCCAGCTCGTCCGTGACATAGCCGTTGCTGTCATAAAGCGGTACCTCTACCCATTCGGGTGCTTCGGCGGGCGAGGGCTTGAGGTCATTGCCCTGATTGTCCCTGCGCCACAGAACGGTCTCCACGCCGTTTTCATCCGTCACGCGGGACAGTCCCTTCGCGAGGTCGTTTCTCCACACACGGGTAAACGACACCACGGAAAGCTCGTCGTAAGGAAGACATCCGTCGATAAAGAAGGCGCGCTGGATCTCCGAGTTCTTGCCTTCGTAGGGATAGTACAGAAGCGAAATGCCGTATAAGCCCGCTTCCTCCACGGTGAACTCCCACTCCGCCAGCGCTTCCTCGCCGGTGAGGAGCGCGTCTCCCGCCATGCCCTCGTAATTACTCAGGATAACGGGCGAGGTCACGCCCTCTTCCTCATAGCGTGCGCAGGACGCGCCCTCGAGCACGATGACCTTTTCCGGGCGGTTTTCACCGCGGGCGCTCAGGTATTCGTCATAGGAGGGAATCGACGCATCGATGGAATAGGTGCTCACCAGATCCTCGTACTGCCCGATGGACTTGTCCGTGACAGCCAGCGCGGACGCCGATGTCAGAAGGATCACAACAGCGAGCAGGACACTCATCCGTCTTATCATGCTTTCTTCACTCCTTGCGTTCATTATGAAAAGGGCTAATTTTCGGACCCGCTCCTCAAATCGGGAATGTCCGCGCGGGTCACGCTGCGCTCGTCTTCGTACATTTTCTTGAGCATCCACACCTCGGTGTACTGCTCGGAGGGATTATTGAACTTCTTGTTTTTGAGCACGAAGTCTCCGCCCCAGGTGCAGTAGCTGCCCCAGACCGTGCCGTCGCGGAAGATCAGCTCCGGATCGGGCACGCAGCCGTTTTCGGACAGGATGATCATCTTCTTCGCGAGGGTGTACTTTGTCGCTTCGAGGAATTTCGCGCTCTGGGAATTGTAGACCCGCTCGCCGGGATAGATATCCTCGCCGATGATGTCCACGGTCTCGTCGCCCGGATACCAAGCGGGATTCTGTCCGTTCCAGACCCAGATGAGGTTGTTGAGACCGTACTCATTGGTCAGCTTGTCAAACAGCAGGTCCCACAGCCACTTGTACGCCTCTTTGCCCGACGCGCCCCACCAGAACCAGCCGCCGCTGGCCTCGTGAAGGGGCCTCCACAGGACGGGCACGCCCGCGTCGCGCAGGCGGGTGAGCTGACAGGCGATGGCGTCGATGTCCTTCATCAGAAGATCGTAGCCCTGCTTATCCTCACCGTTCATGATTTTTTTGAGGTTGATGGTGGAATGCTCCGTGTAGAAGCCGGAGTACCACGGCTCCTTGAGGTAGGGGGAGGGCGCGTTCCAGTGCCAGCAGAAGGTGACGATGCCGCCCTTGTTCCAGTAGTCGATGGCGTAATCCACGCTCTTGCCCGTAGTACCCCGCTCCACGCGGGAGGGACTGTAGTCAATCATGTCCAGACCCAGCAGCGCGGGATAGGAGCCGCCCGTCGCCCGCCAGATGGCCTGATTCTCCATGCCGTACATGCCGCCGTCGCAGTTCTGGCCGGTGATGATCTTTTTGCCGTAGATGTCGCACATCCAGTCAAACAGCCGCTGCGCTTCCGGCGAGGGGTTGGGGACAGCGAGGATACGGGAGACCTCGTAAAGCTCGGGGGAAAGACCGGCGCAGGGCGCAATCTCAAAGGCATCCACCTTGACCCAGCCCCAGCTCTTGCCCATGCCCAGCGTATGCTCGCCCTCCGTAAGATAAATGCCGGACAGGGTGACGCGGGTATAGGTGCTGCTGTCGACTGCGCAGGTCGCGACCCGCTCTCCGTCCAGCAGCAGGGGATTTTCCTTATGACCGCCCTCGGAGGCGAGGATCACCGTGATGTCGTAAAGCCCGCCCACCGCGATTGTGAGCGGCAGCTCCACCCGGTCATTGTCGTCCTTGAAGCCCTCGACCCAGCCCCTGCGGCTGTTGGAAAGGGCCCGCACGTTCCCGTAGGTCACGCCGTCCTCCGCCTCGAGGCGGATCACATCCTCTGCCGTGCCCGGCGAAGACACGGGCAGCAGCAGACAGCACAGCGTGAGCGCCGTCATTCTGTGAAGCAATTTGCGGAACCTTCTGTTTTTCACACTCTATCCCTCCCCTGCCCTTCGGTCAGCGAATGCCGATCTCGGTATCGCTCACCGTGGTAACGGAATGTTCTTTAATATAGGAAACGACCTCGTCCACCTTCGTGAACGCCAGCGCAACGGTGGTGTCGGCAGCGCCGTAATAGATGGCGATGCGACCGGTTGCGGGGTCCTGAAGCGTGGCGCAGGGGAAGCAGACATTGGGCACGAAGCCCGTGGTCTCATAGCTTTCCTCGGGCGTCAGCAGGAAGGTTTCGCATCTGTAGAGCACCTTCGAGGGCTCGTCAATATCCAGTATCGCGCCGCCGAAGGAATACACGAAGCCGTTGCAGGTGCCGGTGACGCCGTGGTAGAACAGGAGCCAGCCCTCATCCGTCTCGATGGGCGCCGCGCCGCTGCCGATTTTGACGCTCTCCCACCAGTTGCCCGAGCGGCTCATCACGTGCCTGTGCTTTCCCCAGAATGTGAGGTCCGGGCTCTGGCTCAGGAAGATGTCGCCAAACGGCGTGTGTCCGCTGTCCGAGGGACGGGACAGCATGGTGTAGTAGCCGCCGACCTTGCGCGGGAACATCACCGCGTTGCGGTTAAAGGGAATGTAGGGATTTTCCAGACGCGTAAAGGTCTTAAAGTCCTTCGTCTTCGCCATGCCGATGGACGCGCCGTAGAAGTCCTGACACCAGATGAGGTAGTAGGTATCCTCCACCTTCACGAGCCGCGGATCGTAGGCGTAAAGCGGCATGGCGGGCTTTCCGTTTTCATCGACAAAGGCGATTTTATCCGGCATCACGTCCCAGTGGATGCCGTCGCGGCTTTTGCCCAGATAGATATGCGGAATGCCGTTATTCTGCTCGCCGCGCAGCACGGCGATAAAGCCGTTCTCCCAGGGGCAAACAGCGCTGTTGAAAATGCGGCTCACGCCCGCCGCAGGATTTCTGCGGATAATGGGGTTTTCGCTGTAACGCCAGACAGGCAGGTCATGCTTGTCGTCCGCGGGACGCTCCTGCCAGGGGATATTGGGCAAATTCGCGGTGTTCAGAATGTGGATTCCCATGATCTGTTCCTCCCGATATTCGATTCACCGGCGCAGCCGGCGTTTGTTTCCACGGTTATATGTGATTGTTGCGTTTTTTGTTGTGTTCAGTTAATTAGGATTATAGTACTTTATGTTTTTTAAGTCAATACCAAAACTAATATTTAAGTAATTAACTCTGACGCGGGTAAAATAAGACGGCATCGTTTGAAGCCGTCTTATCGCGTTCCCGGAAGTTCCCGGGACGTACACGATGCCGGCGGCGGACTTTATGCGCGAAGTCCGCCGTCCGTCAGCTTATCCCTTTACGGACCCGCTTGCCAGTCCCGCGTATGCCGACCTTGTTGTTTACATGCGCCATCTGATGGATTTTGATGAAGAAAGTAGCCGTTCCGTTGGCACCCATGCTGCCCACAACATAGGCGGGTTCGAAGGCGGAAAGAGAGCCGGTGATGGACAGAATCAGATTCAGCATAAACACCGTTTTGATACCGGGCAACACGATGACCTTGAACTGCTGCCATTTGTTGGCACCGTCAATGGTGGCGGCTTCATACAGGGAAGGATCGATGGACGCGATCGCGCCGATGAACAGAACCATATTCTGTCCGCAGTATTTCCATACCGAAGTAAACATCAGCGACCAGTTGTTCACGCTCTGGTCGCGCAGCCAGTACGGCAGATTTTCCAGAGGGAAGCCCAAGGCTTGCAGCACGGTATCCAGCACGAAGCCGCGGGTGAAGAAGAACTTGAAGATATAGCCGATGGCAATGCCGTTCACAAGGAAGGGGAAGAACAGGATGCCCTTGAAAATCCCGTTGCCCTTGATGCCGGACGTGAGAAGCGTCGCGAAAAACAACGCAAGCGCCAGCTGTACGACCGCGCCGGCCATATAGTACAGACTCAGCAGCATGGCATCCACGTATTCTTCTTTCGTGAATATCTTCAGGTAATTATTGAACGATGCGAAGCCCCTGTTTCTGGTGTAACTCATATCATAGAAGCTGAATTTCACCATTTTGATAAAGGGAACGTAGGTAAACAGGATCAGCAGGAACAAGGGGAGCGCGGAAAACGTGGTAATCAACAGCACTTTCTGCCAATTGATCTTTTTCCGGCGCCGCAGATCGCGCGCAGCAAAGCTTGTCAATAGATTCACCTTCAAATGAGCAACCCGGTAAGAAAAGGGGCCATAGGATGAACCTGTGGCCCCTGCAGGTAAAAAGATTACTTGTTTACCGTCACATTCTGAGCATCCTGCGCATCGGACCAGGCCTCGTTCCAATCGGCCATGATGTCATCGAAGGACTTATCGCCGTTGAACGCGTGCTCGATGATCTCCTGGATCTTGGTGTTGCCGCTGGCGTTGATGGCCAGCAGGGATTCGCTGTTCAGGTCATTGAGCAGGGTCTCTTCACCGGCCAGAGCGGGAGCGTCGGATACCATGTCAATGCCGGCAAAGGCAGCGTACAGGGCAGGATATTCGCCGTTCTTCAGGATCGGCACGCCGCCCTCGTCAAAGCTGAAATTGCTTTCCTCGGTCAGCCACTTGATGTAGTACATGGCGGCCAGCTTCTGCTCGTCGGTGGCCTTTACATTGATGCCGAAGCAGTAGTCCGCGCCGGCGGAAGCGTACTGCTTTCCGTTCACGGTGATGGGGAAGCTCATGTAGCCGATATCATCGGGGTTGGGGCCGGCTTCCTGCATCTGGGGGTATGCCCAGGAGCCCAGCACCATGCAGCCGATTTTGCCGCTGTTGATCATGCCCTTGCTGCCTTCCCAGTCGGTGGTGGTGTAGGCAAACACCAGATCCGCCTTCAAATCGGCATTCTCGCCCAGTACGAGCGTGTCAAAGGCAGGCAGTTCCTCCGCCGCGGCGAAGGATGCCATGCTCAGCACCACGCAAAGCGTAAGGATCAGGGACAGCAGTTTCTTCATGATTCTTACCTCCTTAAGTTAATTAAACTAATTTAGCTTAATTTTACTTAATAATATAGGTAAATACTGGTTTTGTCAATAGGTCATTGAACTTAAATTAAGTAAATAGCGTAATTCAAACTATAAATCAATCGAGTAGGAGGGGGTGATTAACCCCCGTCCTCTCACCGCACCGTGCATACCGTTCGGTACACGGCGCGTCCAACACAAGCAGACTGAATAGACTCATATGCCGCAGAGAGTTCAAAATACCCTGCGCGTATGAGTCTTTCGTTTGTTATGGCTCTTTTCACTGCTCCGGTTTCAGCCGTAAACCAATATCCTCTCCTGCTGTTCGCTGCCATTCGTGCGAAGTATTCCGGCACGCCCAGTTTCATCAGATTCTTTAACTTGGTTTTCGGTTTCTTCCATTGCTTCCAGATGTATACCCGGATTCGGTGCCGCAGCCACTCGTCCCATTCTTTCAGTCTCTGCTTGAGTAAGGCAATCCCAAAGTAGTTCAGCCAGCCTGTCATGTAGAGTTTTAATTCTTTCATAACCTGTCTGACGTTCACTCCCCGATTTCGCTTCGTTATTGCTCGTATTCTGTTCTTTGCCTTCAACAATGCCTTGGGATGTACCCGGATGAATAGTCCTTCTTTCCCTTTGCTGTACGCAAACCCCAGAAACTTGAACTTCTTCGTCGCATTGACCTTCGCTATGTGACTTTTCTCTCTGTTCACCTTCAGCTTCAATTTACCTTCAAGATAGCGGATACTGCTCTCCAGCAGTCTCTCTGCTGCCCTCTGGCTTTTGCACAGAAGCACGATATCGTCTGCATACCGGATTACCGGTACGCCACGGCTTTCATACTCCCAGTCAAACTCATTCAGGTAAACATTCGCCAATAGCGGTGACAGCGGTCCGCCTTGTGGGCTTCCCTCCGTTGTGGCAACCTTTACTCCATTTTCCATGACTCCGCTTTTCAGATACTTCTTAATCAGCTGGATCACTCGCTCATCCTCTACCGTCTTTCGGAGTAGGTTCAGCAGTTTCTCATGGTTCAGCGTGTCAAAGTACTTGCTCAGATCGAGCAGTACTGCCCATTCGTACCCTTCCTCTGCATATCCCCGAATCTTGAAGATCGCATCCTGCGCACTTCTTCCCGGTCGGTAGCCGTAGCTTCCCTCCGCAAACTTCGGTTCATACAATGGCATGAGCTGTTGGGCGATTGCCTGTTGCACGATCCGGTCTATCACTGTTGGAATTCCGAGTTTTCGCACGCCTCCGTCCGGCTTCGGAATTTCCTTCCGTCTTACCGGCATCGGTTTGTACTTCCCACTTCGAATTCTTTCCAGCAATTCCTGACCGTGCTCTTTGAGCCATGGCAACGCCTCCTCTACGGTCATCCCGTCGATTCCTGGCGCTCCCTTGTTTGCCTTCACCCGCTTGTATGCCCTGTTCATGTTGTCCTTGTACAGGATCGCCTCAAGCAGTTTCCGGCTTCTGCCTGCCGTTTCTCCATTTTCCGGTTGGACAGCACTCTGTGCTCCCGCATACCCTTTGCATTCCGTGCTATCTCTTTGCGGGCAGCCGCCGCTTCCAGCGTTTTCTACCTTCTCCATGCTATCCTCCTTCCTCCGGTTACTCCGGCCTGTATTGGTTCCGTCCTTCCCTTGATTTTTTTCCCAAGGTACTATGGCTTCGGCTGACTTCTGCGCGTTCAGCATGACCTTTCAGTCATGGTTGCTCCTTTCAGCGCATACCGCGCAGACCTCCCCGGGTACCACACGTTTCTTTCCCTCCATCTACCTGCCGCATTTATCCCTCATGATTCCGTGCAGCTACTGGGCTTCGGCTTGTTTAGCAGTCTTACCCTCACGTGTGACCTTGTATGCGGTTTCTGTTCGTCAGGCCAGAGGTTTGCCCGTGGTTAGTCTGTTCCCACATCCGGCTTCCTTCAGATTACACCTCGCGATGGACACCCTTGCCTTCGGCTGTACTCTTCCCGCTGCCGGGCGAGTTCGGGTCTTTCACCCTTTAGACAATATGTAATGACCTCCAGTTTGTAGGTTCGTGGATTTACCTGTATAA
>CALGBY010000101.1 GCA_937886445.1 uncultured Clostridia bacterium | reverse complement strand
CATGGCAAGCTTCTTGCTCATTATACTTGCACATATAAGCGGAATACTGTCAACGGTGCCTGTTACATTTCTCAGGGCGTATATCTTTTTGTCGGCAGGACAAAGATCACCGCTCTGTGATACTATTGAAAAACCTGTTTTTTCAAGTATCTCCCGGAACTCATCCATAGACAGATCCGTACGAAAACCGTTTATACTTTCAAGCTTGTCTATAGTACCGCCCGTATGTCCCAAGCCTCTGCCTGACATTTTTGCAACACAGGCTCCGCAGGCAGCAACTATAGGTCCGATAATAAGGGAGGTTTTATCGCCTACGCCACCTGTACTGTGCTTGTCCACCGTACATGGAATGCGAAGCTTGAGAATATCTCCGCTGTCACGCATAGCAGCAGTAAGTGCAAATGTTTCTTTTTCGGTCAATCCGTTGATGCAAACAGACATAAGCCACGCTGACATCTGATAATCAGGAATTTCACCGTCCGTAAATCCTGCAACGAGCCAACGTATCTCCTCTTCGGAAAGCTCCTGCGACTTTTTAGTTTTATTAATTATATCAATGATATTCATACCCCACCTCCTATATACATATATTAACATAAATTCAAACAAATTTCAATAGTTTTTGTGGTATTAAGCATTTTTTACAAAAAATTCATTTATTTATGGACAAAATAAATGTTATGGTGTATAATCATCATAATCAATCAGTTCAGCGTAAATGCAGACGAGGAGATGTCCCTAAATGAAAAGCCTTCATCGCCCTTCCATCGGCGTATTCATCAACAAGAGCGACAGTTATTTTGAAAACAGCACTTATCTGATCGCCCAGCAGAAAGCCAGGGAATTAGGCTATGATATTTATTTCTTCGGAACCGTAGGATACCGCGACAGTATCAATACCTATGACATCCATGAAAACACCATGTTCAGCTTTGCCCCCATCCGCAATATGGACGGTCTTCTTGTCGCGCCCGATAATTATGAGCTGCAGGGCTTCAAGGACAGTCTTTTCAACATGCTGAACAGCTACAGCGGTCCTATTGTCTGCATACGCTGCCGCAACGAAAAGTACAGCAGCCTGTACACCGATGAGGAAAACGCCATACGCCCGCTGATCAAGCACATTCTGGATGATCATCAGCTGAAAAATGTCTGTTTTCTGGCCGGCTACAAGGGGCATATAGACGGCGAAAAGCGCCTCGCGTGCTATCTTGATGAAATGGAAAAGCGCGGCTATGAAATCCCGGAGGGCGCGGTCTACTACGGTGATATGTGGACGAACTGCGGTGAACAGGCGTACCGCCACTATTTTGAGGAGCTCCCCGTCCGTCCCGAAGCGATCATCTGCGCGAACGACTATATGGCACGCGCGCTCTGTTCCGCCTGTGCGGGACACGGTCTGCGCGTACCGGAGGATGTCATCATTACCGGCTTTGACAACATTGATGACACAGATACTCCCAAGCTCACTACCATCGGGCAGAATTACGAGAATATGATCGGTGAAGCGATGCTTCTGCTTGACAAGAAGATACGTGAAAAAGCGGACGGCATTGACAGCGGAGCCGAATATATCGCCCTTCCGGGACAATTGATCGTGCGTGAAAGCTGCGGCTGTATAAAGCCCGATCCCGAGGCCTATCGCGTAATGACCCGCAAAATGGGCAATACGATCAACAGCATGATCAACCGTGAGGTAAGCCAGACCTATTTTTCCATATTGATGAATTCCTGTAAATCGCACAGAGAAGTCCATGAAGCCATTGCCAGCAAGATCGATGATATTCCTACGCTGCGCGACTACTATATGTGCCTTTTCTCGGATGATTCACCGGACGATGAAAGCTTTGACTATGCCGAGGACATCCGTCCCAATGTGCGTCTCGTTTCTGCGATACGGGACCGGCAGGATATGGGCATGCCCATGACCATATTTGACTATCAGAATATTCTCCCCCGCATTGCGTACCGCGAGGAGCCTCAGGCATTCTTTGTTATTCTTCTGCATCAGAATGACGCTGTATACGGCTACAGTGTTACCCAGTATTACCCGGGCGAGATCCCCACAAGGTTCTATCTTCACTGGAATGTCATCGTTTCCACCGCGCTTTCCAATATCGCGTCACAGCATATGCTGAGAACGCTTTACGAAGAGCGCCGGCTTTCCAGCATCACCGATCACCTTACCGCTCTGCTCAACCGCCGCGGCCTTGAAGAAAAGCTGCAGCCCGAATGGCAGGAGCTGGCAAGAAAAAAAACAGATATCGCCTTTATCATGCTGGATATGGATGATATGAAGCAGATCAACGATACCTGGGGCCATCTTGAAGGAGACCGGGCGCTGTGCTATGTCGCCATCGCCATCAACCGCGCAATGAATCCCGGTATGCTGGGAGCGCGTATGGGCGGTGATGAATTCCTGGTATATATGCCCAACGCGTCACAGGAGAAATGCGCGGCCTATATCAACCGTTTTGAGACCCTGCTTACCAATCTGACCCGCGTTGATAAAAAGCCCTATACGCTGAAGATGTCAAGCGGATACACTGTTACAAAGATCTCTGAGGAAACTCAGATCGAAGACTGCATCCGTGCCTGCGATATGAAAATGTATGAGGAAAAAACGCGCAGAAAGATCGCTCTGGGCCGCCGTAAGGAAGACAGAGCCGCGAAATGACCGCCCGCGTGAAAACAACATGATGTGAAACGATCAGTCCGTCCCCCGGCGGAAAAACGCAGTATAATGAACACCGGCTGTTTGGTCCCCCTCCGGACAGCCGGCGTTTGTTATATTATGCCCTTATACGCGTCAGACGCATGACCATGCAATGCACATCCAATCTGCTGTATACCTTTCCGGTACGGCCGGTGCATTTACCCATGCACTTCCGGCCTGATATTCTTGCTTTACAGTCCGGAAAAATTAATGTATAATCAAATAAATCCTGTATATTCGAAAGTGGGAGGTTTTTATGAAATTCAGAAACATTATTGCCGCGGCACTGCTGCTTTGTCTGTTCTTTTCAGCGGTGGCATATGGTGAAAATATCGTGGAACTGCCCGTTGATTTTTCGGGCGGCCTGCCATTACGGGAAAAGTATGAACAGAACAAAATGACCTATGAGGATCCTTCCATTAAGGTGGAACGGAGATACGCCGAAAGCGACGAATACGACTGCACCTATTATGTGGTGGATATCACCATCGCAAACGCGTCACAGCTGCGCACGGAATCCGCCGCGGGCGGAGATAACGGGTTCAGGACCAGGCAGAAGGTGCCTGTAGCCACCATGGCCAAACGCACGAACGCGGTCATCGCCATGAACGGCGATTATTACGGTGAGCATCCGGACGGGCTTGTACTGCGGCAGGGCGTTATGTTCCGGGAGATCGACGAAACCCTGCACGACCTGCTGCTCATTGATGAGGCCGGAGATTTTCATGTCATTTTGGCCGGCAACCGGGATGTGGAAGAAGGGCTCGGCAATACCTTCCCCGCCACCCCGTTGACCCATGAACAGCTGACTGAGGCGGATGGCAAGCGGATCATAAACGGGTTTGATTTCGGTCCCTGCATCATACTGAACGGTGAACTGGTAGAGGCGAATCCCCGTTCCGTCGTGCATCCCCATAAATCGCAGAGTTGGAATCCGGCGCAGCGCATCTGCCTTTGCCAGATCGGCCCGCTGCAGTACCGCATTGTCGCGGTAGCGCATTTCGGCCTGAGCGTGCAGGATTTTGCCAGGCTGGTGCTGTCCTTCGGGCCGGTGCAGACCGCCTATATGATGGACGGCGGTGACAGTGCCCAGATCGTATTTTTGAACAAAAAAGTCAACAATACGCAATCGACGAATGTTCGCGCCGTGTGCGATTGTATCTACTTTGCCAGTGCTTACACGGGGGAATGACCGGAATGCTGAATCAAACCTATATCCTTTGGATGACCGGCAGTATACTGGTCACAGCTGTCGTTCATTATTTTACAGCCGCCGGGCTGAAGAACAGGGTCATGCTGACGCTGCTGACCATGCTTACGGGTACTGTATTCGGTATCGTATTCGCGCGGATAGGCTATTGTCTGCTGCAGCCGGATTATGCGCTTGGCTACGGGCTTGATTATGTACTGCTGAGCGATGATATGTCTCTGATGAGCTTCTTCTGCGGGGCGATCGGATGCATGCTCGGGGCAATGGTGGCGGCAAAATGCACGGGAAATAAAATCATGTCCGCGCTGAATGCCTATGCTCCGGCCGGAGCGCTGATCGCGTCACTGGCCAGGTTCGGAGAACATTTTCTGGGCACTCTTTTCGCCGGAAGCTATCTGGAAAACGAAGCATTTTGCTTTTTCCCGATAGCGGTATGCAACGAGTGGGAAGAATGGTATCTGGCTGTACATCTGTATACAGGGCTTCTGTACCTGATCATAGCGATCGCGGCGATCGCTTGCTTCAAAGAAAAGCGTTTCCTGCGTACGGTGTATTGTCTCTGCCTTGCGCAGATCATCTGCGAAAGCCTGAGAAATCAAAGCCTGATCTGGAGCCAGTTCATCCGTGCCGAACAGCTTCTTTGCATGGTAGTGATCCTGATCATTCTGGCACTGCTGAGCATAAAGCTCCGTCCGAAAGCGCGCCGGTTCATCCCCGTATCGGTGGCGCTGCTTTGCGCGGGAGTGTTTGTAGCTGTGGAATTTGCTGTGGGCGGAAAGATCCTTAACGGTGTGCATCCCGTCGTATTCTACGCAGTGATGCTGCTCGTGTTGGGTGTATTGGGAATAATGGAACACAGGCTGATCCGGCGGCAATCAAAATAAGCATGATCGTCCGGAGTGAAAAGCGGAGGCTGCTGCAGATCCTTACCTGCAGCAGCCTCCGCGCTTTATTTCAGGATGAATATATCTTAAAATATGCTTCCCGAAAAGATCCTGCCAAAATATTCGGCATTGAAGATCGCGTGCATATAATCGGAAAGCACGGCTCCCGGTATGCTTTGCGCCGTTGCAAGTACATTTTTCAGAACATACAGGATCAAGAGATGCGCCGGATACAGGGAATAGCTGAGCCATTTCGGCAGACGCACATCACGCATCGGTATCAGCATAAAGGGCAGCGCAAGCATTGCGAAGGTTTGCGTACGCATGATGCTTGAAAAGAAATTGCTTCCGAACGGCAGCCATTTCTGCATGTCCGCCACATTGATCCCCAGCAGTGTTTTCAGCGCGCTTCCGCTCGTAAAGCCCCAGAAAAGGCAGAAGGAAACGGTGACCGCCGCGACGCTCGCCTTCTTCTCCCTTGACATATACAAAAGCAGGATAAATAGCACGCCTTTCCAGCCGTAATCCATACTCAACACCAGCGAAGCGCCGAGCGCGATGACCGGAAGCAGTACACGCAAAACGATTTTTTTGCTTCTGATGCCGGCGATCCCCAGCACACCCATGGCAAGCGTGGAAAATATATTGAATTCATACCACTTATGGCCCATTGCCGCGGCATAGAACGGCTGCGAGATCACACCGACGATCAACAGGCGCAACAGATATTTTCGTATGTCGCGCGTATACATGCATCCCACACAGATGCACCAGGCATATATCGGAAAAGCGATCCTTCCCAGCACACGCATTTCATGCAGGTTGGTCAGGAACGGGGCTTTTCCGGAAAAGAAGATCACACCGGCATGATCGATCACCATAAATACGAGCGCGATCAGCTTGAGCGTACCGGTAGCGGTATTGCATTCCGTCTTTTTCGCGCACAGTTGTCTGTCGTTTATTACATCCGCCTGCATGCTCAGTCCTCCTTGTCCGCGTCTGTTTCCTGCACAGTATACCACATTTTTTGATATACAGTACATTTTTCTTGTATTTCATTTTCGCCTGTGACATAATAAGCAGGCAGCCAACATACAGAACGAAACGGAGAACGGACGATATGAGTGAAAACACAAACAGCGGCATGCGGGAATGCATCAGGAACAAAAAGCTTTTTCTTCTGGATATGGACGGAACGCTGTATCTGGATACGACTCTCTTTCCCGGCTGTATGGAATTTCTATCCGCCATACGCGAAAGAGGAGGAAGATACCTGTACCTGACCAACAATTCCTCCAAATCGGTCGATAAATATGTTGAAAAAATGAACCGGATCGGCATTCACGCGGTCAGTGACGATTTTTTCACTTCCACAGACGCCTCGGTCATCTGGCTGAAGCGCAACTGGCACGGCAAAAAGATCTACGCGCTGGGCACCGCCTCCTTCAGAGAACAGCTGATCAAGGCCGGTTTTCCCGTCACCGACAGGCTTGAAGAGGATATCGACTGCCTGCTGATGGGCTACGATACTGAATTGAACTACCGCAAGCTGGAGGACGCGTGCATTCTGTTGGGAAAAGGAGTGGAATATCTGGCCACCAATCCCGACTGGGTATGCCCCACCTCCTATGGCTACGCGCCGGACTGCGGCTCCTTTGCCGAAATGCTGCACCGTGCCACCGGACGCAGGCCGTACTTTATCGGCAAGCCGCGTCCCGATATCGCGCTGCTGGCCATTGAAAAGGCCGGATATCAGAAAGAAGACGCTGTGCTGGTGGGAGACCGGATCTATACCGATATCGCCTGCGGCGTAAACGCCGGTATCACAACCGTGCTTGTTTTCAGCGGAGAGACCACAAGAGAGGATCTTGAGAAAAGCGAGGTAAAGCCGTCCTTCTCCTGCCAGAGCGTAAAGGATCTCTGGGAATTACTCAAATAACCCGGGCAGCAGCACAAATTGCTGAAAAATATGCGAATATTTCAAAAAACACTTGCTTTTTCCTGCCGTGCATGCTAATATATCAAAGTTGACTTTAAACGGGCATTCCGCTGGCGTCTGAGTGCGTGAATGAATGTCTATGAATTTTGAGGAGGAACCCCCCATGAGTGAAATCATCCGCTCCATCGAACAGGCGCAGCTGCGCGCTACTCCCCTTCCTTCCTTCAACGTCGGCGACACCCTTCGTGTGTTCGTAAAGGTAGTTGAAGGCAACCGCGAGCGTCTTCAGGCTTTTGAAGGCGTTGTTATCGCGAAGCGCAACGGCTCCTGCCGTGAAACCTTTACTGTTCGCCGTATGAGCTACGGTATCGGTGTGGAACGTACCTTCCCCGTAAACAGCCCCCGTGTTGATCATATCGAGATCATCCGTCGCGGCAAAGTGCGTCGTGCCAAGCTGTATTACCTCCGTAATCTGCAGGGCAAGGCCGCCAAGATCAAGGAAGTTGTACGCCGCTGATCCGGATACGCTTCTCAGAAAAACGGGTCATCCGGAAGGATGCCCGTTTTTCTGTTATCTGGTTTGCGGGATTTCGGGAAGCGCGTATGCTGAAAACGCGTATTCACCTTACTTTTCACTATCCGGAGGTGCCATATGGATCCCCTTTATATCTTCTATGCCATTCTCGCAGCTTTTCTGGTATACGGCGCTAAAGTATACGGAAGAAAGCAATGGAACGAAGAAGCCTTTTCACTTTCTCAAAGCAAAGCACTGCAGGGTTTTTTCGCCGTATGCATCCTGCTTCATCATGCCGCGCAGAAAACATGCGCCCCCTGGCATCCGGCAAGGTACACCGTTCACGGTCTGGATTGCTTTGTACCTTACGGTTACCTCTTTGTTGCTGTTTTCTTTTTCTGTTCCGGGCTCGGCCTTTTCAAAAGCCTGAAAAGCCGTCCGGATTACCTGAAAGGCTTCGTCCGCCGCAGGATCCTGCCCGTAGTGATCGCATTTTATGTATCCGAAGTGATCTATACCGTGATCCGTCTCCTGATGGGGCAAAAGATCGGTCTGTACGATATGATCTTCTATCTGTTTGGTATAAAGCTTTCCAACTTCAACGCCTGGTACGCCGTGATCATTCCGTTTTTCTACTGTTTCTTCTTTCTTGCATTCAGGTACATCAAAAAAGACGGGCTTGCACTGCTTGCTGTATGGGGAACTGTGATCCTGTATACCGTCGGCTGTGCCCTGATCGATCATAACGATTACTGGCTCACCGGAGAATGGTGGTACAACAGCGTATGGGCCTTCCCCGCCGGAATGACCTTCGCGAGATTTGAAAAACCACTTACCGCAAAGATCAAAAAATTCTGGCTGATCCTGATGCCGCTCATGCTCGCGGCTTTATATTTCACTGTCGTTTTTTCCGTTGATGCTCAGAATATCTGGGGCTACTACGGTGAAGATTGGGGCGATAAGCTCAAGGTAGCTCACCGTCTGCTCACTTGCTCCTCACAGTGGCTGGCCGGCTTCAGCTTCGTCAGTGTGCTGATCCTGCTTTCCATGAAAATACATATCGGCAACCGTCTTCTTGCTTTCTTTGGCGGGATCACACTGGAGTTTTATCTTATGCACGGGATCTTTGTTGAGCTGTTCGGATATAATTTTCTTGATATACTTCCTTCCGTATCCTATATCAAATCCGTACCGCTTTACCTTATCGTGCTTTTTGCCTGCTCCGTGCCGGCAGCCCTGCTGCTGAAGCTGATCATGAAGCCTGTAAACAGAGCATTGAAACGATGACCGGACTTTGTCGATCCGCGAAAAGGGGTGTGCCCGATTGGAGGCACACCCCTTTGCTTTATGTTATTACAGGAAAAATGATGTTTATACAAAGCGTCCGGAAAGCAAATTACTTCGCTGCCGATCGTGAACATCGTACATGATTATTTGCATTGCGGGAAAATCAAGAATATATTGGCTGCAGAGCACGATTTTTCCGCATCAAATGCCGCAGAAATAATGCAGCGTCATGTTCTGCCTGATCAAACATTCATCATATTGTGTTATGCCATAAACAGCCAGAGGTAATACGCCGCAAAACCCACCAGCATCACAGCGCCGTTCCAGCGCTGCAATTTCGCGTCCCTGACAAGCAAAGACAGGAGCAGCACCGCTGTCGCAAAGCAGATCACACTGTCCGCGATAAATGTACGCGGGTAGCTGATGGGATGGATCACGGCGGAAGTACCCAGCACAAACAGGATGTTGAACAGGTTGCTGCCCACGACATTCCCGAGCGCGATATCGGAATTGCCCTTTTTCGCGGCCATGCAGCTGGTCACCAGTTCCGGCAGGCTTGTTCCGAGCGCCACCACAGTCAGGCCGATCAGCCGGTCGGACATTCCGAAATGCGAAGCGATCTTTGAAGCCGCGTCCACGGCAATATCACTGCCGAAGATCACCAGCGCGCCGCCGAGCACGATAAGCAGACAAAGCTTCCAGACCGGCATTTCCTTCCTTTCTGTTTCTTCCGCTTCCGCGTTTTCCCCGGCACGTGATTTTTTCGCGTCCCGCACGATCCAGATCAAGTACAGAATGAACACAACGAGCAGGATAGCACCGTCGATCCTGCCCACTTCACCGTCCATCAGCCCCAGCAGCGGCAGTAGCGCGCTTACAAGCAGCAAAAACGGGATCTCCCTGCGGGTAACGGATACCTTCACGGAGATCGGCAGGATCACAGCGCTTATGCCCAGAATAAGCAGCACATTCAGCGTATTGCTTCCCAGCACATTGCCTACCGCGATCCCTGCGTTTCCCTTGACGGCAGCGGAAATACTGATCGCCGTTTCGGGAAGGCTGGTACCCATTGCCACAACGGTCAAGCCGACCACAAGCGGCGGTATGCCGAAGCGTTTTGCCGCGGCGGAAGCGCCTTCCACAAAAAAGTCCGCTCCCTTGATCAGCATTGCAAAACCCAGAATAAGCAGGAGAAACTGAAGCAGCATATCCATTGTTTTTCTTTCCTTTCAGATTTTTTATTTAGTCGGCCGTACCGTAAGCATCATATTTGTTCATGTAAAGAAATGTATTTTTCATTCGTCAGCTGATAATAGTCACATATCGTTTCATAGCCGTCCCATTCTCTTTTCAGCGGCTTGCTCTCGATGTATTCAAACCCCTGAGACCTGCACAGCGCGGCAGACGCACGGTTTTCCCGAAAACAGCCGTACAGCATCTTTTTCCCGCGCAGTTCATTGAACACATAATCGCAAAGTGCCCGGACGATCTGCTTTCCGTATCCCTTATGCTGAAAGCCGCGGCATACGCATATACCGCTTTCCTCATACACGCCGGGATCTTCTTCGCGTATCCCGGCAAAGCCGATGGGCATATCCGTTTCCTTCAGGCACACAAACCAGGCATCCCGTTCGCTTTGATACCGCAGCGTGCGTTCAATCCTCTCCTCGGCTTCTTTAAGGCTTTCTGTCGGCTTCCACAGCATCATCTGCGCGGTTTCCCTGTCGCTCCACACATTTTGAAAAATCGTTTCCGTATCATCGCTTCTTGCTTTTCTCAGCACCAGATCCGCCGTTTCCAGCCGTTTTGCCCCGGTCATATCAGCATCACACCCCGTTTTTCGTATTTGATGGATCCATCTGTTGCTCCTTTGACCGCTGATGATCCTGCTGACGCAGAAACACATCTGTTTCATTATAGCCCAAACCGGGATGCGTTCCTGTCAATTCAAAGATCGCATCCCGGTCCTGTCTGTCAGTTATTGTCTGTTTCCGTAGTTTCCTGCGGCTCCCCGTCATGCCCGGTGGTCAAATTATCCTGTTCTTCGGTTTCCCTGTGTTCGTCCTTTTCAAGGCCGTTCAGGATCTCCATAAATTCCTCACCGGTCAGGTTTTCCTTTTCGTAAAGCACCTTGGTAAGGGCATCCAGCTTATCTCTGTTCTCGGTCAGCATTTCAACAGCCTTGTCATATGCCTTCCTGAGTACAGCCTTCACTTCGATATCGATCTGCGCGGCGGTATCAGGCGCACAGGTCAGGTGTCCCTCATTGCCGAGGTACACGCTGGTCTGCGTTTCAAGCATCATCATGCCGAAGTTTTCACTCATGCCGTATCTGGTCACCATCGCCTTCGCGAGCGAGGTGGCCTGCTGGATATCATTCGCGGCGCCGGTCGTGCAGTCTCCGCAGGCGACCTCCTCAGCGGCCCTGCCCGCGCACAGTACGCACAGCCTGTCCAGCAGCTCATTGCGGCTCATCAGCACATGCTCTTCCTCATCCACCTGCATGGTATAGCCCAGCGCTCCGCTCGTGCGGGGCACAATGGTGATCTTGGTGACAGGCGAGGTGTTTTTCTGAAGCGCCGCAGCCAGCGCGTGACCGATCTCGTGATAAGCGACCAGCTTCTTTTCCTTTTCGGGTATCACCATGCTCTTGCGCTCATTGCCGGCGATCACCGTCTCCACACAGGCTTCAAGATCCTCCTGTGTAACGGCGGTATGCTTTTCACGCACCGCGCGCAGAGCAGCCTCGTTGATGATATTCGCCAGATCCGCGCCCGAAGCGCCGGCAGTAGCTTTTGCGATCGCGGCAAGATCGGTATCCTTCCCCATCGTGATGGGCTTCGCGTGTACCTTCAGTATGGCCTCGCGCCCCTTCAGGTCGGGCAGTTCCACGGGGATTCGCCTGTCAAAGCGTCCGGGACGCAGCAGCGCGTCATCCAGTATTTCAGGGCGGTTGGTGGCGCCCAGCACTACAATGCCCTTGCCCGGGTCAAAGCCGTCCATTTCAGCCAGAAGCTGGTTCAGGCTCTGCTCACGTTCATCATTTCCGGCAAAACCGGTGGTGTCGCGTTTTTTTCCGATGGCATCGATCTCATCGATAAAAATGATGCACGGCGCTTTTTCGTTCGCCTGCTTGAACAGATCTCTCACACGGGCGGCGCCCGCGCCGACAAACATTTCCACAAAGGCCGATCCGCTTACAAAGAAGAACGGCACATTGGCTTCTCCGGCCACAGCCTGGGCAAGCAGGGTCTTGCCGGTGCCCGGAGGGCCCACCAGCAAAGCGCCCTTGGGCAACTTCGCGCCGATCGCGCGGTATTTTTCGGGCTGATGCAGAAAATCGACCAGCTCCACAAGCTGCTGCTTCGCCTCGTCCTGCCCGGCTACATCGCTGAATTTTTTACTCACATCCGACAGGGTAAACAGCTTCGCGTTGGTTTTTCCGAAGCCGAAGCCGCCTCCCAGCCCATCTCCCTTTTTCATGCCGCGGAAAACAGATACAAACAGCAGCACCATCAGCAGCATGGGAAGCGCCACGGTAAACACGATATACAGGATATCGCTCAGACTGGTCTGGCTCACATACTCAAACTGCACGCCGTGCGCGAGCAGGCGGGAGATCAAAGAGGTATCGCTGTCTACACGCAGGGCTTTATAGGAGCGCTTTTCAGTGAGGCCGAACACGCTTTTCTCCGCCTCGCCGTCCTTTTCTTCCTTCAAAGTATATTCCACCTGCGTTCCGGAGAGCATCAGCTTATCGATTTTTCCCGCGGCCAGGTCATCACAAAAATCAGAATAGGCTACCGTCTTAGAGGTGGCGCGGAACATATTTCCGAACATCAGGTTGATGAGAAGCACCGCCCCGATGATCAGCAGCACAACAAATATCGGATTTTTGAAAAGGTTCTTTTTTTTCATCCCGTACTCCTTTCTGAATACATGAGATATCATATCATTTTTCTGTTTTCTGTCAATGCATCAATGCCCTTATTTTAGTCATTTTTGATCATATTACACATTCTGTGCGCGCTATGTCACCGTTCTGCCACAATATTTATCCCGTGCCGCGAAAATGAACGTATTTTCTGTTTCCTTTTTTCCCTTTGTCATATATAATATAGAAGGATAAGCAGGCGGATCTGCGGATAGCCCGTTTACCCGTACGAAAACTTTTACGGAGGAATTTTACGATGTCTGAACAGGAACGCGATCTGATCGAGCTGGAAACCGATGACGGCAGCACGGTGACCCTTGAAGTGGAAAGATATTTTTACTATAACGGCGACGAGTATGTTCTCCTGCGTGAGCCGGATAAGGACAGCAAGGATGCCGACCGCTATGTGATGAAGGTAAATCCTCTGCCCGATGAAAACGGCGATGAAATGGAAGAATTCGTCCCCGTGGATGAGGAGCTTACCGAGCAGCTCATCAATGTGATCAGCGAGACCTTCACGGAAGAAGACTGACAGGCGGCATGAACGAGACGCTGGCGCTCAAGATCAGACAGCTTCCGGATTCGCCCGGTTGCTACCAGATGAAGGAAAACGGAAAAATCATCTATGTCGGCAAGGCTGTGAACCTGAAAAACCGGGTGCGCAGTTATTTCTGTACCCGTGAACACACGCCCAAGGTAGCGGCAATGATCAGCCATATCACGGATTTTGATATCATCCTGTGCCGCAGCAACCTTGAAGCGCTCATTCTGGAATGCAATCTGATCAAGCTCTACCGTCCCTATTACAATATCCTGCTCAAGGATGATAAGCATTACCCCTATATCCGTATCGATCTGAACGATCCCTTCCCCCGTGTTGAAACCGTGCGGAAGCTGGAAAAGGACGGCGCGAAATATTACGGGCCCTATATCGGCACAGGTGCTGTAAACGATGTAACGGAGACTCTTCGCGGCGCGTTTCCCCTGAGAAGCTGTAAAGGAGAGATACGCCCGGATAGAAAAAAGAGACCCTGCGTCAATTACGAGATCGGCCGCTGCCTTGCGCCGTGCGCAGGCAAATGCACCGCGGAGGAATACGCGACCGTCATATCGGGGGTATGCCGCTTCCTTTCCGGTAAATACGCTGAAACAGTTGCCACGCTGAAGGAAGAGATGATCAAAAAATCCGCCGCCATGCAATTTGAACAGGCAGCCGTACTGAGAGACCGGATACGCGATATCGAAGGTCTGATGCAGCGCCAGCAGGCGATCCAGACCAGAGACACCCAGCAGGATGTCATCGCGCTCGCAAGAGACGGTCTGGACGCGATGGTGAATATACTGTGCGTACGCGGCGGAAAAATGATCGGCAGCGAAAGCATCGTGCTGGCGGGTGAAGGCATGGAAGACCCGGATGAGGTGCTTTTTGACTTTCTCCTCCAGTATTATGACAGTGAAAAGCCGGCCGCGGAGGTGATCTGCGCCGCCATGCCCGAGGAAATGCGTGCCGATATGGAAGAATGGCTGCGCGAAAAACGCGGGGCGGCCTGCACGCTTACCGTACCGCAGCGCGGAGAGAAACGCGCGCTGGCGCTGATGAGCGAAAAAAACGCGAAGGACGCGCTTGAAAAACGCAACGCACGCCGCAGTGTACAGGAGGAGCGCACAGCGGGCGCCTGCAGAGAACTGCAGCGTCTTCTCTCTCTTGACAGCTTTCCAAGCCGCATCGAGGGCTTTGATATTTCAAACACACAGGGCGAGGAAAGCGTTGCATCAATGTCTGTTTTTACAGACGGTGTTCCGGATAAAAAGGAATACCGTCATTTCAGGATCCGTACAGTGGACGGGCCGAACGATTTTGCCAGTTTGTATGAAACGCTTTCCCGCCGTTTCGCAAGATGCTCTTCTGAAAAGGAGGAAGAACGCTGGCCCGTACCCGATCTTGTATTGATCGACGGCGGAAAGGAACAGCTGGCCTACGCGCAGAAGGCCATGCATGAGGCAGGCCTTCATATCAGCATGTTTGCCCTGTCAGAGGAAGACGAGGCAATGTGGCTTCCCGGAAAAGAGGACCCGCTCATCATTGACCGGCACAGCGGCGCCCTGTACCTTATCCAGCGCGTACGCGATGAGGCGCACCGATTCGCGATCACTTATCACCGCGCGCTGCGCACAAAAAAGCAAACGCATTCCTCTCTGGAGGATATCCCCGGCATCGGCCCGGTGAAGCGGCGCGCGCTGCTGTCGCATTTTCATTCTCTGCGCACGCTCAGGGAAGCAGGCGTTGAAGAGATCCGGTCCGTACAGGGAATGTCCCCCGCTCTGTCTGAAAAGCTGTACAATGCGCTGCACGCCGGTGAAACTGCTGCAGACACAGCGGAAGAACGCCACGAAAGTGATTGAAAAGATCCGCGGCCACGCGTATACGCGTATAGATGAAAGGAGAAAACATCATGCCTCAGGAAAGTTACGCCGGAAAGATTCAGAGAAAGCTGCTCAAAAAGCAGCGAATCATCGATGTGGCCTCCGGAAGGGAAAAAGCGGACCTGGTGCTGAAAAACGCCACCTATGTCAATGTTTTTTCAAATGAGCTCTGCAAGGGCGATATTGCCTGCGCGGAAGGGCTGATCGTCGGCATCGGCGATTATCAGGGCAAAAATGAAGTAGATGTATCCGGAAAGATCGTCTGCCCCGGCTTTATTGACGCGCATGTGCATCTTGAAAGCAGTCTGGTTTCTCCGCGCGAATTTGCCAGAGCCGTCCTTCCCCACGGCACCACCTGCGTGATCACCGATCCTCATGAGATCACCAATGTGATGGGCACGGACGGTATTGATTACATGCTGGGCTCCACGGAGGAGCTGCCGGTGGATGTCATGTTCATGCTTCCCTCCTGCGTGCCGGCAACGCCGCTTGATGAGGCGGGTGCCAATCTGGACTGGCATGCCATTGACAGCTATTTTACCCACCCCCGTGTACTGGGTCTGGCCGAAATGATGAACGCCTACGGCGTGATCCACAGCGATTCCGAGCCACTGTCCAAGATCATCGCCTCTCAGGCGCATCACAAAAAGATCGACGGTCACGCGCCCGGTCTTGAAGGGATGGATCTGAACGCCTATGTAGCCGCCGGCGTATATTCCGACCACGAATGTTCCTCCTTTGAGGATGCTCTCCGAAAGCTGAGGATCGGGCAGTTCGTAATGATCCGCGAGGGCACGGCAGCCCGCAATCTGGACGCGCTGGCTCCTCTCCTGTGCGAAAAATACGCGTCCCGCTGCATGTTCTGCACGGATGACTCTCATCCTTCCGATCTTCTCGACCGCGGCCATATCGATTCCATCATTCGCCGTGCGGTGCGGGATCACGGTGTGGATCCCATTCTTGCCGTCAAGGTGGCCGCTCACTATGCCGCGCGCTATTTCCTGCTCAACAACCGCGGTGCCATCGCGCCCGGATATCTGGCCGATCTGAATGTGATCGACAATTTTGATTCCTTTACGGTGGAAAAGGTGTACAAACGCGGCGTGCTTGCCGCGGAAAACGGAAAGGCCGTATCCGTTCCCAAACCTGTATTGGAAGAATACCTTGTATCACGCGCCCATGACACCTTCCGTCTCAAGACCCTCAGTGAGAAGGATTTTGAAAGCAGCCGGCGTCATGCCGTGATCGGTATGGTGGACGGGGAGATCCTTACCACCGATAACGGCTATGCCGATCTTCCCGATACCGGTAAGGATATCCTGCGGATCGCCGTGGTAGAACGCCATAAGGGCACCGGGCATATCGGTCTCGGGTTCCTGCAGGGCTACGGCCTGAAGGAGGGTGCCGTTGCCACCTCCATTTCCCATGACAGCCACAACATCATTGCCGTGGGCGTGACCTCCGGTGATATGGCACTTGCCGTCAACCGTGTGGCTGAAAACAAGGGCGGGATCGTCGTTGTAAAAGACGGGCAGGTCACCGCTGAGGTACAGCTTGAGATCGCCGGCCTGATGAGCGACTGCACGCTGGAAGAGATGAATGAAAAGCTTGAGCACGCCAAGCGCACCGCTTTCGCACAGGGCGTGCAAAAGAACATAGACCCCTTCATGACGCTTTCCTTTATGAGTCTGCCTGTCATCCCCTCGCTGCGCCTTACCACACGTGGCGTGATCGATGTGAATACACAGCAGTATCTGTAAGCGGCTGTGAAAGTCTCCTTCCTTTTCTTAACTTTTCTTTACTTTTTTCTGATTTTCGCTATAATAATAGACGGATCAATATACGGAGGATTATCTGATGACGGAGATGTATTCCGAAGAAACCTACAATGCCGTAAAGAGAAAACTGGCTGTACGGCGCGCGATTGTTTACACCGTGTTTTTTTCCCTGCTCATCGCGTCACTTGTCGTACTTGTGATCGATGTGAGCGACTGGCACGCCTATCTTCATCAGGATGTGGATAACAGCCTTTCAGGGCATATTTCGGCTTATCCTTTCGCGTTCATCCTTCCGCTGCTTGCCGGAGCGTTCGGAGTATTCGCGCTGGGCACGGTGATATCCCCCGTTGCAAAATACAAAAAGTATCTGGACAGCGCGTTTCACGGGCGCTGTCATCAAAAACAGTATCTGTTCAAAAGCCTGGATGAGCAGACCGTGCTTCGTGAGGGGCTGAATGTCTGGCCGGTCATATTCTCGGAAGGCAGTCTGAGCGATGAAAAGGATGACCGTCTTCTGTATCTGGATGTACGCGCTCCCCGCCCGGAATGTCCTGCGGGAACGGCGATGGATATAACTGTACATGACAGATTCCTGATCGACTGGAAAACATCGGAAAACGCGAAGGCATAGTATCAGATGCGTATACGGACGGTTATCAAACAGCCGCTGCCGTTTCTCATCCGAAGGAGGACTCAAAAATGATGACGCAGGAAAAGCTTGATAAGCTGTACGAAATACAGGAACGCAAAAGCGCTTATGATCACGCGCTTTCTCTGCTCTCCTATGACGGTGTAACGGGTGCGCCCCGCGGCACAGCGGAAAACCGGGCGCACGCGATCGGCATCCTGAGCGGCGAGGAGTACCGCATCTCCACCTGTCAGGAAACTGCCGATCTGCTTGAGGATCTGGAAAGCATCGGCGATCAGCTGTGTGAAAAAGACAGGCGCTGTGTGGAAGTGATGCTGCACTCCATACGCAATATGAAAAAGATCCCCAAAAAGGAATACATCGCCTGGCAGGAGTTGCTTGTCAAAGCGGATGATATCTGGCATACCGCCAAGGAAAAAAGCGATTTTTCACTTTTTGAGCCCTGTCTGGAACAGATCTTTGATACCCTCCGTCATCAGGCGAAACTGTTTGACCCTGAAAAGGATCCGTATGATTACTGGCTGAATGAATATGAGGAAGGCCTGAACATGGAAAAATGCGATGCCTTCTTCTCCGCCCTCCGTTCACGTCTGGTTCCGCTGATCCGCACGATCAGCGAAAAACCGCAGCCGGACTGTTCCTGCCTGCACGGGTCCTTCTCTGATGAAGCGCAGATGCGCTTTTCTCAAAAGCTGATGGAGCTGATGGGGCTGGACACCGCTCATGTGGGTATTTCCACCACGGAGCATCCCTTTACCACCTCCTTCGGCAGCCAGCAGGATGTCAGGATCACGACTCATTTTCTGGAAGACGATTTCTCCTCCTCGATGTACTCTGTCATCCATGAGGGCGGTCACGCGCTCTATGATACCGGAAGCGATCGGGAGCTGTGTTATACCTGTCTTGACGGCGGTGCCTGTATGAGCATTCACGAAAGTCAGAGCCGCTTCTATGAAAACCTGATCGGCCGCAGCCGCGCTTTCATTACGCTGGTCACTCCGCTCATCCACGAGTATTTTCCCGATACACGCGCGTACGGTTCGGAGGATTTCTACCGCGCTGTCAATCTTGTACAGCCCAGCCTGATACGTACCGAAGCAGATGAGGTGACCTACTGTCTGCACATAATGGTGCGTTACGAGCTTGAAAAAGCGCTGATGCACGGCGAGCTGAAGGTAAAGGACCTGCCCGCGGAATGGAACCGTCTGTACCGGGAGTATCTGGGGGTGGATGTGCCCGATGACCGTCGCGGAGTGCTGCAGGACAGTCACTGGTCGGGCGGTATGGTGGGATATTTCCCCTGTTACGCGCTGGGCAGTGCCTATGGCGCCCAGTTCCTGAAACGCATGAAGGAAAGCCTCGATATCGACAAGTGCGTTTTGAGCGGTGACTTCAAACCGGTCAACGAGTGGAACCGGGATCAGATCTGGCGCTTCGGCGGGCTGAAAAAGGCCGACCGGATCCTGAAGGATGTTATGAAGGAAGCATTCGACCCGAATTGTTATCTGGATTACCTTGAAGCGAAGTGCCGTGATATCTACAATATCTGAAAATAAATATTGAGAGGAATACAGTATGCAGATCTTTAATTCACAGACCAGAAAGAAAGAAGAATTTGTACCCATCACCCCCGGCAAGGTCGGCATTTATGCCTGCGGTCCTACAGTATACAACTATTTCCATGTCGGCAATGCCCGTCCCTTTATCGTGTTTGATGTGCTGAGAAGATATCTTGAACACAAGGGCTATCAGGTCACCTTTGTCCAGAATTTTACCGACATTGACGACAAAATGATCCGCCGTGCCAACGAAGAAGGCATCACCGTAAAGGAACTGGGCGACCGCTTCATTGAGGAATACTATAAGGACGCCGGTGCTCTCGGTATCCGTCCCGCCAGCGTACACCCCCGCGCCACCGAGCATATCGGACAGATCATCGCCCTGGTAAAAAAGCTTCAGGACAAGGGGTATGCCTATGAGGTGAACGGCGATGTATACTTTGATGTGAAGAAGGACGCCGCTTACGGCAAGCTTTCCGGCCAGAACATGGAGGATCTTGAAGCCGGCGCGCGCATCGAGGTGGATAATGTCAAGCATGATCCGGCTGATTTCGCGCTTTGGAAAGCGCAGAAGCCCGGAGAACCCGCCTGGAAAAGCCCGTGGGGTATGGGCAGACCCGGCTGGCATATCGAATGCAGCGCCATGAGCATGAAGTATCTGGGAGAAACCTTTGATATCCACTGCGGCGGCAAGGATCTGCTCTTCCCTCACCATGAAAATGAAGTCGCCCAAAGCGAATGCGCGACCGGCAAGCCCTTCGCGCACTACTGGATGCACAACGGGTTTATCAATATCAACAACGAGAAAATGAGCAAATCCGCCGGTAACTTCTTTACCGTACGCGATATTCTGAAAGAGTTTGACGCGGAAGATGTGCGTATGTTCATGCTTTCCGCTCAGTACCGCAGCCCCATCAATTTCAGCCGTGAAATGATCGCGCAGGCTCATGCCTCTCTCACCCGTCTTTATACCGCGCGTGACAAGCTGCTTTTCATGCAGATGCACGCGCCCGCGGGAGAACCGGGCACTGAGGAAAAAGTCCTTCTTGAAAAGATCAAAGAGCATGCCGCGCGTTTTGATGAAGCCATGGATGATGATCTGAATACGGCAGACGCGATGGGCGCGCTGTTTGAACTGGTACGCGATATCAATACCGCCCTGCCGGATACCGCCTGCATTTCCACCGTTGACGCCATGCTGAATGAGCTGACAGACCTGACGGATGTACTCGGTCTGCTGATGAAAAAGGCGGACGCGAAGCTTCCTGAAGAAATTCAGGCGCTGGCCGATGCCCGTGCCGAGGCGAGAAAGAACAAGGAATGGCAAAAGAGCGACGAGCTTCGCGACAAAATGAAGGAGCTCGGCTTCATCGTCGAGGATACGGCGAAAGGCCAGAAGATCCGCAGAGCGCTGTAAGCGTGTGATATGGATCGTTCTGTTCAGCACCGCGTTACAGGAGGCGCGATAACGGGGCGATCCAAGGCGGGGCGGCAATGACCTCATCCGCACCGGTCCTGTGTTATCCGCAGTACCCATCAATCAACATCTTCAGGAGGCGGCAGTATGAAAGCAGCAAAAAGAAAATTGCTCATACTGCCGCTCCTTTTATGTATACTCGTCTGCGCGGCCGCGCTGTTGATCCCTCTCCTGAAAAGCATAGAAACAGCTTATCATACCCGCGGAAAAAAGGATACCCGTGTTTCTTCCTCCATCCCGTTTACGGGAGCGGCAGCGCCTGTTGTCAATCCTCCTGCCTATGGCGGTCAGGCCGAGATCAATACAGCCATCTCAGAAGAGCTTCAAACGCTTCCCGGAATCGGCCCGTCACGGGCGGAGACGATCATTCAATACAGAGAAAATATATCTCCCTTTTATTACCCGGAGGATCTGATGCGTGTAAGCGGGATCGGCTCCTCCACCTTTGAAAAACTGAAGGACAGCATCCGCTGCGTACCTCCCGAAGCGGATGACATCCCGGACACAGAAAGCGAGGAATCCGATTAGCATGGTTTTTTCTTCCTTTACATTTCTCCTGCTCTTCATGCCTGTCGTGCTGCTCCTGTACAGATATGTGCCGCAGAGGCTGCGCCTGCCATTTTTGCTGCTTTTCTCCGTACTTTTTTACGGCTGGGGAGATCCTGTCTGGCTGGTTCTCCTGATCCCGTGCATGCTGATCAACTGGTCAGGCGCGCTCTGGATGACGGCAAAGAACAAAAAAAGACGCTTTGTCCTTATTCTGCTTATCGTTGCGGATCTGCTTCCTCTCCTCTACCTGAAATACGCCTCTTTCCTGCTTTCTCTGTTCTCCTCTGCAACAGGTATCACAGTGTCCTTCACCGCGCCGGGGCTTCCCGCGGGCATTTCCTTCTTCACCTTTCAGGCGATCTCCTATATCGTTGATGTATACCGCGGCAAGGTACAGGCGCAGAAACGCTTTACCGTATTTGCGGTATATCTTTCGTTTTTCCCGCAGCTGGTCGCCGGGCCGATCGTGCTCTATTCGGATATGGAGCAGCAGCTGCTGAACGCCGGCAGACCCGAATGGCATGACATGCACGCGGGGCTGGAACGCTTTATCACGGGTCTTGCAAAAAAAGTGATCCTGGCGGATTGTCTCGGCCGCTTTTGGGGATCAGTCAACGCGGATCTGTCATCCGCCGGCGCTCTCGGGGCATGGCTCGGCCTGCTCGCGTTTTCTTTCCAGATCTGTTTTGATTTTTCCGGCTATTCGGATATGGCGCTCGGTCTCGGCAAAGCAATGGGCTTCACCCTTCCTGAAAACTTCAACAACCCTTACCGGGCGCTTTCCCTGACAGATTTCTGGCGCAGATGGCATATCACCCTTACCGTATGGTTTCGTGAATATGTGTATATCCCCCTCGGCGGAAACAGAAAGGGCAAGTTACGCAGAGATCTGAATGTACTGCTTGTGTGGGCGCTTACCGGTCTCTGGCACGGTGCCGGCATCAATTTTATCGTATGGGGGCTGTATTTTGCCCTGCTGATGACATTTGAAAAACGGTTCCTGCTGAATAAAGCTCCCGAAAAGCGGCTCCCGTCCGCGCTGCGTCAGGCGGTCACCTTTTTCATGGTTTTCATCGGCTGGGGTATTTTTTCCGGCTTCGGAAAAACACTGTTTCCGGCCATGCTCGGTACATACGGCATCGGAAATGACAGGATGCTGCTGAAATGCGCGGCCTATGCTCCGCTGCTGATCCTTTGCGGAATTCTCTGCTTCAGGGGAAGCATCGACGGAAAAAGGCTTCGGAAAGGCTGGTATCCCGTTCTGTTTTTGCTTTCAGCCGCTTCGCTTGCCGCGCAGGGATATATGACCTTCGTCTACTTCCGTTTCTGAGAAAGGCGCCGGATATGAAAAAACTATTGAACGACCGTTTTTTTGTGCTTGCACCGCTGCTGCTGTTTTTCGCGGCGGGCTTGTTCAGCCTTTTCGGAGGAAAAGGTGTTTTTTCCGACAGTGAACGCAGATATCTGGCCGATCCGCCCTCCGCGGCATCACTTGAGAACGGGACTTTCGATGACGCCACAGAAAAATACCTTTCCGATCATATTCCGTTCCGCACCGCGCTGGTCGCGCTCGACAGCACGGTACAGGTGCTTACAGGCAGAAGGACAGAGCTGAACGCCTGGCCGGTCGCCGGCAGCGTCATAGAAAAACCGCTCAGCGTGAATACAAGATCACTTGAAAACCGCATAGCGCGCTTCGCTTCTCTTGCGGACAGCAGTCATATGGAGTGGTTCGTGCTCACCCCTCCCACCCACGGCTATATGCTTCTTGACAAAATGGCGCCCCTGATCAGGAATACATACACCGCGGAGGAAACAGTCGGGCAGTTCCTTAATGCCTCCGGTCACGCGGTCAGCCTCTTTGAAGCCTTTTCGGCTGATCCGGACGGTATTTACTACGATACAGATCATCACTGGACGCTTCACGGCGCGTATCTTGCATACGAGGCGCTTGGAGAAAAGCTCGGGTTTACTCCGCTTCCGCTGTCTGCCTTTTCCGTATCGTCCTTTTCACCCTTCCGCGGTACCACCCTTGCTGCCTCCGGGCTTCCTGCCCTGCAGTATGACAGCATCACCTGCGCGGTCCCGCAGGACGATATCACGCTTTACATCCGGGAAGAGGATAAAGCCTTTGACCACCTGATCTTTCCCGAAAATATCGATACCTATGACGGCTACGCCGTTTATCTGAACGGCAATCACGGTCTGCTTGAGATCGATCATCCCGGTGCTGAAAAGGGCACCCTGATCGTATTCAAGGATTCCTTTGCCAACAGCCTGCTCCCCTTGCTTTCCGCGCACTACAAAAAAACCGTCGCGGCGGATGCCCGTTATCTAAACGGTAACTTCTCCTCCGTAACGGAAATGTACAGTGACGCGGAATGCATCCTGTATGTCTATTCGGCCGACAGCCTGCTGAATGATACAGAGATCACCCGAAAGCTTCGATAGGGCCTACGTATTGTGTCCTGCCGGTATCCGGCATACTGTATTCATCCCCTGTTCGTGCTGTCCGGACAAAAATCTCACGCCTGTACCGTATGAAAGAGCGCCGGTACAGGCGTATTTCTGTGGATTCCATATCCTATCCTGCCACGTTCACCTGCGTTGATCATTCATCATAGGGTACAACAGTCAGGTCGCGCGGGTAACTGTTCAGCACCCTGCAGCCGTCTTCTGTGATCAGCACAAGATCCTCGATCCTGACACCGATCCCCTCCTCCGGAATATAGATACCCGGCTCCACCGAGAAGCACTGACCGGGCATGATCACATCCGTATTTACAGAGGATACATCTCCCCACTCATGGTCTTCTATTCCGATCGAATGGCCGGTCCTGTGCGTAAAGTACTTCCCAAATCCGCGGCTTTCGATATAGTCCCTTGCCGCCCGGTCCACATCGCACATCCGGTTTCCGGGTCTGGCCGCCAGCTTTCCGAGCCGGTTGGCCTCCAGCACGGTTTCGTAGATTTCCTTCTGCCGGTCACTTACTTCCCCGAGAAATACCGTTCTGGTCATATCAGACGCATACCCGTCTTTCATACCGCCGATATCGATCACGAGACAGTCCCCCCGTCTGCCAATGGTATCATCCGGTCCGTGATGCGGGTCAGCCGCGTTGGCGGCAAAGGAGCAGATCGGCTCAAAGGACACATCCTCGCAGCCTTCCTCCATATACAGCTTCCTCACAAGGGACGCCAGTTTCTTCTCGGTTTGTTCTTCTCGGATCTCGGGGATCAGCCTTGCCATCACGCGGTCATTGATTTGAGAGGAACAGATCATTTTTTCCTGTTCATCCGCGTCTTTTCTGATCCTAACCTTATCGATCACCGGAGAGCTGTTGATATACCGGATCCCGCCGGATTTTTCCTGCAGCGCAAGCAAAAAGCGGCACGGCCAGTTCTTATCCACCGCCAGTGTCTTCACTCCGTGCATTTCCGCCAGCAGTATTTCCGCCGTGTCGTCGGTATCATTGTAGAACACCGTATCGATCTCCGGCTTCTGCGCGCGAAAAAGATCATTCAGGATCAGGCGTACTGTTCCATCCGCGCTGATAAGCAGCGCGCACAGTCTCTCCCCGCTGTCAAGCGAAAACCCGGTCAGATATTTCATGACCGTCCTGTCGGAAACCAGCAGCAGATCCGCTCCCTGCTCTCTCATCTTCTCCGTTACGCGCTCGATCCTTGCTTCATTCATGATGATTCTTCCTCCGTCATTCTGTTTTTCCTTTACACTTTGAATGCAGTATCTGTAATCCCCGATACCGGTTCAGGCACAGCGCAGCCATGCTGTTGTACCGTATGCCGCCTCCTAAAAGAGAAGCACCGTATAAAGCCCCGCGTTCTTAACGGTCACATACAGCTTTTCCCCTTCTAAGCTGATCGCAAGTTCCGGTATCCGGTCCTCGCCGGGCACCAGCACCTCACAGTCCTTTTTGCCACCCGCCTTCACACAGAGCCTCAATTCAGGGATCGGCACGATCCGATCTTCCTGTTCGCTGTAGGAATAATTCAAAATATGGATCGCCATTCTTCCGCCCGTAACAGAGCACTGGATCCCCACATTCTTTTCATCGCATACGACCGGCGCACAGGGCATATAAAGGCTGTCAAAGGCTTTCATAAACGCCGGCATATATTCTGTGCCCAGCGGCACATACACCGCGTTTCCGGTTTTCATAAGCTTTTCGGTAAGCCCGTATTTTTCTCCCGCCCTGCCGAGGATCAGCACCTTTCCGCCTTTTTTGGCATACCTCTCGATCACCCTGCATTGGTTTTCGGTAAGCACATCATCGTCGGACAAAACAACAACGGGATAGCCTTCCAGCTTCTCTTCGCTGAAGCTGTCCTGCCGCAGCACACCGTCCGGGAGCATCACTACATCGTACTGCCGGTTTGCTTCACTCAGCGCGCGTATCACATCCCAGAAGGGCACCGGCTTCATATCCGGGTCTGTCCAGGTGTCCACCGTCGCGTCCATCAGGCTCTCGTAAGCATCCTGCATGCCATTGGCTCCGCTTCCCTTGGAGGAATCCCGCCAGTAATAGCCGGCATAGGAATACAGCACAGCCGCGCCCCCGGAACGCGAAACAGGATATAGCTCCTCATGCTGGTAAAGAAAATCCTGTATTTCCTGCGTCAGCGCACGCGGTGCCATAAAGGCGTCACGCACCGTATTGCCCATCCATCCGCCGTAGGGCACAGACATATTGCATCCGTACACAGATGCCTCCAGCAGAAATACGCGGTACAGGTCATAGCCCTTTCCCCTGTCCAGCATTTCTAGCAGGCGCGGAATGATCCCGCCATACGGGTTTTCAGCTACGATCACAGGCTTTCCGGACGCGAAGCCCGAGCAGAAGCGGTAATAATACGGCTGACGGAACAGCGTATGATCCATTTCCGTAACAATGGTATCCACCTTATCCTCGATCGGATAATACGCCGGCTGCATGTTATAAAAGTTTCCGCTCACGCAGATCTTTCTTGAATACTTTTCCATTGCGTATTTGCGCGCATGATCCGCCAGCTCCGAAAAATGCTTTTTGACAGCGCGCAGCTGAAACTCCCAGTAATCCCTGTAGAAAGGCGCGTCCTTCGGAAAGGTGCATCCGTGTTCACGAAGCCAGCTGCCGTAATCAAAGGTTTCCGTCTCGATCCCGTTCCATTCTTCTCCGAGCATACCTTCGTTTCTTTTCTCCGTCAGGTACTGCCTGAACTGCCGCATACAGCTTTTGCAGAAGCAGCCGCCTGAAGAGATGGCCGTCATCGGTACCTCGCATTCATCCAGCTGGATCCCGGAAGCTCCGGCATCCAGCTGAAGCTGAATGATCTTTTTCAGGTATCCCCGCCAAACAGGGTTGTTCCGGCACATCTGGTAGCACTGTTCCTCGTGCCCTTTCACTTCCACCCATTGCGCGTGTACCGGATTTCCGTACATATCCCGTACCGCGCATTCTTCCCACAGATCGGTCACCGTATCTCCGTTTTCATTCTTGATCCCGTCCGGATAGTAATCCGAAAGGGAGGTCGGGAAAGCGTCCGGATACTTATCTTCACCAAATTCCCGCAGGCCGTACCATGTGTGATCCTTTATCTCTTCAGCACGCTTATTCAGCCTAACGATCTTCCCGTCCGCGCCGATCACAGCCGGATATTCCCAGCCCTGTGCTTCAAATACGATCGCGTACAGACGGATACCCCGTTTTTCGCATTCCTTAATAAATTCACTGTCGTTCATATAGCCGTAGATCTGCATTCGCGGGTCTACGGGGCCAAACGCTTCATGCTGCAAATAGGGCAAAGAAAGGCTTCCTCCGCCCATACCGGCCCAGCAAAGCGCTGTTGCATGAAAGCGTTCAAGATCATCCAGCATTTGAAGGTTTCTTTCCGGAAGACTCGGATGATAACAGGGGATCTGCCTGAACCAGCCGTCAAAATATACACCGCGTTCCATATCAGTACCTTCTTTCAGAGCAGTGATCATAATATCTCATACAAAGTTTAGTCTTCCTGACCTTCTTTGTCAACAAAAAACATGCCCGTATTTCTGCGCGGCATCGCTTCACTCCTTACCTGCGCACTGTAAAATGCTGTTGACCTTGATCCCGTTCGGGAGTACAATAGGAACAAGTACAGATCAAACGCGTCCGGTTCAATTACCGGCGGATCATGAAGGCTTCAGCCGTAAAAAACTGTGGTTTGCCGGGCAAGCGCGTTTTTCCGGGAAACAGATCAGGCAAAAAGCACCGCAGATGAGCCTTCCGTATGCATCAATGCTTTCCTTTACTTTACCCCCGTACCAAGATCCATTGGAACTTCATCCGAAGGAGGATATATAAACATGAAACGCAGCAGGATCCAGCAGGAGGTAGAATGCGCGAAGCAGCTGCTTCGCAATAACGGTTTTGCTCTTCCGCCTTTCGCCTACTGGTCAAAAGATGAATGGAAAGCAAAAAAGGAGAGCGCGTCCGCCGTTATCAAAACAATGCGCGGATGGGATGTGACGGATTTCGGTAGCGGAGATTTTGACCGTACCGGTGCCGTTCTCTTTACCCTGCGCAACGGTCTTCCGGACCGGTCTGCCGGATGCCCGTACGCCGAAAAGCTGATCCTGATGAAAGAAGGGCAGATCCTTCCCAATCACTATCATCTCCAGAAAACCGAGGATATCATCAGCAGAGGCGGAGGCATCCTGATGATTCAGGTGTTCAATTCACTCAGCAGCGGCGCGGTAGACACCAATAACGATGTCCGAATTATTGTTGACGGTATCGAAAGCTTTGTACCCGCCGGGACCTTCGTTGAGATCCCGACCGGCAGCAGTATGACGGTTTATCCCGGTCTTTATCACCTGTTCTCCGTAAAGCAGGGTACCGGTACAGCCATCATCGGCGAAGTATCCTCTGTGAATGATGATCGTACCGATAACTATTTTGCCGAGGCCCGTCCGCGCTTTGTTCCTGTTGAAGAGGATGTGCCCATGCGCTTCCCGCTCTGCAATGAATACGACACCCTGTACCGCTGATCATCGCTGTATACCGTTTCATAAATGATTACTTCAAAACGCGGAGAAGGTTGTTATCGAAACAACCTCCCCCCGCGTTTTTCTTTTCTTTTAGTAAATTATTCAAAACGATCAGCAGTCAAAATGCACCCGGGATCATCTTTCATTGCAAATGATTCAATGGCCTTTTGATCAATCAGTTCAGATAAATTCAAGGGAGAAGCGATTTTTCGCCTCTCCCTCATGATGATCACATAAATAAACCTGTCTTTCGTGTACCGTCAGCCGTTGCCGAAAGGCTCGTACATCACTTCCAGTACGTTTCCTTCCTCATCCAGCTGCACGTAGCCAAAGGCTCTCCAATCCGAAATTGCTTCATCATATACCAGCATATTGACCCACCAAACGGGCTTCCCGAACATTTTTCCTGTTCTGCAGTCCGCGCCGTCATTGGTGAGTACCCCGGCAGGCAGTACTTCCCCGATCCCTATCAAAGACATTTCCGCGGCGTATTCACTATAGAATGCATCGGTCGCGATGGTATAGATCTCCGCCTGTCCCGGCTTTCCCTCACTTTCAAATACAGGATAGTTGTATTCAAAATCATACTCCCCGGTGGAGATCATAAAGGTGAAGAGTACGATGCAATCCTGCGGCCAGCGGTTCATGCTGCCGTATTGCCTGTTCCATTCCGCCGCTTTCGCCTGAATGTTATACGCGTTCACATCGTATTCGATCATTTTCGCCTCAAACAGATCCCAGAAATCTGCGTCCGCGAAGTTCTTTCCGAAAAACCATGGTTTGCCGTTTGCCAGTGGCGGAAGCGGCTGAACAAAATCATCCGCAGTGGTCCCTTCGGGCGGTTCTGCCGGGCGGGGCTCCGTCGCCGCCGAATCTGTTTCTTCGCAGCGGATCACAAAGCCTTTCTCATCCAGTTCCACTTCGTAGTTCTTCATTCCGGCCCATTTTCCTGTAAAGGTAATGGTGTTTCCCTCCTGCTGCACAGCCCACGCGCCGTCAAGCAAGTCAAGCTCCGGCTCATCCAGTGCCATATCACTGAATTTATAAGTCACTTCCCGCACGGACAGAACCTGCGCACCCAGCATTTCCATTTCAACGGAACGCCATGTTTCGGGCATGGAATACAACACATAATGAGGGGTGTAGTCCGTTTTGTACAGTTCCCGGAAAACGCATTCGCCTGTCACAGCGTCAATGCCGATCACCGGGCTCATCGCATCCAGCGTCAGCACCCGCATGATCCATACCGGATGGGGCTCCGCGTACACCAGTACACAGGTGTTGATCTCCATATTGCGCTTTCCGGCGGCGATCATGGCCGCTTCCTGTGCCTCTTCCTTGCTGACGGGAACCGACGCTTCCTCCGGGTAGCCCGTTTTCTTCATAATGATCCCGTCTGCCGTCACGGGCTCCAGTTCCAGCATGTCATGACCGGCCTGTACCCAGATGCTCTGATCCCAATCCCCGTAATATCCGTACACATCCCAGTACCGCCGGAACAGGTTGTCCCCGTTCAAAGGCGCGGTATCCGCCGAAATATTGCCTACCGTACCGTCGGCCCGGACTGTCGCGGCCGCGATGCCGTGCTTTACATTCTTGGGCATAAAGGTGATGGTGCGGCTGTTGTTTCCGCCGCCCATTTCTCTCGCTTCATATTCATCGGGGTCCTGCAGGTTCAGTTCCGGATATTCTTTCTGCAGGGCATCCGCCGCCAGCTTGATATAATCGTTCCTCGTCAGTATGCCTTCACGCGCCTTTTCGTAGGCCGCCTGCGGCACAAAGGGCATGCACTCGTCATCGTCAAGGGTTTGCTTTCTTGTGCTGATGATTTCGCCGGAGCGGCTGTCGACCGCGATCACATACAAATCAGACGGATCATCTGCCCCTTCATCATCCGTATATACCATCATGCCCACAAGCCATTCTCTGCTGCCCTCATATTCCGTCAGAACGGCGGAATTCATCACCGCCCGTTCATTCCGCAGGGTTTCTTTGGCGATGGCGACCGCCTCTTCGCGGGAGAGTTCTTTCTCCCCCTCCCCGGGCATCGGATAATCCGCAAGCTGATATCCCCTGTACTGCGTATCATTGACTGAGGAGCTGTCCTGCTGCGCCGTCAGCATCATTTCATGGAACTGATGCCATATGCTCTGAGGCCACTGCGCCATGTTCCACGAATAGACGTCACGGAAGGCATTCATCAGCTCGTCCCCGGTATAGGGCTGCGTCCAATCGGGCAAAGCGTTTTCCCGCAGGAAAGCCGTGCGGGCCGGATCATCATCAAAAAACTCAACGCTGTATCGCCCATGATAAAGGTCCAGCGGGTCAAGCGTAAACGCCCATTTGGCCCGGCCGCCGCTTTCAATATCTATATAGAACGACCGCAAAAGCCTGTATACGTTCCGGTTATCCGGCTCCAGTTCTTCACCGAATTTCGCCTTCAATGCCGTGAATGCAAATGTCTCGGCTTCTTCATAGGTCATGTTTCCGTCACCGGGCATACGCACCTGACGGGTCTCATACCAGCCGATTTCCACCATAACGCCTTCAAACCAGTCCTGCTGCTCCAGCGTCCAGGAATAATACGATCCGCCGAAGGCCTGAGCGCACACCGCCATGATAAATTCTTCTTCATAATAGCTGTGTCCGCTATGCAGAGACTGCATAATGCTGCTGTTTTCCTCAAATGTGATCCCGTTTTCGCTTAACACCTTTATCATATCCGAAAGCTGTTCAGCGGAATAGAATCCGTTTACATTGATACTGCTGTCATTCTCGACCGCGTTCGGCACCGCCACTTCCTCAACGAACTGTTGACTGCTGAATACAACGGCAGCCACCGCGGTAGCCGTCAGTAAAAGCATTACGATCGCAATAATTATTCCTGCAGGAATTTTCCTTTTTATCATTATTTTGTCCTTTCCCTGATCCAGAGCTCTCACCCGCTGCACCAGAAAGGGATTTTCCTGCAATCCGGAAAGCGTTTTATCTATGGCTTCATGAAATTTCTGCCGTTCAAGTTCATCTTTCACGTTTGTCTCCCCCTTTCAATGCTTCTTTCAGCAGGTTTCTGCCCTTCTTCAGTCTGTTTGATACCGATGATTGTCCGATACCCAGCACCTTTCCGATCTGCACGGTATCCATATCCTGATAGTAATAAAGAACGATGGCTTCCCGATATTTTACCGGCAGGTTCATTACCGCCAGCGTGAGGTCTACCTGTTCCTCATCCGGCGGCAGAACCGCTTCCGGCAGCATATCCGGCGTTACGCGCCGGTCTGTATGTCTGAACCATCCGCCCCTCGTCATATCCCTGCAGGTATTCACAGCGATCCTGAACAGCCATGTTTTCTCGCTGCTGTCTCCGCGGAAGGATTCAAGCCCCCGGTAAGCCTTCAAAAATGTTTCCTGTACTGCATCCTCCGCCAGCGTCTTGTCTTTCAAATGTATGTAACACAGGCGCAGGAGCGGCAATTGCCATGTGGTTACCATGCGTTCAATCGTTTCATCGCGTCCGCAGCCCGGATCCTTGACTGCTTGCATGAACAATCACCTCCTTACACTTATATAGACGAACCGGAAATGGGATTTTATCGATGTTTATTTATATTTTGATAATCATGTTACGCTTTCCATCAGCCGTTTCCGCCACCCTGTTCAGGCAGAAACTGGATATCCTCCACAACACCGGTTTCCAAGTTCAGATAAACAGTATAAGTTCCATCTTGTTCCGTTTCCTCAGAGGACAATTCCCCCACGAAGATCCAGCAACGATAGCAGGCCGTTCCATCCAGCAGAACATAGGCAGAATTCTCATCCACATCTATTGACATCGAAGAAATCTGCTGAGAAGTTAAGTGATACCTTACGCCAACGGCTTCCTTTGCGATATGGACAAACTCTTGCGTAGATAAATATTGCCGCTCCTTCGCTTTCTGAACATCTTCCCCTTCCAAAACAACTTCATAATTTGCATCCTCATTTTCCTCCCAATACGCTTCATCGTCGAAACCATGCTCTCGGTTGATCCGGTCGACATAAGGATCGAACGTACTCAATTGGGCCGGTTCTCCGGTTTCCGGGTCGATCCGCAGGATTTCCTCCAACTGTTCCTTCCCCCATGCGGAAGCTTCCAATCCTCCTCTCAAGTCCTCGCCATCATGGCTCCAGAATATGTTTTTCACGGTTTGGCCATCCACGATTACTGTATACTTACCCAGCACATAAGCCAGATGCTCGATTCCTTCATATGTTACAACGACGGTTTCTCCTTCTCCCTCCGCGGTTTTCCGAGTGAACAGGGATTGCATCTGTGCGGTAACTCCATAGGTTTGGAGCAACGCCTGGTCCGCAATCTCAGTGGCGGACATTCGTTTGGAAAAGGTGATCCCGGCGGCCAAAGCTGTCGCCGTCATCAGCATAAGCGTGATAGCAAGTATTATTTTAACAGATACTGAAAATTTTCTTTTCACTTTACTTCCTCCTGTTGCGTTTTCAAAAAACTGTTCACGCTGCCGGGAGGTTGTGCATAGTCCTGAAAGATCTGTATTCAGCGCATGTTGAATTTGCGCTTCATGTTTACAATTTTTCATATGTCATGCCTCCTGTCAGCAAGTCTTTCAAAAGATACTCTGCTTTTTTAACCCTTCTTTGAACCGTCGGTTGTGATATGCCCAATGAATCGGCCGTTTCCTGCATTGTAAGCCCCTGAAAGTAGTAGAGAAGAATGACTTGCTTATATTTACCGGGAAGTTCCATAACTGACACAGTCAGTTCATGGTCCTCCGGTTCCACAGAAATCAGTCTCGGAGGCAAATCCTCCAAGGTTTGTCTTTTGTCAACGTGCCGGAACCATGATGTACGCCTGTAATCCTTGCAGGTATTGATTGCTATGCGTAAAAGCCATGCTTTTTCATTGACAATACCATGACGGTCAAAATCCTTCATGTGGTTCCATGCTTTGATCCATGTATCCTGTGTAGCATCCTCAGCTTGGCTTCGATCGGCCAAATAAAGAAAGCAAGTCCTCAGGATCGTGTTTGAGTATTGTTCGATCCATATCTTGAGCTTCTGTTCATAGTTCATGCTTGGTACCTCAGCATGCCCCACCACCGATCACCTCCTTCACTGATATAGACGACTAATGCAACTGAAATTATTCAGGAAACAGAGAATTAATAATAAATATAGCAGAAAATCAAGGCAATTACTAATATGTGAAGAGCCAGGAAGGTTGAACTTCCTGGCTACAGAATTATTGCAATTTATGCTGACTTATACGATTTTCCACATTGCGGTATTTACATCTCTTTTGATAGTGTGCAGGATTTCGCCGGTATGGGCGTCGATGACAACGAAGAATCCATAAGCTTCGGTAGAATTTTTCTGATGAGAAAGATCACCGTCACCAAAGAGCAGGGAAATATCGATCTTCCACACAGGTTGCGCAGGATCGGTCACATCATAATAAAAAGTGTGATTCTTGTTTTCATCAATATCGCTTTCTCGTGCTCCCTGAGAGATAGCATAATCCCGTGCAATTTCAAATGCATGTTCCATGGAAATGGAACGATTATCCGGAACTCCGTATAGATATTGCGTAGTCACACAGAGGACGGGCCAATCGATCTGCAAATATTTACCCGCCTCTATGTCTTTCAGATACTGACAGAATTCAGGATGCTCCGCATAGTATTGTTGTACCACAGGGTAAGCTATTTGGGACCAAGCCGATTTTTCTTCGATTGACCAATTCCAGAAATAGCGATTATCCTTATTGATCAGTGAAGTGCATGCACCGGCGTCTTCAATTTGCTTCGTTAATTCATCAACCCATATTTTTTCTTTTTCCCGCATTTGTGCCGATTCCATCCAATTGATGGCTTTAAGCACCTGACCGTTTTCTGCATCAATTTCTATACTGTACAGGGGGGTATCCCCTTCATACCAGGTAAAATCGCAAGCAGCACGGAAGTTTCCATTCTTGAGATCATACACACCGCTATCCGCGTAAAGCTGTTGCAGCTTCAATTTTTCAAGCTCCGCTTTTCCTACATGAAGTCTGGCTCGGGCAGCTGCAAGGGCCAAAGGATAAGCATCACCAAGAGAAAGTGAAGCTCGCTGTTCTGGATCAGAGAAATTATAAATCCCGATATAATTACCATATTCATCCAGATAGAATCGAATATTCCATGTATTGTTCTCTGAATAGCCAAAGAAGCTGAATACATTGCCATCGTCAGTAGCCTGTCGACGTATGGACTGTATATATTCTTCCTTATCAACAGAGGCGATGACTGTCCACCTTTTTTCTGATTCGGAGTACTCGCTGGATACTTTCACATCACGGATCAAATCACGTGGGAACATGCCAATTTTCGTAAGCAAACTTGTCACGTCTCGATAAGTTCGTGTTTCATTGATTGGTTCCTGGCTTCGAAGCATCATCTGTTCTTTGCTTTCTTCTGACCATGCATCGTAAGCTTCTCTGTCCTCTTCGCTTATTGAGTTTCTCGATAATTCGATGTTTTCGATGTCTAAAAAGTTGAAATAATCCTGACCGTAACGTTCAGAGATGATATCATTCGCAGCCTGCGCCCGTTCCTGAACAGACAGTTTCTCATCCTGTGCAGTGATAAGCCGGGGATCGTCCTGATTTACCAATCCAGCCTCGGTCATGGCAGAAAGCAATTTCAATTGATCTTCTTCAGAATACCTGTCCAGTTCTCCGCTTGTTGCCATAGAGCGTGTCTTTTCAAAGTATTTCGCCAATGTTTCCCAATTAGTCAAAGCAAGTGCTGTTGCGGTTAGCAATAGCAAGATGATTATTGCAATAACAAATCTAGCTGATATTCTCTTCATAACGTTCCTTTTTCTCCTTTCCTGGTTCATAACTCGCTGCGCCAAGAAAGGATCGGGCTGTATGTTTTCCGCATGATGATCAACGGCCTGATGAATCTGTGATCTGATTAATTCATCTTTCATGTTCCTGCCCCCTTTCCAATATGTCGCGCAGCTTTTCGCATGCATGTTTTAATCGATAAGATATGGTTGAAGGACTAGTGTTCAAAGCTTGCGCCACTTCCTCCTGATTCATATCCTGATAATAGTACAACAGCAATGTGTCCATGTACTTTTGGGGAAGCTTCATGATAGCCTGTGCCAGTTCTTCTTTTTGGTCATCATAAAGGCGTTGCTGTATCGGCAACTGCAATTCATCTGGCGTAATCCGGCGATCAATGTGACGGAACCATGATGATCGTACCATATCATGGCAGGTATTCATAGCAATTCGCATCAGCCAAGTCTTCTCACTGCATTCGTTACGGAATTTCGGGAGCGCCCGGAATGCTTTCAGAAAAGTCTCCTGAACGGCGTCCTCCGCAATAGTTTTGTCATGAAGATACATGGTACACATGTTAAGTAATCGCTGTTGATATTGTGAAACCAATCGGTTGAATTCTTCCTCAATATTGCAGGATGGGCCCAATTCTGCAATCATTGTCTGCTCACCTCCTCCGTTATAATAGACGTACCAGAAGTTGAGAACTTGAATCATTTCGAAAATATTCGAAAACACCTTATCTGTCAAAGGAAATTTTTCCTTTTGCTTGCACTAATCGGAACTTAAGCAGGCAATCTTCCTCAATCTTCAGAATATGTAAAGAACCAGGAAGTTTTAACTTCCTGGCCACTAGAAGCATTTCTTTTTCTGTGAATGTTACTTGGCTTTTCTGAACAGAGTGGCATTATAGATCTTCAGACTGTTATGATATACCATCACGCAGATGATCCATTCATCGCTTAATGCCATGACATAGGAGCAGACACCTTCGTCAGAAAAAACCTCAGGATTGATGACGGTCCATTCCAGATCCTTTGTGTCAATACCCCTCAGGTGCTCATTTGCCCAATCGTCAGCAGCCATGACCCAATCATGTTCCGTTTTTTCGGAATAGTTGTAATCTGACCAGCCCGGTACAACAAAAGAATCATAGCTGTATTCTATCTTCAGTGGCACAAAAGTGCCATCACCTGAGCAGGCAAATGTTACTACAGCGAACCCCTGGTCGTTGCTTTGTTTCCATTTGAAACTGGTATAAAAAACGTCTGCAATCACATCATATTGGATCGCTTGAATATCGATCCACTCAGGATCCCAATTGGATGGAACATACCCGTAGAATTCAACATATCGATTCTGCACATCAAGCATATGCAAGTCCATACTAAAAGGCACATCTGTATAAGTGTAGATCAAATCGCGTCCGATTCGTTCGATATCTTCCATAGTTAAGCTTTTTTCATCGAAAGGATGTGCGCCGTTATTCAGCCACCATTCTGCCAATTCGCTGTCTGTAAGGCAACGATACGGCCGAATGCGAAAACTGTCCAGACCGTTGAAATACATGGTATTCAGGGTCGGCTCGATGATTGTATTTTTCCCATGTACATAATCTGCAGTGACCATACCCTTCATGATAAGAATATGGATTTGCATGCTGCGCTCGTTTTCCTCGGATGTGATCATACGGGTGATTTCGATTCCACCGCCGCGCATGCAGTTGCGGTAATTCAACGCGGCAGGATCGAAAGGTTGCCCTGCCTGATGAAAAGCGTCAATGATTGCAAGCAGCATGTCGTCACTCAGGCAGCACACGGGCAAAAGCACAAACATGGTCTCGCCGTCATAGTCATCAGGGTTCAGTGCATACACACCGATGATCACATCTGTCATCTTGTTCAAAACAGATTCGCCGGTGTAGGTAATCTCGCCCTTCTCGTATTGCTCCTGCAGGCTTACAGCACGCCGCTGTTCTCCGGCTGTCAACCAAGGCTGCTGCATCAGGTCTCCGGTTGTAAACCATTCACCATCGTTGGGCAGTTCAACATATTCATCAGCGTCTGCCCATGTCGGCTGATAATCTCCGTAGTCAGCATAATAGCTGGCATCAGGCAGATACGAAACGGTTGCAACGGCTGTGTCGATTGTGTCCAGCGTGACATCAGGCACATCAATGACCGTATCCTCGGTTACAGCCAACGCAGAAAAGGGAAGCATTGCCACTGCCAAAAGAAGTGCAGCAGCTTTCTTGATAAGGTGATTCATCTTCATGGAATCGCCTCCTTTCGAATACAAGGATACGGATTTCATGTTTCAGAGTCTTCAACAGGTTGTAACGGAGTTGTAAATCGCATTGTCACTGTCGTACCATGATCAGGTTTGCTGTCAATCAACAAATCAGCCTGATGCAGCTCAGCGATCTTTGCACACAGAGGCAGCCCCAGCCCGGCACCTCCGTTTTTTCTTCTACGCGCTTTATCCGCTTTCCAGAATGGCTCAAAAGCATGGGCAATTTGGTCTTCCGTCATGCCGCGCCCATTGTCTGTCACAGAAAAGCCATCTGGAAGAAGCATGACTTGAACCGGCTGTTTCGTATCACTGCGGATAGCGTTATTGATCAGGTTTCGCAGCAGTTGGATCAGGAGATCCCTGTCTCCGATAAATTCAGCATCATCCCCGGAGATAAGTACATCATCATACACTGCTGCGGCTTCCATGGCCATCTCTGCGGATGAAAAACATGTATATACCGGCTGTTCATGATTCATCTGTGTCAAACGCATCAGATCATTGTCCATCATGGACAGGCGCATGGCTTCACGGACAATCATATCAGACATCCTGCCCGTGTATTCAGGATCCTTTTGGATCAATCTGGCTGCCCCTACAATCGAGGTCAGCGGTGTACGCATTTCATGAGCAAGTGCGTCGATCAATTCCTGCTTCTTTTCTGCCTGATCGGCTAACTCTTGCTCGCGCTTATCAACGGACTCCGCCATAGCACCAAAGGCAGATGTTAATGCACCGATTTCATCATTTTGCGGTTTGGGAAGTTTGATCGTTCTGTCCCCGTCTCGCAGCGCATTTGCCGAATACACCAAGGAACGAAGCGGCTTGGTCAATCCGCCGGCGATCAGCGTTGCAATTACCACGGCAAGCAACAATCCAATGCTGCACACGATGGCTGCATAAATCATTTGCTGCTCATGGTTCCTGTACAGAGCAGATACATCGGAAGTAATGAACAGCACAACATTCTCGTTCAACCGGTGTGCAATATATAGCGTTTGTGTTTTGGAAGAAAGATAAATGGAACGCGTTTGCGTATCTGTTAATCCTGTAATGTCAGCTTCTTCCGGAATGCTTGCTCCAAGCATAGGCTTATGATTGTACAACAGCACCAGCGAAACATCCTGCGATCCGTATCGCTGCTGCATCGTCTGCGCCGCAGTCAGCGCCGAAGTATAGGTGTTCGGCCCGTTGCTTTTGATCTCGGTGATCAGTGCGCGGGCAATGGCTGCCTCCTCACGCAGAGAGATCTGCTCTGTTCTGCTGACGGTTTGGTCAAAGCTTTGAGTTACCATCAGATACATCGAGGTTGGTACGATCAGGACCACCAGCAGCAGCATGGCCAGCGTTATCTTTTTTCTCATGTGTCCTCCCTGAAACGATAGCCATACTTATACACTGTTTCTATCCATTCAGCACCGATTTTCCGGCGGATTCTCTGTATATGGACGTCAACTGTCCGTGTCTCGCCGGTGTATTGCCATCCCCACACAGCATTCAACAAAGCTTCTCTGCTGATGGCAGTACTGTGGCTCTGGATCAGCTTTGCCAGCAGATCAAACTCCATTGTTGTAAGGATAATCTCCTGATTTTCTTTCCATAATCGTCGCGATTCAAAGTCAATTTTCAGATCTTTCTTCTCCCAGATACCATCATGATGGCTGTGACGATTCAGTACATTTTCAATTCGCGCGATCAGTTCCGCAGGTTCAAAGGGTTTTAGCACATAGTCCTCCGCTCCCATGCGCAGCCCACGAACACGATCCGGCACAGCAGTTTTTGCGGTGAGGAAGATCACCGGAATCTTTTGCGCAATCAGGTGCTCGCCCAAAGAGAATCCATCTTCACCGGGCATCATGATATCAAGTAAAACAAGATCAGGTTTGTGATCATCAATCATTTGACGGGCAACCTGTGCATTCTCCGCCTCAAACACTTCGTGACCCACCAATTGTATATGCATGGATGTGACCTGACGAATCGAATCATCATCCTCCACTAACATAATCACTGACAAGTAATTCACCACCTTACGGCTACATTGTACCATATTGCAGAGAATAATGTTGTAACAGAGTTGTAAACAGATATGGAGCATACCTTTACTCTGTCATTGTCAGTATCATCAACGACAAAAAAGGCAGATAACATAGCGTATTTGTCGCCCTTCTGGGTTTCAAATCCTCTTTGCTTTAGCGGAGCGTTTTTCTCATCTTCTATATAATAGCCATATTCTCAACCATATTGAATCAAGTATTCCGGCTATTATTCTGTGAATAGCCAAAGAGACTAAGGCAATACCGCACAAATGAGTTAGGGTGTGTCTCTAAAATGAGGAATGTGCAGTTTCAAGCAGATTTTCCGT
>CALGBY010000100.1 GCA_937886445.1 uncultured Clostridia bacterium | reverse complement strand
GCTCGAGACCGATACCTTCAGCTATACGGATACCAACTGGCGTGACAAGCTGACGGCCTATAACGGCAGCAGCATCACCTATGACGAGATCGGCAACCCGCTGAACGACGGCACGTGGACATACACCTGGCAGAACGGACGGCAGCTTGCTTCCATGAGCAAGCCTGGCACGACCGCTTCCTTTGAGTACAATGAAGACGGTCTGCGCGTGCAGAAGACCGTCAATGGCATTGTGACCAAGTATATTCTGCACGGCAAGAACATCGTACACATGATCCAGGGCAGCAACCAGCTGCATTTCTGGTACGATGCAAGTAACAGTCCGGCGGTGGTCAGCTGGAACGGGACCTGCTATGCGTATGTGAAGAACTTGCAGGGGGACATTGTCGGGATCGTGGATGCGAACGGCAATGAAGTTGTGCGGTACTTCTATGACGCGTGGGGGAAGCCGACGGGAAAGAGTGGCACGATGGCAGGGACGCTGGGGACGGTGCAGCCGTTCAGTTATAGGGGGTATGTGTGGGACGAGGAAACTGGACTGTATTATCTAAGAAGTCGCTATTACAGGCCAGAGTGGTGTAGGTTCTTGAGCGCGGATGCTCTGATTAAGGGGAATCTGTATTGCTATTGTCATAATTTGCCTATATCTTATTATGATCGTAATGGGCATGATGATAGGTATGTCACATGCGAGATAGACAATGACTCCTACTTTAGGCTTGTAATCATGCCGAGAATAATGAAATATCTTGAAAACAAGAAGGACTATAGGTATGACTCGGGATTATACAGAGAAGCAGAATATAACGCTGATGGAACGTTAAAGAAAAAAGGATGGACTGATTGCTCCCACCTTATGTACGAAATAACAGGCCAGGTAGGCAGCTATACTGCACCATACAGGTATGGCGAAGTTGATGAAAGCCAAAAGGGACGATTGTTTGATGCCAATGGGGATTTGTGTGTAGATTTAGTGGAAGGAATGGAAGTCTATAACAAAAGCACAGGGCACGTCGGTATACTCTTGCTCTATGATTTTGGCAACGGGCTCGAATGGGCAGTATTTCAATCTACAAGTGTGAAAAAAATAACCCAAAGCGAAGCCTTGTTTAAAACTGATGCAAATGCGGGCCCCAATATAACGTCTTTCTATAAAAAGTTGAGAAACAAGAAAACAGGAAAACTTGAAAGTAACTGGTATTTCTATACCATGCCCCGATTTAATGAGGAGGATTGAATGTTGTCTATAAAAAAAACAGCAGGAATTCTAATTGTATTGGCATGTTTTGCTACATGTATTGGAGTTCCAGCAGAATGTGAAAACTATTATATACCGTATTCAATTGATGGAAATCAAAACGAACCTCATATCACGTTATATGAGGAATACGAAGATGTCCAGTTCGTAACTGAGACTTATCTTTCAATCATTTTTGTAGACAAAACTACAAATCACTATGGGTTTATCGATAAAAATAGTAATTCTTATCATTGTGCGGAATATTTGAATATATACGATTTGTTTTGTCGGGATCCAACCTGCCCGATTCTTGTCGAGACTGATTCGGAAGAACTCGTGTATGTTGATAGAATAACTGGTGAGATAATACTTAACGGGGCATATGTGCTCTTTGGGGAGGAAAGCGAATTCCGCAATGGATTTGCTTTGGTCTATATATATGGAAAGTCTTACGACTATCCATCGCTTATTGACAGAAATGGTCGTACAATAAACTTCCCAGAAAGGATCATTCCTTTAGGTTCAGTTCAGGATAATGGCTTACTGATTATAGGCATGGTAAATGAAGAAGATGATATACTTTATGGAATATGCAATAGTTCTGGGCAGATTATTGTTTACCCACTGTATGATTTAATTCTTGAGTACTGCAATGGTTTTACGATCGCAAAAGCAGGTGGTAATCTGGTCCTTATCGATGAATCCGGTTGTAGAATAAGCGAGTGGCATGACCTTGATGAAGAGTAAATCCGTGTGGACGACAAAAACGACAAAACCTCCGGCAATAACGGCACAACATGGCGTTATGCTTATGACTTGGGTGGCAATATTCAGTCGAAACAGCGTTTTGCATACACCACGCCCGGCACGGAGCCGACAGGTACACCGCTTGAGGAAACCACCTTTGCGTATGGACAGGCGAACCGTAATCTATTTGGCTATTGTGATAATAATCCTGTACATCGCACCGACAAGGATGGCGATTTCTGGATCATTGTTATTGGTGCAATTGTCGGTGGTGTTATTGGGGCAGCTGTCTCTGTTACGACACAGTTACTCACAACAGGAATTGTAGATGGATCTCAAGTTGCTGTGGCAGCAATTAGTGGTGCTATATCTGGGGGATTTGCGGGTACAGGCATAGCAGTAGAAGGCCAGATGATTGTTAACGGGGTAATTGGTGCGGTTTCTGGGGCTGCCAATTACTGTTTTGATACCCCGGAAGAAGAATTTAGGGCAACACCGCACAGAAGGACAGGCAAAGGACAACAACGCCTGTCCTTTTGTGGTATAATAGAAGTATGGATAAGCAAATGAGCATGTCGTTCTTCACGGATGAGCTGGCAGAAGTGAAGACACACAAGAAAGAATTTCTGGAGAAGATGGACCAGCTGATACCATGGGGCGAATGGGTAGCGATGATCAAGCCGTGCTATTACAAAGGAGAGCGCGGGAACAAGCCCTACGACCTGGAACTGATGCTGCGAATTTATGTGCTGCAAATGGTGTACAATGTAGCAGACATGGCCGTTGCAGCGGAAGTAATCGACAGCCGGGCCTTTTCGGAATTTTGCAGCGTGACAAGCAGCAATCAGGTGCCCAATGGCGATACAATTGGCCGATTCCGGAATCTGCTCATCAAGAACGAAATGCAGGAGAAACTGTTTGCAGATGTAGTCAAACAACTCAAGAAAAACGGCCTGATGCTGATGAAGGGTACCATTGTGGATTCTACGCTGATTGCGGCTCCTTCATCAACGAAGAATGAGAAGAAAGAGCGTGATCCGGAAGCCCATCAAGTCAAAAAAGGGAATCAGTGGTACTTCGGTTTCAAGGGACACATTGGTGTCGATCGGGATACCGGCCTGGTCAACAAGATCGAAGCCACAGCAGCTAATGTTCATGACATTAACATGGTCCCCAAGCTGTTGGAAGGTACCGAAGACACGGTCCACCTTGATAGCGGATGGATGTAGTTTCCTTGAAGCGAGGATTGTTGGAATGTTGAAACAGTGAAGAAGCAGAATAAATGCGGGTGTGCAAGTCACAACGTCAGAAATAATTGGCTCTTCACGGAAAGTTAGGCCATGAATACCATATATGCCATCAGTCATGAAGACGTCACATGGAGATAACGACGTACAGGCGTTGATTTTCCTTCATTGCCGTTTCTTTCGTGGCAACGCCACGATAATCTCATAGCAGCCTTGGAATGACTATAGCCTAAGTTTCCGTGAAGAACCTAATAATTGTTGAATTCCCCCTTGACAAAATGATTTCCAAGAACATACAGAGATGAAGATAATATGCTTCATATTGTCATACTTCATTCTGCTCATCGAAATAATAAGACGGATAAAATTGATGGTGTTGTTGAAAATGACTTTACGATAGAAAAATTTAGAGATTGGGGATGGAACGTTATGATGTGGAGAGAAGGAATTTCCTTGGACTATGTTGATTATACTGTAAGATAACAAGGAGGTGTCAATAAATGAGGGCTTTACTCTGTGTTATAATGTTATTACTTGGAACTGTAAATAATGGAATGGCGGAAACTATGGTTTTTAGTTCAATTGGTGGATTTACATTGTATAATGAATACGGAAAATTTGGGATTCTTGATTCAAAGAGCAGAATTGTCAGGGAAGCGCTGTATGATACTGCATATCCAATCGACGAAAATTTGATTTATGTATCTCAAAACAATAGATATGGTTTACTTCAAAATAATGGAATTGAGATAATTCCATGTGAGTATAACGAACTATTCTGTGAAAAGTGCTGTATTATTGCAACTGATGAAACGGGAGTCTACTTGTTTAGTACTGAAGGAGGAAAGGCTCTCTTTGGACCCGTGGATGGTTTACTGCCCATAGAGGGGTCGAATGGGAAAATGCTACAATATATGAAAGATGCTAAGGCGGGTGTGGTCACGTGTGATGGAGAGGTTATAGTTCCGGAGGAATATGATGACATATTATTCTATTCAGAGGGCTTTTTCTGCGTGGTGGAGAACACAGGAGAGTGTGCATATGTTGATTATGCCGGCAAAATTTTGATGGATCATATGGACTATTGTACACCATTTTCTGAAGGAGTCTATATGTACAGCCAGAATGGTGTAATCTATGCAGAAGATGCTTGTAATAAGAAAAAACGTATATTTTCGGAAGCTACCGCATTTGGTTTGGAACCGGAAAATGGAATCTTTACAATGATAGGAACGAATGGTGCATGTTACATTTATGATGTGTTGACAGATACGGTAATACGAATCCAAGCTGAGGATATTGATGATCCAAGGGAAGGAATCATTGCATTACGGATTGGACAATTTATTTCTTTTTACAACACAAAAGGTGAAAAAATCAGTGAAAAAGAGTATTTATTCGCATATCCATGTCGTGAAAATTCAATATGTGTACAGTTATTAGATGGAAAATGGACATACATTACCAAGCATGGAAAGGCGTTGACGGATATGACTTTTGATAAGGCTCTGCCTTTTTCAAATGGTTATGCCGCTATTTGTCAGAATGGATTATGGGGATTTATTGATCGTTTTGGACAACTTGTGATTCCCTGCATATACTATGCAGAGTCATCGCCCTTTTTTTATGATAGTTACGCTTTTTTGATGGATGTTAACGGGAATCATGTTTGTATTGATCAAAATGGTAATGTTGTCAGTATGTGGTGACGAGGTATCTTGTAATTCTATTACTGTCGGTTTTTGATATTCTTCATATTAGCAAAGAGCTTGTCACAAAATTTGGTCTAACTTTAGTGCTAGTACAAAGTTCATGTAAGTTATTCATTAATCGTAAGCAGAAGGATAAGCAGATTGATGAACCTTATGATCACAATAGGTAGTGTCTCGCAAACAATATAGAATCTTCAACCATCATCGTTGCATCTTCCAGAGGGCAGACTATAAAAGTTTGATAAATATAATGATCTCTGTTTATTATTTGCAGTTATCGGCAAAATTTCTCTGTGGAGGAAAAAACTTTAGCCGGCTGCAAAGAAGATTTTTTCTATTTCGCCGCCGTTTTAAAACGAGGGATATTGAGATTCGTTCAAATAACATGTCAAATCGGTGTAAATAGTACATATATCTCAATTTATCAGTAGTTGACTCAGTTTATCCTTATCAATTATCAAGTAGGGATTGCAACTCGGAAAATGAAATAATTCCATAAACTGATGACAACAGTAAATTCAGATGCATCTTTGTATGGCTGCGAACTGCCGTAATGTTATTCCATCAAATGTTTCCCGGGGCAGGGATCACGCAGAAAAAGTGATTGAAAATATCGGTCTATCTTGCTATAACCATACGAATACGCTATAATGACTTGTGAAAAAATATGTATGCCGCAAGATTTCACGGAGGTCATCCCATGCCGGAACGAATTATGAAACGCACTTCGGATTCCTTCACGACCCAGGTACAGGTGCTTACGATGTCCAACCTGAACGGGTATTCCCGTCTGTTCGGCGGTCAGCTGATGAGCTGGATGGATATCGTGGCGGCGGTCACCGCCCGGCGGCATTCCGGAATGAATGTAACCACCGCCTCCGTTACTGATCTTTCCTTCCACGCGCCCGCGCACGGCAATGATACCGTGGTGCTTACCGGAGAGGTCATTTATGTGGGCCGGACGTCCATGGAGGTCAAGGTGTATGTCTATAAGGAAGAGCTGGGCGGGGAACGGATCCTGATCAACGAAGCCGTCTTCACCATGGTAGCGTTGGACGGAAATGAAAAGCCGGCTGAGGTACCGGGGCTGCTGATCGAGACCGAGGCCCAGCAAAAGCTATGGGATGAAGCGGAAAAACGCAGAAAAGCGCGCTCAGGCAGATAGCGGAAAAGGTGATAACGGCCGGATCCATACATAATGAACAGAAAGGACAAATGAACGATCCCTCTGCATGTTGCTTCAAAAGCGGATCATTCTGATGCAGGCTGCCGGTCAACGCAGTAAGGCTGACCGATCCGGATAACTGCGCCTCAAGCCCCGATGTGGCTTGAGGCTGTTTTTTATTTGTAAGTAACCGCTCCATAACGCGCGCCGGTCCATAGGCCCTGAAGCATACCGGCATAGATTCCGTATATACTTCCGTAAAAAACAATACCTCTTTCATGGCAGGAATCGGTCGGCTCTGTGCCGGTGATCACAGCCTACGGTCACGAACAACTTTATTTTTATGCCTGTATATCATTATTCGTGCCATGCACGGTGGATACGGAATATCTCCTGTATAATTGGATCCGGCTTACAGGCGTCTCCCGGAGGATGCTCCGATGGGAGAGGTGATCAAAAAGGCGGTCGTGTTTCCATTAACGCCATTGCCGGGTGTCAAAACACCGTTATGCTTTGCCGCGGTATACCGCTATCCGCCTGCCCGTCCTTCCATAACCGCCTTTATATGTGCGCTGCTTTGAAAAGCATCCGGATCACTTCTTCCGGAAAAATTTTCCGGTTTTGTGCAACAAATGTGCTTCTGCGGCATTATTTATTGTGAGGGGGCAGGGCATGATAAAAAGCGATATGCCGATGAAGATGCTGTTCCGCATGGAGTGTGAACACAAACACGGCATGGATGATACCCGGAGTTATGCCTGCCGCCGCAGAAGGGTATACAACAGAAAGGGACACCGGTAATGACAAAAAGGGGGACTTGTACCTTTGGGCCTGACGGGATCAGAAAAGGATTGGCAGTGCTTCTGATGCTTATCCTTATACCGGTAAACGCGTCAGCCGGTTCTGAATACAGATCATTGAGCGAAGGATGCCGCGGCAGGGATGTGACCGCGCTAAAGCTGAGAATGTATCAGCTTGGATATTTTACATCGGATAAGGTAAGTGACGTATATAACAAGTTGACCGCGGAAAGGGTGCGGCAGCTGCAGAAAGCCAACGGGCTGGAGGAAACGGGAATTGCCACGCCCGAATTGCAGCAACTGGTCTTTTCGGACGCGTGTGTGTGGAAGGCGCCTACTCCGAAGCCCTCTGCTGTGCCGAAGCCGACCGTGCCCCCCGGGGCAGCCGGTACAAACGGAGGATCCGTTCAGACGCCGCAAAGCGGTAAGGAGCAGGTGCCGGATCTCAGCGGGAAGCCGGTATATCCCGCGCTGAATGACAGCGGTTTTCTTTCTGACCCACAGGGCGGGCCGTATATCATTGAAAATCAAAAGGACGGATACTGGTGCTATATCAGCACGGATATCCATATTGAAATATACCGATATACAACTGACAAGCCGAAGCTGATGTGGTATGAGGCCTATATCACATTATCTGAAAACAGATCCCTTGCTTCCTATATGACAGGCGGAAAGACGCCCGGCCTCAGGCTGACAGACCCGAAGAAGATCGCCAAAGAGAACAACTGTATTTTTGCCATCAGTGACGATTTTTTCGGCTACCGCGTAAAATACAAATATAAGCCCGGCTTGATCATCCGCAATGGCGAGATCCTGTATACCGATACCAAAAAGGCGGGTTCCGTACAGCTTCCGCCGCTGGATGTGATCGCGCTGTACCCCGACGGGCGTATGCTGACATACGGAAGCGATGAAAAAACGGCGGAAGAGCTGATCGCCGACGGGGTCACAGATACCTGGGCGTTCGGTCCGATCCTGCTAAAGAACGGCGAGATACCGGACCGCATATATGAAACCTGGTCCCACGCCAAGGAACCGCGTATGGCGATCGGCATGATCTCTCCGCGTAATTACTGCGTGATCGCCGTCACAGGCCGCAGAAGGGCAAGCGAAGGGGCCGCGGTGGTGTGGCTGGCCGAGCGGATGCAGAGCATCGGTGTCAGGGAAGCCCTGAACCTGGACGGCGGAGGATCAGCTTCGCTGATATTTATGGATAAATGCATCAACCATGCAAACAACACCGCTTTGCGCAGCATGGGAGGCGTGATCGGATTGGTCGACAGCGCGCCGGACAGAGCCGTGCAGCAGTAAAGCTGTGATCCGCGGAAAGCGGACGCGCAGGCATGCTCACCGGCAGGCGTGGTTAGAAGGCGTTGACCGGCCACCGTGAGCAAGCCGGAGAGCGGCCTGACCGCATCCCCTGTGTACAGCTCGGAGGATCCGCGCGGGCAAAAAGCCATGAATGATTCGGCACAAGGGCGTCAGGATAACAGCGTTCCGCCCTGCCGGTTGCATTTTGAGCCGTGCTTCAGGCTGAATAAACACACGGATCGCAGTAAAGGGCGCCGCGGATGCGCCGGCCGGATGGATCCGTGTTTTGCCGTAAACCGGCGCGGCATCCGAAAGCGGCGAACACCGGTAAATGTAACAGATGCAACGGTAAGCTTGCAAAAGAATACCGAAATCAGTATACTGATAATAAGCGGAGGCACGGGCACACCGCCGGACGGAAGGCACAAACCACATTTTTCTCCGTCGGTCGTTCCATGTGGCTCTTTACTGAAAATACCTTGTATTCTTTTGATATGCAAGGGAGGGCAAAAAGCTTTATGCCAAAGGAGCATATGAAAAACGGTAAAAAGATACGCACGGCGTTCATCATCGCTATTGACGCGGCCTATCTTGTCATTCTTCTTCTGTCGGTTCTGAATATCCTTGATATTGATATTGAACATGTCACAAGCATAGGGGCTGCTTTGGGAGTAGCGCAAGTTTCCTGTGAGCTGTACATCACGCACAGGCAGGAAAACAGACAGATTTGACCGGATCATACGGCGGTTTTTGTGAGTATCCGTTGTAAGATGGCGAAGGTATTTGCATAAAGTTCTATGAAAATGATTCGTATATAGGTGCAATACAAGAAATCTATCCCCCATTGAACAATGAGTATTTACATGACAAATGAAAGAAGGCAGATAAAATGAAAAAATACCGTGCTGCAGCAGGAAAGACGGTTTGTGCTTTGCTGTGCCTGACGTTTATATGCTGCAACATTACATTTGCCGAGGAGGAACCGGCTTTCGCAAAGCTGTGGAATGCCGGATACCAACTGGCTTTTGAAACGGAGAACACTACGCTTTCCGGCAATGCTGAGTTCTATCTGGATGGCGAGTGGTTCAAAACCTATTCTGTCGGTTATATGCAGGACGGAATCTGCAGTTATCTTCTTGTCCGTGCACAAACACCGCAGGATAATGGCAGCACAACAGAAAGTGGCTATGAAGTGCTGGCACAGGAAAACGGCGATCTGTGGGTTTATGAATTGAACAAACCATATTACAGCTGGGGTGGGGAGAATCATATTTCTTCGCCCGTTATCAGCAGCCGCTACATGCGAAGGGCCGCAGATGCTGCTCAGCCATTTGTACTGGCTGTTTTGCCTGCCATGCTTCCCGGAGACGGTTTGACTGTGGAAAACACCGCGGAGGGAGAAAATCTGCGGCTTTCCATGAAGGCGGACGAGGTTCCTGCGGTTTTGCAGCAGATGATGCTTCCTCTGCTGACGGAATTTACGGAAAAATACTTTGAAATCAAACCGGGTGAAACTGCTGATGTCAGTTTTCCCGAGCTTTCCACTGTTTACTATGAGGACAGTAGTTTACTGCGAGAAAATGTGTACGCGGAACTGTACGGAAAAGAACTGCCACAGGATTGGCATGAAGAAGTGAATGCATTATATACCCCCGATGATAACGGCATAAAGCCTGCCGACGCTGTTAACGCGGTAATCAGCGAAAGGAAAGCAGTCGCAACAGCCGGGGGGAACAATTTCGTTTATTTGTATTCAGACGGAACTGCGGAAAGCTTTGCCACAAGGCGGGAACTGAGCGAGGCCGCCGGTCAGGTAAGTCTTGTATTACCTGATCTCGATAATATGGTTATTTACTACACGGAACAAAAAACCGGAAAGCCAGCAGATGAAAATCTGATACCGGCTTTGATCCTATGGGATTGGTGCCCGCAATTGAGAGAAGATTTTAACGCGGTGTTGCGTGAAATAAGGGAATACTACACATCCATTACTTTACGGGATGAAAAGGCAATCGGAATACAGGTAAAGCCAGATCTTGACTATGTGCTGCTCTATAATGATGAGGAGATCCGGCGCGCATGCTCGGATTTATCCACAGCCCGGTATTTGATAGGCAACATGGATGCGTTTTCCCTGGGAGATACAGATGTGCGGTTCACACTGGATCGTGAAGGCCGACTGACCGGGGTGGTGGGAAGCTTTTCCTTCCCCGTGAGGCTGAACGGAAAATATGAACACACGGTAGAAATGAGGTTCTCTTGCCGCGCGGAGAATTACGGAGAAACCGACGCGCATTCCCTCACGCCGGATATCTTTGAAGTGCCGGAGATTACTGTGTGGTATGAACAAAACCCCGATGAAATGGCAAATGAATACTATTCTTCACGCTATTGGGGGAATGGAGTGGAAATTCCGCAAATGCCCTTCACAGTGGAGTTTTACGGAAAAGAATATACCATAGAAAAACCGGAAGCCACGGATAAACCTGACCCATATGCAACTACAGCCAGCCCAAAGCCTTTGACTGCCCATGCGGAGGAAGATACCTTGCTGTACTTTAACCCGGAGGGCGGCAGATACTACCATATTCGTCAAGACTGCCCTGTTTTTTCGGAGAGCGTGCAAAAGAAGCTGATGACCTTTCCTTATGCTGAACGGTTCAGCGAGGTCTATGGCGGACTGAAGCCGTGCCCTACGTGCGGCGCACCGGAGTGACACAAGAAAGAGAATAGCGGAATGAAAAAATATGCCGCTTGCATTGATTATTTCTATACTGATCTGATCAGCAGGATGTGCTGGAAATTAATGGCACTAAATACATTGTAACGGAAAGGTATCTTTGCGATGATGCAGATACTTATGTGTTGGAGTATCTTACTATCCATGATTATATGGGATACACGATCGGCATTCTGCGCGAAGAAGGCGGTAAGGAAGGATTTTCTGATGCAGACCGTGACGCGCTGCGTAAGTGTGTTGAAACGATTTATTACGGTAAGCAACAATAAGTTTGAAAATGCATACAGATCATTTTCAAACAGCCATCGGTGCCTCTTCCGGAGGGCGAGCCATAAGTTTGGTACGGATCATAGCATGATATTACGGAAGATGCACGAATTGGGTCTGCACCGTAAAATACAAAGAAGGGATTCAAAATGAGAAAAAGTTTTGTTTTTCTGCTTGTATTGATCATTTCATTATTGGTCTGTTCGATCACACACACTATGCTTATAATATGAGCGCTGATGAAAGGAGACTGATGTTATGACAGCGAGGAGCAATATGAAACGGATAAGTGATTGTATAAATATATACCGGCTGCCTTGGCAATGTGCTTAGTCATTACAGCTGTTATTGCGCGTGTGTTCGGATATGAATACCGCATCACCCGCGCGTGGCTGTTTCTGGCCATTGTTACAGGCTGCACACTGTATCTATGCTTTCGCAAAGAGAAAGTAAAGCCATGGCTGCTTATTTCCTATTGGATTTTGTCGGAAGTCTGTTTTTTGAGGATTTTAGGCGCGAATTATCAGTTTACTGTTTATACGATATGGTCAGGAGGCCTTTGCATTGTCTGGGGATTTTTACTGAACGTATCACACAGCAAAGTTTTTCGGGTGACAAAAACAGCGCTGTGTGTATTGATGATCGGCATAAATACGCTTTTGGCGGTGGCATCTTTCCTGCTTGATAATCCCTGCAGACAGGTGGATCGTATTCCGTCTCCCGATCAGGAGTATACGGCAGTCATTTACTACCGCCGCGATGACACAGGATGGAAAGGTGATACGGAACTGGAAATTGTCAAAACAGACGAGATCCGTTCTTTTGAGATGCTATTCGGCAAAGCAACATACGCTGCGAGGGTACTGGCCTCCAAAATGGATTACTATATCGATCATCCGGATAATACAAAAACAAAGTGGATCAGTGATCAGCAGTTTCAGTTCTATGACAGGCATATAGAAGTAACTGATCCGGAATCCAAATGATGAAGGTGGTTTACCATGATGATATAGCAACAAAAACATGAATCAAAGAAAATGTATACTATATTTATCGTGACAATTTTCAGATGCATTGTACGGAAATACTGGATGATATTGTTTTGGATGGAGGATACTTACATCCGATCTGCTATGTTGAAGCAGATCGAAATAACAATACGATCAGTTATATTGCCGGCCAAATTCCGGATTCAGGTACCGAAATGATAGAACCGCAAATGCTAATTGTTCATAATAACTTATTCTAATGTGGTGTACTGACGATCGCTGACCGGAACAGATTCGCTTCAACTCGTGTTTTGTAAACATTCGGGGAGGTTTTGACATGAGAGAATGTACCATCCGCACCGTGGTGATCGGCAGCGGCTGCGCGGGGCTGAACGCCGCGGACTGGCTGGCTGCTCTGGGCGAAAAGGATACCGCCGTGGTAACGGAGGACCTGCTCGGCGGCACCTCACGCAACACGGGCAGCGACAAGCAGACCTATTACAAGCTGTCTCTGGCCGGAGATGACGGCGACAGCGTGGGAGATATGGCTCAAACGCTGCTGCACGGCGATGTGAACGGTGACACCGCGCTGTGTGAGGCAGCCAATTCCACCCGCTGCTTTATGAAGCTGGCGGCGCTCGGCGTACCGTTTCCCATGAACGAATACGGCGAATATGTGGGCTACCGTACCGATCACGACACGCGCAAGCGCGCCACCTCCGCCGGTCCGCTCACCAGCCGCTATATGACCGAAGCGCTTGAGCGCTCTGTAAGGGAGCGCGGTGTAAAGATCATGAACGCCGTACTGGCCTTCCGCATACTGACGGATGAAAACGGCGTTACGGGCCTGCTCTGCCTGGATACGGCACGGCGCGACTGGCTGCTGATCCACTGTGCCCATATCGTGCTGTGTACAGGCGGCCCGGCCATGATCTACCGCGACAGCGTGTACCCGGAAAGCCAGTTCGGCATGAGCGGCATGGCATTCGCCGCCGGAGCGGCAGGCGCCAATCTGGATTGCTGGCAATACGGTCTGGCCTCCGTAAAGTTCCGCTGGAATGTATCCGGCAGCTATCAGCAGGCGCTGCCCCGCTATATCTCCGTGGATGAAAAAGGCGTTGAGCGTGAGTTTCTGGCAGAAGCGCTCGGCCCGGCGGAAGCAGTAAACCGTGCCTTTCTCAAGGGCTACCAGTGGCCTTTCGACCCGCGCAGGGCGAACGGCTCATCCTTCGTGGATATTCTGGTCAAGCAGGAAGAGGATGCCGGCCGCCGCGTATATCTGGACTACACAAGAAATCCCGCCGGCTTTGACCCGGATATGCTTTCAGAGGAAGCGCGCGGCTATCTGATCAACTGCGGCGCGGTGCGGGCGCTGCCCATCGATCGTCTGCGCGCTATCAACGCGCCCGCCATTGAGCTGTACCGCAGCCACGGCATCGACCTTGCCGTACAGCCGCTTGAGGTGCGCGTATGCGCCCAGCACCATAACGGCGGCATCGCGGTGGATGCCGACTGGCAGACCCGTGTACCGGGTCTCTATGCCTGCGGCGAGGCGGCCGGCACCTTTGGCCGGTACCGTCCCGGCGGCACGGCACTCAATTCCGCCCAGGTCGGCTCCATGCGCGCCGCCGAGCATATCGCGCGTCAAAGCAAACGGCAGCCTTGCGGAACAGCTCAGGCCGTGCTGCCCCTGCTCCCCCGCGGCGACGCGGCGGCGATGATACGCAGATCACAGGATGATATGACGCGCTATGCCGCGTTTCAGCGGGACGCCGCGGGCATTCGCGGCATGCTGGCAAGGATCGGGCAGATCCTGCAGGATGCCGCGGAAGCCTCGCTTGAGGATCCGCAGCTCACAGAGCGGATCCGTCTGGCGGATATGCTTACCACCCAGCGGGAGGTGCTCAGCGCCATGCTGAACAGCCTGGAGCATGACACAGAGGAAGGGGTGCTGATCACGCTTCACGGCCAAAGCGGGCGTGTGCCCGCCCGTCCCCTGCCGCGGCGCGACCTGTGGTTTGAACGCGTATGGAGCGCGTACCGCAGGCAGGCGGAACAGCAAAAAAAATGAGGCCTCTCAGGCCTCCTGTTCGCAGCAGGTGAAAACGAAAAAAATTCCCTGATGCTGTTTCAAAGATACGCGCGCTCATCTTCTGCCGCGCAGGGCTTTCAAAAAACGGTCATGTTTGCCCCGTCCCGCGGATGAAGCGATGATGTTCCCGTTCATTCCCGTATTACTGATCACTGTGTTTCCGCTTTTTCAGGATGCACCTTGCCACAGGGCGCTCAAACAGGAAGGTGAGCAGCACACTGAGCACCAACGCAGCAAAAAAGCACAGCAGGGTATAGCGCGTCTGCCAGGGTTGCTCGGAATAGAAATTGGGCGTGGGCGATAAGGAAGCGGGAATGCCGTGCTCCTTCAGCCACACGGCGATCGCCTGATGGTACATATAAAACTGGAAGGTGACAAGCGAAAGGAAGCGCATCACGCGGTTGCCCAGCAGAAAACGCAGCAGCGGCAGCGAAAAAGCCGCGGAAAGGATCAGCGCGCACACCGTGCATGAAAACACCCATCGCCTGTTCATCTGCCCCAGCCGCAGGTTGGCTATGCCTATCTCCGCCGCCTGCCCCTTCATGAGCCGCACCGCCAGCCACACGCTCACAACAAACACGCCGGTAAAAAGCAGCTTCTGCAGCAGGTTTTCGTTTTCAAGGCGCTTCCGGAGAGCGCGGAACAGCATGGCCGCCGCAAACCCGTTGGCATATACATCCAGAAACGCGGGCAGCTGATTGATATACACGGCGGTGTCCTGCAAAAGCCCCGCGAAATAGCGGTATACAAAGGCGCACAGCGTCATTACACACCAGGTGACCAGCGGCCGCTTTTTGAAGCATATACACAGCAGCGGAAACAGCACATAGAACTGCGCCTCCACGCTGAGCGTCCACAGAACGCCGTTGATGGGCGAGCCGATATAGGTGGAGGTAAAAAGCGAATGGGTAAAGGTGAGGTGCGCGGCGATATCCTTTACCGCCTCCCCGGCATTGGGATACTTTGCCTGCGGAAACACGGTAAACACAAGCAGCAGCAATACGCACAGGTAATAGGAGGGCACGATGCGGGCAACGCGCTTTTTGAAAAACTCCCGCACATCCATCCTTTTGCCGTACGCGTACGGCAAAAAAAGGCAGAAGCCGCTGAGCAGCAGCATGGCGTCCACCCATTCATAACCGGAGCGCAGCAGAAAATCCAGATTGACCTGAAAGGGCACAGGCGTAAGCCAGGATTGCTGCCAGATATGATACCACGCGATGATCAGGATAAACAGCACGCGCAGCCCGTCCAGCACATCGATATGCTTTTCGTCCGGCGCTCTCCTGTACTTTTCCGGCAGGCGAAGAAGGCCGCCGGCATCCTCAAGCACACCGGCGGCATAGCGCCCGATCCATCCGGGGCGCTTTTTTTCTTTGCGCCCTTCCGTTTCCCCCTTTTCGGGGGAGGAAAGCGGTTCTCTGTTACTCACCGTCAGCTTCTCCGGTCACACGCGTCATGTAGTAGTACACCCTGCTGTCATTCCTGCGCAGCGTCATCTTGGAGCCGGTGCGGGTGGGCGCGGTGGAGATCTCATACGCCGCCTTCCGGCTTTCCTCCCGGTCTCCCACCTGCAGGGAATACTTGTTGGGCGCGAAATAGTACCCTTCCTTACCGTCGATATTGCAGGTGCCGTCCGCGCGGAACTCCATCTTTTCACCGCGGCTGCCTTCCCAGGTGCCGATCAGGAAATAGGTAACACGGTTCAGCTTTTTGCTCGTTACATCCTTGTAATCGGGAATGCGGGTATAGTAGGCATAAGCCTCAAAATACTTTTTGCTGTCCCACAGCTCATTCGCCAGCTGATAGCACGCCTCCTGATAATCCTTTTCAAGGGAGGCGTATTTTTCCCCCAGCGCGTTCATATCCAGGTCGTCCAGGGTATCGGTCACCGTGCGCCAGTCCTTCGCCTTCATGGCGGCGGCCACGGTCTCAAAAGCGCCGGCATAACAGCGGTCACGGCAGCTTTCGGCGCGTTTTCCGGCGTCCTGATAGTACGAAACGCTGTCAAACAGCGAAGCCGCCTCGTACAGATCGCCCGCTTCCTCCGCCTTCGCGGCCAGAGCGTAGCCAAGCCTTCCGCGCAGCTCCTGCGCTTCCTTCGCCAGCGCCACGCCGTCCAGAAGCAGATAAGCTTCCTCCGGAGCGCCGCTTTCCTCCAGCTTTTCCGCCGCCTTCACGGTGCAGGCGATCAGCCTTGCCCCGCTTTCCTGATAGCTGCCCAGCAGCTCATACAATGCGGCCGCCTCCGCGTATTCCCCCGCCTTTTCAAGGCGCGCGGCCTCGCTGTACTGAGCCTGCCTGCAGTATTCCTCCGCGTTTTCGTATTTTCCGAGACCGCCGAAGATCTCCGCCGCGCGGGCATACTCCCCGCTGTCCTTGAGCGCAATCGCCATGGAATAGGAGGAGGAACGCAGGTTTTCATCGGCGTCCTTATAGCCGGGAATGGAGGCGAACAGCTCCGCTGCCTGCGTCCAATCCCTGCCGTTCATGCATTCGATGCCCTTTTTGTACATCAGATCCTGCACGGTATCCTCTACGCACCTGTCCTCTGTTTTAAAATCGCGTATCAGAAGATACTGAGCAAGCGCCTCATCATTCTTACCGTCGGCCAGCAGCCTGTCCGCCCCGGCAAGGATGCACTCCCTGCGCAGCTGCTCCGCCTTTTCATGGCCCGGAATGCCTTCAAGCAGCGCGATCGCCTCTTCATCCGCGCCTTCCCCGTGCAGGCGCGCGGCCTCAAGATACACGCACTCCTCACGCTGCGCGGCGCTGTCCTCATAATTGCCCAGCGCGCGGAAGATCTCCTCCGCCTCCGTATAGCGTCCCTCGGCCATCATGGCCACGGCAGGCGCGTAACGACACTGGTATTTGCCGCGGCGCACGGCGTCACGGTATTCGCCCGCCCGGTCAAAATACAGGGCGGCGGAAGCGAAGTCCCCCTGGGAATACAGCTGATCCGCACGCAGATAGCAGGCCTCCTTCAGGCGCTGCCCGGCGCTGGTCTTTCCGGTCTCCTGCCAGTCCTCCGCCAGCGTATAGCGCGCGATGGCCTCCTCGTAGTTTTCCTCATCCATCAGCTTTTCGCCGTAGGTGTAGTTCACACGCTTGATATCCTGCGTGCTGCCCAGCTCCGCGTACTTCGCCAGCGCTTCCGTATATCTTTCCTGATTTTCATCCTCCAGCGCCAGCCTTCTTAAGCATTCATCCGCCTGAAGGGCGGCGTTGGAATAGGTGCCCAGCTCCAGAAAATGCGCGCGCGCCGTTTCATAATCGTGGGCGTCCATCTCTCTGCCGGCACGGCTGTATTTTGCCGCGTTCAGCCGCTCCGCGCTGTCGAGATACCCGCTGATCTCTCCCCACGCGGCGATCGCCTGCTCCCAGTTTTCCTGCTCGGTCAGCTTCTGGGCGTACTGGTAGCGCGCCTGCATTGCCTGCTCCGCGCTGTCCCGCCAGGAGGCGAGAGGCTCCGTTTCAAAGGCCTCGCGCGCCGCCTGCAGGGAGGAAAGCGTGCCGTTGCGCAGCGCGGAAAGCGCCTTGCGGTAATCGCATTCCAGTATCATATCCGCGTAGCTCAGCTTTTCCGTGCCGCCGTTCATGCTGTAATCATAATGATAGACATTTTTCCAGTAAAAATCGGAATCGTTCAGCACCTGATAGACCGCCTTCGCGTCATCCCAGCGCCCGTTTTCAAACCAGCGCCCGGCGGTGCCGGAGCGAAGCCAGGGGTAGCCGAAGAACGCGGTGCCGGCCGCGATCACAAGCAGCAGGCCCGTGGTGACGCACACGGTCACCGTTACGCGGCGGCGGTGCTTTTTCTTTTTGAGCTGCGCCTTTTTTTCCTCCGCGCGGCGGCGGTTCTCCTCCCTTTCGGCGCGCTCCGCCTCTTCGCGGGCGCTTTCGCGCTGAAAGATGATCTTTTCAACGGCCGCCTCGTTGTACTTTACAAATACATTGTGCTTATCCCTGCCGCAGCGGCGGCACACATCGGCGCTGGCCGCGTTCGGGCGGCCGCATACGCACACCCATACCCCGCCCTGATCGCTGGGGTAGGTAATGGCGTCTGTTCCGGCCAGCTCCTGCATCACCCGCAGGCGCTCATCCTGCAGCATGGGCGTGGGCTGAAACTCGGACGCGCTCCCGCTGCCGCGGCGCCACACCGTTCCGTCCTCAAACCACACCTTGTCAAACACCACATCCATCCCGGCAGCGCTGGCGGCTTCCTGCGCCACGGTATCGATACGGAACATCTCCCGGCTGGGAGCCTCAGCCACCTGCACCCTTTCCACGCACCGCGCGGTCTGCTCGCCGTTTTCATCAAAGCAGAGCAAACACACCTGCACGCTGGACACAGCCTTTTCCGCCAGGTTGAATACATCCATTTCGCAAACGGGATATTCCGGAGACGGCATACTGCACCGTCTCAGTTCTACAGGGCAGGTAAGATCGATCCTCATATCATTCCCCGTTCCTCCGGAACGCTTACTGCTGTTCCGGCAGCAAAAATCAATGTTCGGTAGGTTATCTGGTAAGCATCACAGGAACAAATTCGGTAAGGCCGCGGCAGTCCGCCAGTTCCTCCAGCAGGTACAGGGTCTCATCCCTGTCCGCCTCGCGGCTGTATACCGTGATGCTGTCCACCGTATCGGCACAGATATCATAGCGCACGCCCGTTTCCGTTACGGTGCCGTCATCGTAGAAGGTAAACGAGGTGTACACGCAGGCTGTCACATTATCTCCCTCGCGCACCAGATACCCCGCGCGTACATAGCCCTCCTCCGCGGTGCCGTCAAGGTACATCACGGCCATATACTCGCTGCCCTTCAGCTCCGGATCCTCCAGCGGATAGGCGGCGAGGACCGCCGAAAGCGGATCGCCCGTTTTCAGCCCACGCGCGTCGGGTGAATCCGTCAGATCCGCCCCCGTGATATTTTCCATCTCCGCGCCGCTCTTTTCGGAGCGCAGCATCAGGTTCACATCGCTTTCGGGAGCGGAGCAGAACAGCGTTCCGTCGGGAGCCGTCCACATATCCTGCTCACCGGATACGGCAAACCTTTCCGCCTCGTCAAGCAGGCGGGTAAGGATCTCCTCCTCCGCGAGCATCCCCTCCGGCAGTTCTTCCTCCGCGAGGGCGGGGAAAAGCAGGGTGAGGGCAAGCGCCGTACACAGCAGCATGCGCGATATTTTCAAAATCTCTTTTTTCATATCCGTACTCCTTTTACAGGCGGCGTTACATATATTCAACGCCGTCCGCGGTGACCACCGCACGTATCAGCTTCAGCGCCGGGCAGGGCTCTTTGCCGATCCTGACCGCGTTCAGTACGCGTTCACCGGTGGCCTCAGCATCCTCCTCGCGGGCAAGGTACAGGGTGCACAGCGTTTCGCCCGCCTCAACGCGGTCTCCCACGCGCTTTTTCATCACAAAGCCCACGGCGGGGTCGATCACATCTTCCTTTCTAGCCCTTCCCGCGCCCAGATCACGGGCGGCAAGGCCCAGCTCCGTGGTATCCATCCCGTGTACATAGCCGCTTTCACGGGCCCTTACATCATACAGAGCCTTTGCCTGCGGCAGCAGCGTCACATCATCGCACACGGCGGGGTCACCGCCCTGGGCGGCGATCATTTCCTTCAGCTTTTCAAGGCCTTTCCCGCTCTCCAGCGCCCCGCAGAGCATGCCGCGCGCTTCCTCACGCGTTGCGGCGATGCCGCCCAGCACCAGCATGCAGCTGCCCAGAAACAGGCTCACCTCCAGCAGCGGGCCTTTGACCCGCCCGGAAAGCATATCGATGGCTTCCTTTACCTCCAGCGCGTTGCCCACATGGCTGCCGAGCGGCTCATCCATGCCTGTTACCGCGGCACACATCCTGCGCCCGGCCAGCGTGCCGTATTCCACCATTTTCTGCGCCAGCTCGATGCTTTTTTCCTCGGTATCCATCAGCGCGCCCGTGCCGGTCTTCACATCCAGCACGATGGCGGAAGCGCCGGAGGCAAACTTTTTGCTCAGGATGGAGGAGGCGATCAGGGGGATGGAATCCACCGTGGAGGTGACATCCCTGAGGGCGTACAGCGTTTTATCCGCCGGCGCCAGCTCGCCCGTCTGCCCCGCTACGGCGCAGCCCACACTGCGCACGATCTCAACGAACCGTTCCTCGCTCAGTTGCACATTCATGCCGGGAATGGATTCCAGCTTATCCAGCGTGCCGCCGGTATGGCCAAGCCCTCTCCCGCTCATTTTGAGCACCTTTCCGCCGCAGGCCGCCACCAGAGGCCCCAGCACAAGGGTGGTGGTATCCCCCACGCCGCCGGTAGAATGCTTGTCCAGCGCCACGCCACCCACATCGGGCCTGAGCATATGCCCGCTGGCCGTCATCGCGTCGGTCAGATCCGCCGTCTCGCGGCTCGTCATGCCGTTCAGCCGGATGGCCATCAGCAGCGCGGCCAGCTGATAATCGGGCACCGTCTTCTGCGCGGCCGCCCCGGCAAAAAACACCAGCTGTTCCTTTGTAAGTTCCTTTCCAAGCTTCTTATCCTCAATGATCCGGATAAAATCCATCTCATACCGCTCCTTTTCTATGGTAATCCACTGTGATTATAGCATTCTTTTTCTCCTTCGTAAAGAAAAATCGGCAAAATCCGGCGGTTTCAGCGGCCGGAAAGGGCACGGAAAATGTAAATGCCCGAAAAAAGACAGTGTCCTGCGGTTCCGGGCGGCGAACGCCCCGTTTTCCGCGAAAAAAGACTGCCGCGGATCTCCTTTATCTTCCGCGGCAGCCTTTCGGACGGGACTTATGTTCAGCCCTCTCTTTTTACCGTAACATCGCTCTTCAGCACATATTCCGGCCGTTTTTCCTCCCCGACGGGGGCGATATGCACATTTTTCAGCATCAGCCCGTGCACATGGCGGGCCCACAGGCCGTAAGCGGGCGCGTCGCCCAGCGTATCGATCATATGCGCGTCGGGATATACCCCGCGCAGCTCATCCACCTCTTCCTCCCGGAGCACCGGCTTTTGCGAAGCCTGCTGGCACAGGTCGATATCGCAAAGCAGGATCTCCTCGATCGCCCGTTCCGGGATGCCGATGAAATAGGAGCCCCGGGGGCCGTTATCCGTGCCCTTCGCCCCGGTGATAGCGATCCGGCGCATCACGCCCGGTCCCGGCACAGGGTCGCCCGGCTTCACGCGGCCGCGGTCTTCAAGCCGCGCAAAGAAAGGGCTCCACGCGCGCGTGACAGTGATATCGCGTATCAGCACCTCCTCCAGCGTTCCGCCGTCCAGCATTTCAAGCGACACGGCAGAATCGGCGCAGGGGTGCTTCAGCCCGCTCGGGTCCTCACTGAGGCCGCCGGTCACGCAGTTTCTCACCAGTATCCTTCTGAAATCCCCCTGGGTATCGGTGCCCACCTTCAGCGCGTTGCACGCGCTGAGCAATTCGCAGTTTTCGATCAGCACATTTTCGGCGGTACGCTGCGAAGCGCCCTTGAAGCACAGCGCGTCATCCCCCGAATGGATCACACATCCGCGCACGATCACATCGCGGCAGCCGTCCAGATCCAGACCGTCGTTGTTGAAATTCGCGTGGTTGTACACCCTGATATTTTCGATCAGAAGCCGCTCGCAGTTCAGGTAGTTCTGCATCCAGCACGGCGAATCCTTCAGCGTGATATCGCGGATATGCACATTGCGGCAGTCGATCACGCGGATCAGGAACGGCCTGCCGGGTGTGCCCTGCGCCGTCTCCGCCCCGGGAAAACGGTCCGGCGTGCCGCGGCCGTCGATCATGCCCCTGCCCGCAATGCCGATGTTTTCACAGCCCTCGGCAAAGATGAGCGACTGATGCATGCCCATGCTGGTATCCTGCACGGTGAGCCGGGCGGCATGATGCTCCGGAAAATCCCGAAGATCGCCGGAGGCGACCAGCGCCGCCCCCTCCGCCACCTCAAGGCACACGCCCGAGCGCAGCACCAGCGTGCCGCTCACATATTCGCCGCGCGAAAGCACCACCCTTCCGCCGCCCGAAACCGCGGCACGGTCGATCGCCTGCTGGATGGCCCCGGTGGCCAGCCCGCCCCGGAAGCCGCATTCCTCCGGAGTAAACACATTCTTCTCCTCCGGCTGGCCTGTCAGCTCCCGGTCCAGCCGCTCAGCCATGCTGTCCAGCTCCTCCGCGAGCGGCGCGTACCACTCCGGCAGGCTGTCCTCCCGCGCAAGCAGGCCGTTTTCCTCCCTGAGCGGGTGGAAGAACGGGCGCTCCTCCAGATGGCGGTTGGGGCTGTGCAGCGCGAGGTACAATTGCCCGTCCCGCGCGCGGAACACCATGCCGTGCCCGCCGTCCCGCGTAAAGATCGGATCCGCCTGCGTGAAATGCCCGTCGATATCCCCGTTGTCCGATACCGCCACGCCCTCTGTATATCCGCTTTCGGAAAAACCGGCCCAAAGGCATTCCAGCGTGCCCTGCTCCGTTCTCCACAGGAAGGGGCCGTCCGTCACACAGCCGTCCACCCCGCTGGAATGATGCATCGTTTTGCTCCAGGGCGCGTCGGAGGCGCGGAAGATCACCCGCGGTTCCCCGTCCGCCGCCTTCAGATCCTCCGTGAGCGGCATAGCGCACACCTCGCCGTCTCCCGCCTGCACCCATTCATGGCAGAACACCATGTACGGCCTGCCCGCATTAGACACATAGAAGGTGCCGTCCAGGCATTCCCAGTCCGGCGGCGTCACACGCCCGTCCGAATGCGGGCGGAACGGCCCCAGCGGGGTATCGGCGCGCAGGATGGCCGTGCCGCGGCGCAGCTTCTCATTTTTGAAGCTGGCGAACATGTAAAAGCCGCCCTTCCACACATGCACCTCGGGAGCCCAGTAATTGCGGTCCGCCCAGAAGGAGCCGTCATTGTGAAAGCACACATGCGGGCCCTGCCAGTTTTTTAGATCCTCGCTCACATACACATCAAAGCCGTCCGCCGGGCCCCAGCAATCGGCCCCGCGGGTGCCGTAAAGATAGTACTTTCCCCCGTGGCTCAGCACAAAGGGATCGCGGATATTGATCTCATTCAGCTTCATCAGATAAATTTCCTTTCCATGCAAAGAAATTCGCTCAGGAAGCGGCTCCGTCCGATTCCTGAGCGAGCTGTCATCCCTTCACGCTGCCGGCCGTCACACCGTCCATCAGATAGCGGTTGAAGAACAGGAACAGCGTAAAAACGGGGATCAGCGACAGTGTGGACATGGCAAACATGGGTCCGAAATTGGTGCCCTGCGCATCGGCAAAGTTTTTGATGCCCAGTGATACCGTATACAGCGCCGGCTTGGTAAGATAAAGCAACGGCCCCATATAATCATCCCAGATCCAGTAGAAGGAGATCACCGTGGTGGTGATCAGCGAGGGCCCCAGCAGCGGCAGGATCACTCTGGAAAAGATGCTGTACTTGCTGCAGCCGTCGATCATCGCCGCCTCATCCAGCTCCTTCGGCAGGCCGCGGATGAACTGCATCATCATATAGATGAAAAACGGCCAGCCGAGGAATTTGGGCAGGATCAGCGGGATATAGGTGGCCGTCAGGCCGATCTTGTGCCAGATCACATACTGGGGGATCATCAGCACCTGTCCGGGCAGCAGCATGGTCATGATCATACAGGTGAACCACAGCTTACGCCCGCGGAAGGAAATGCGCGCGAGGGCGTAGGAGACCATGGCGGAGGAGAGCACAGTGCCGATCGTGCCCAGCCCGGCCACGATGAAGGAGTTTTTGAAATAGGTGGCAAAGGAATAGCTGCCGGCGCCCTTCCAGCCGTTGGGGTAGTTATCAAAGATCCATTTGGTAGGCAGGAAGGAGGCCTTGGTGCCCAGTATCTCGCTCTTCATCTTGAAGGAACCGAGGATCAGCCACAGCACGGGATAGATCATGAACAGGCCGAAAAGGATAACGAACACGTGATAGACCGTATTTTTTATGATCCGCTTTTTTCTCATCTGTCCGCCCTCCCCTCAGTTTTCATAGAAGGCCCAGTGATCGGAGGTTTTGAAAATGATCCCGGTCAGCGCGGCCATGAGGAGCAGCATCAGCCAGCTTTCCGCGCAGGCATAGCCCATGCGGAAATAGGAGAAGCCGTTTTTGAAGATGTTGAGCGCGATATAGTTGGTGGCATAGTTGGGGCCGCCGTCCGTGATGATCTGCGCCTGAGTGAAGGTCATGAAGCCGGAGATCAATTGCATGATCAGGTTGAAAAGGATGACCGGCGACAGGCAGGGCAGTGTGATATTGAAAAAGCGCTTCACGCTGCCGGCGCCGTCGATCTCGGCCGCCTCATAATAATCATGCGGGATCTGCTTGAGACCCGAGGCGAAGATCAGCATGGAGGAGCCGAACTGCCACGCGTTGCACAGCACCAGCGGAATGAACGCGTATCTGGCATCTCCGAAAAAGTTGAAGCCCGCTACCCCGAGCGTTTTGATGGCCTGCACAACGGGGCCGCGGCTGCCGAACAGCTGCTTCCATACCAGCGCCACAGCGACCGATCCGCCGATCAGCGAGGGGATATAGTATACCGCGCGGTAAAGTCCCTGCGCCTTGGTGGGCTTGGTGAGAAGCACAGCAATGAACAGCGCGAAAACCAGCTTGAGCGGCACGCCGATCGCCACATACTGCAGCGTTACCAGCAGGGAATTGCCGAAGGTGGAATCATGCAGAAGCTCGATATAGTTCTGCAGCCCGATCAGCTGCGGCTCCTGCGCTATTTTGTAATTGCACAGGGAATAGTACAGCGACAGGGCCATCGGCACCAGCGTAAGCCCGAAAAAGCCGATCAGAAAAGGGGCCGCGAAAATATATCCTACCACATTGTCCCGGTTCATGAACGAGGACAGCGAGCGTCGTTTTTTTGCGTACGGCTGCATGGATGGGAACGCTCCTTTCAGAATGAAGAAAAAGGCGCCCTGAAAGATCAACTTTTAGGGCGCCTGAAATAATCAGAGCTTATTACTCGGCTTTCTGATAACGGGCCCAGATCTGCTGAGCTTCCGCCCAGAACTGGTCAGCCGCTTCCTGAGCGCTGGCGAAGTTGCCCTGAGCCATGCCCTGGAAGTAGGTGTTCTTGAGCGCGTCGGAGATCTCCTCGTTCGCGGCGGGCTCGGCGGGGCTGGAGTTGGCGGCATCGGCGAAGGTACCGATCAGGTCGATCATGGAATAGACCTCGGCAGTCGCGTAATCAGCCTTCTCGGGATCAGCCTTGAGCGCGTTCAGCACGGCGCTGTTGATGGATACGCCGCGTTCGCAGTTCAGGATCTTGTTGGCTTCGATGCTGTTGATGAAGAAGTTGAGGAAGTTGGCGGCGATCTCCTTCTTCTGAGAGCCGGAATAGATGCTCATCTGCTGAGAAGAACGCACCAGCATGCCGCTCTGTCCGTCCGCGTGTACACGGGGCAGGGTGGCCAGCTTCAGCTTGATGCCGCTTTCGGAAGCGACCTTGTCCAGCGCCTGGAACTGGTTGGAGGTAAGCATCACCATCGCGGCATCGCCGTAGGCGATCCAGTCCGCTTCGATGTTACCGTTCACTTCGTTCTGGATGCCGTAGTCAGCGATCGCGCCTTCTTTGACCAGTGTGGAGATCAGGTCAAGGAAGTAAGCCAGAGGAGCGGTATCGCCGTTGAAGGCGAAGTCGGAGCCGTCCATGGAGTAGAAGTTGTAGCCTTCCTGCCACTGGGTAACAACGCTGTAGGTGATGGACTTAAGTTCCATCGTGGTCAGCGCGGGGTTGCCGGTCTTGGCGTAGATCGCGCGGGCAGCGGCGGCAAAGTCATCCCAGGTCCAGTTATCGGTGGGATAGGGAACGCCGCACTCGTCAAAGATCGCGGGGTTGTAGGCAAAGCAGCGGGCATTGGTGCCGTTGGAGATACCGGTCAGATCGCCGTTTTCCATGTTGGTAGTGGTAGCCAGCATGGGAAGGCCGATATCGGTGGTATCGATGGTGCCGTCGGCAACAAAGCCGTTCAGGGGATAGATGGTGTCGTAATAGGTGGCCCAGTTGCCGCCCATCTGGAACACGTCGGTCAGGTTGTTGGCAGCCTGCTTGGCCTGGAACTGCGTCCAGTAGCTGTTGCCGTCATAGTACTCGTATTCGATCTTCAGGCCGGTGAGCTGCTCGTACAGCTCGATCACCTTGATGGTGATATCGGCGCGGGTGTCAGAGCCCCACCACATAAAGGTGAGGGTCTCGCCGGAATAGTCGGGATAAACATAGCCTTCGGCGTTCACATTGTTCCAGCCGGCAGGCTTTTCATCCGCCATCGCGGGAACCGCGAGAAGCGCGGCCAGCATCGCCAGCGCAAGGATCAGGGACAGCGCTTTCTTCATAGGGGTCTTCCTCCTCGTGTTTATCATCTGATCACTCAGATTATTGATTGATTCTATTATAGTAAGCGCTTACATACTTGTCAACAGGAAATTTTGCCGATACGGTAAAAAGCCGGTCAAATACTGCATGAAATATGTGTTATCCCGCCGGACTGGCATCCATGCAGGAAAACAGACGAGAAAAAAAGGGGGCCGCGAAAGAACACACTTCGCGTTCTTTCGCGGCCTCCTTTTGACAGCACGATGCGTATATCGCTCTCTGCCGTAACTGAAAACGGTCAGCGGAGAAAATCCTCGCGCATGGGCGTGAAGGTATCCAGCAGTACGCCCTTTTCCAGGCAGACCGTTCCGTGCGGCAGCCCGGAAGGCACCGTAATGGAATCGCCGGGGTTCATTTCCACCGCTTCATCTTCAATGGAATACCGGAATTTTCCGGAAAGCACATAGCTGCACTGGGTATGGGGATGGGTATGCACAGCCCCTGTCGATCCCGTTTCAAAGGCCACCTCAACAGCCATGATCTGCCCGTCATGGGCCAGCACGCGGCGGGTGACGCCGCCTCCCAGATCAAGCAGTTTCTGCTCAGAATGGATCGCGAAATTTCCTTTCATGTGTTCTGTTCCTCCGTTTATCATATTGGTACGGCAAGTACGCGCTGCCGGGGAGCGGCTGAAAGCCGTCTCCCGGATGAAAGCAATTGCGCCCCTGCCCCGCTTGCTTTCGAGGGCCGCAAGGCCCCCTCCTCCGGGATGCATCGAAGGGCCGCAGCCCTTCGATTTTCATTCCGCAGGCGGCGACATGCGCGTCGCCGAGGAGCGGCTGAAAGCCGCTTCCTATATCCATTTCCGACCGTAAAATGAGCGCGTCCTGTCTATACAGATGACAGGACACGCCATTTTACAGGAAATGGATGTGAGTGAACGCAAGCGGATCACGCATCGCTTGCGTTCAAAAAAGAGCGAAAGCAAGCGCGGCACTGCCCCGCTTGCTTTCGGAGGGCGCAGCCCGAAATTTGTTGCCATACAGGGTGTTTCGCGCTATAATAATATAGGAAAATTATCAGGCAGGAGGACCTTCATGGCGAACCGTCTCGAAACCATCCGCAATTTTTGCATCATCGCTCATATAGACCACGGCAAATCCACACTGGCGGACCGGATACTGGAAAAAACCGGTGTATTTGACAAACGCCAGATGGTGGAGCAGATCCTGGACAGCATGGAGCTGGAGCGGGAGCGCGGCATCACCATCAAAAGCAAATCCGTCCATATGCGCTATAAGGCAAAGGACGGAAATGAATATACCCTCAATCTGATCGACACCCCGGGCCATGTGGACTTTTCCTATGAGGTGAGCCGCGCGCTGGCCGCCTGCGAGGGCGCCATTCTGGTGGTGGACGCCACACAGGGCGTGGAAGCCCAGACACTGGCCAATGTATACATGGCGCTGGATCATGATCTGGAGATCGTGCCCGTCATCAACAAGATCGACCTGCCCAGCGCCCAGCCGGAGGAGACCAAAAAGGAGATCGAGGACGAGATCGGCCTGGACGCCGCGGACGCTCCGCTGATCTCCGCCAAGATGGGCATCGGCATAGAGGATGTGCTGGAAGCCATCGTAAACAAGGTGCCCGCCCCCGAGGGCGATGAAAACGCCCCCCTGCGCGCGCTGGTGTTTGACGCCGTGTACGATAACTACCGCGGAGCCATCTGCTTTGTGCGCATCATGCAGGGCACCATCCGCCCCGGCATGCGCATGCGCATGATGCAGACGGGCGCCGAGTTTGATGTGGTGGAAACGGGCACCTTCACCCCCGGCTACACCGCGCTGGACTGCCTGAAGGCGGGCGAGGTGGGCTATGTGGCCGCCTCCATCAAGGAGATACGCGATACCCGCGTGGGCGATACCATAACGGACGCCATGAACCCCGCCGACGAGCCGCTGCCCGGCTACAAGGATGTGCAGAGCGTGGTGTTCTGCGGCATCTACCCCGCGGACGGGGCGGATTATGACAAGCTGAAGGACGCGCTGGATAAGCTGCGCATGAACGACGCCTCGCTCACCTTTGAGCCCGAGACCAGCGTGGCACTGGGCTACGGCTTCCGCTGCGGCTTTCTGGGGCTGCTGCACATGGAGATCATTCAGGAGCGCATCGAAAGGGAATTTGACCTGGATATCGTTACCACCGCCCCCAGCGTGATCTACGAGGTGGTGAAGACCGACGGCTCCACCGTGAACATCGACAACCCCACCAACCTGCCCTCCGTGAACGAGATCGCCGAGATGCGCGAGCCCTTCTGCCGCGCCACCATCTACACCCCCGAGGAATATGTGGGCACGCTGATGGAGCTGTGCCACGACAAGCGCGGCGTATCGGTGGACATGCAGTATGAGGGCGGGCGCGTGAAGCTGCTTTACGATATCCCCCTGAACGAGCTGATCTTTGACTTTTTTGATCAGCTGAAATCCCGCTCCCGCGGCTACGCCAGCTATGATTACGAGATCACCGGCTACCGCACGAGTGAGCTGGTCAAGCTGGATATGCTGCTCAACGGCGATCTGTGCGACGCCTTTACCATGATCGTGCACAAGGATAAGGCGTATGAACGCGGACGCTCCATTGCCGAAAAGCTGAAGGATGTCATCCCGCGCCAGCAGTTCGAGATCCCCATCCAGGCGGCCATCGGCGGCAAGATCATTGCCAGAGAGACCGTGAAGGCCGTGAGGAAGGACGTGCTGGCCAAGTGCTACGGCGGCGATATCACGCGCAAAAAGAAGCTGCTTGAAAAGCAGAAGGAAGGCAAAAAGCGCATGCGCCAGTTCGGCACCGTTGAGCTGCCCGGCGAGGCCTTCATGGCCGTGCTCAGGATGGGCGACGACCGTTGACACGCCTGATGAGAAAAAACAAACAGTCCGCATACATCAGCCACAGGCACTTCATTTGAAGGAGAACGCGTAAGAAAAATGAATGTGATCGATATCGTTATCCTGACGGTGCTTGCCGCCAGCGTGATCTACGGCCTTTTCCGCGGCTTTCTGGGCTCGCTGCTCTCCGCGGTGTGTTTTTTGCTGGCTCTGGCGATCGCCGCCTGGACGGGGCCGATGCTTTCGGATCTGCTCACCGGCAACAGCGGCGTGATGGACACCGTTTCATCCTACACAGACAGCGTGGTGGTGGGCTCCTCGGCGGATTTCAACGGCGGCAGCGCGCCCGAGATCATTGAAAAGATCGCCTCCGGCCTGCCCATGCCCGAAAGCGTGAGGACGGCTCTGGCCCAAAAGCTTTCCGCCCAACCGGATAAGAGCGGCAGCGCCCTGCGTGAGACAGCCAACCGCGAGGTGGCGCGCATCCTGATCGGCGCGCTCAGCTATGTGATATGCTTCGTGCTCGCCTGCATCCTGCTCTCCCTGTTCTCCTCCCTCATCCGCCATGTGTTCCGCCTGCCGGTGCTCAAGCAGCTGGACGCGCTGGCCGGAGGTCTGCTGGGATTGCTGCGCGGCGCGCTCATCCTGTATGTGCTGTTCCTTCTGGTGCCCGTCATCTCCTCCTTCTCCCCCGTGAGCGGCTTTGATGAGCTGGTGGAGCAGAGCAAGCTGGCCGGCATCTTCCAGAGCAACGGCTATTTCATCCGCGTGATCGGGAGGATCTTCTGATGCTGCGTGTTTCCGGGATCAGCATCGGCTGCGCCGAAAGCGAGCAGACTGCCTTTGAGCATGCCCTCAAAAAGCTGAAGCTGAAAAAAGAGGATGTGCTTTCCTGGCGCGTAAGCAAAAAAAGCCTGGACGCGCGTGACAAAAGCAATATCCGCGCGGTGTACAGCCTGGATCTGGCCCTGCGCGGCGATGAAGGCCGGGTGCTGAGCCGCCTGCAGCACGGCATTGCAAGAGCGGTGGCGCAGCCCGGCCCGCTAAAGGCGGAAAGGGTCACCCTGCCCTGTAAGCCGAAGATCGTGATCGCGGGCCTCGGCCCCGCCGGGCTGTTCGCGGCGCTGTACCTTGCGAGGGCGGGGCTGGCCCCGCTGGTGCTGGAACGCGGCAAGCCCGCTGACGAGCGCAAAAAGGACGCGGACCGCTTTGCCCTGACGGGCGAACTGGATACCGAAAGCAATATCCAGTTCGGCGAGGGCGGCGCGGGCGCTTTTTCGGACGGCAAGCTTACCACCGGCATCAAGGATGAACGGTGTGCCGAGATCCTTTACACCCTGTACGAGCACGGCGCGCCCGAGGAGATCCTGTACGCCGCGCACCCCCATGTGGGCACGGATAAGCTGCCCGGCTGCGTATCCTCTATACGCAGAGAGATCGAAAAAGAGGGCGGAACGGTGCTTTTTTCCGCCCGTCTCACCAGGATCCACACGGAAAAGGGCGTTCTGCGCGCCGTAACATGGAAAAAGAACGGCGAAGCCGTTACCGCGGACTGCGACGCGCTGATATGCGCCGTGGGCCACAGCGCTGCCGATACGCAGCAGATGCTGTACAGCGCGGGCGTGGATATGATCCAGAAGCCCTTTTCGGTGGGCGCGCGCATAGAGCACCCGCAGGCGCTGATCAACCGCGCCCAGTGGGGCGAAAAGGACGGACAGCCCCCGGTGAACGCGGCGGAATACCGCCTGAGCTGTCACCTGCCCTCGGGACGCGGGGCCTACACCTTCTGCATGTGCCCGGGCGGCACCGTGGTGCCCTCCGCCAGCCGCGAGGGCGGCGTGTGCACCAACGGCATGAGCACCTACGCGAGAGACGGCGTGAACGCCAATTCCGCCCTGCTCGTTGATGTGCGCACAGAGGATTTTCCCGATTCCCACCCGCTTTCCGGCTATATCCTGCAGCGCGAATGGGAGGAAAAAGCCTTCCGCGCGGGCGGAGGCGGCTATAAGGCGCCGGTGCAGCGCGTGGAAGACCTGCTGAGCGGCAGGGAGACCCGGCGCCTCGGCGATGTGTGCCCCACCTACCGCCCCGGCGTGACCTGCGCGGACCTGAAAGCGGTGCTTCCGGATTTTGCCGTGGAAGGCATACGGGAGGCCATACGCCGCTTTGACACGCAGCTGCACGGCTTTGCCCACCCCGACGCCGTGCTGACCGCCGTGGAAAGCCGTTCCTCCTGCCCGGTGAGGGTAATAAGAAACGAAAAAGGCGAAAGCAGCGTGCGCGGCCTGTTTCCCTGCGGTGAGGGCGCCGGCTACGCCGGCGGCATCATGAGCGCCGCGGCGGACGGCATCCGCCAGGCCGTGAACTGCATCGCGTATCTGAAAGAAAGATAAACTGCCTCTGAAAGAAAACGAACACGCGGAGGAAAACATGCAGCCCTCTTACGATAACGACAGCAGCACACAGTGGACGCAGGCCGGCGGCTACGGCAGCCTGCCCCAAAACGGATACGGCGATCTGCCGCCGCAGGGCGCGCAGGACGCGTCCGGCTACGGCGCGTACCCGCAGGACGGCTTTATGCCCTTCGGCCCCGATGGCTTTGCGAACGCCGGAGCCGGTGCCGCGGGAGGCATACCGCAGCAGAACGAGGGCGCGCAGCTGCCTCCGCCGGTGCAATTGCCCACAGGCGGCCCCAATACGCCGCCCTATCAGCCCGGTACGCCCGACGCGCCCGGGACACAGCAGAACATTCCCTTTGAACGCAACAGCACCGTGCGGCAAAATCTGGATCCACGCGGCTACACCGTGCCCAAAACAGGCGTGACCGGCAAGCGTAAGCCCCGCGCGCTGCCGGCGGCGCTGGCCGTGATCGCCCTGATCGCCGTGGCCGTGTTTATCGTGGTCACCCTGCTGCGCTGCTCCGGCAGCGGCGCGCCTGCAAACACAGCAGGCTACGCGACGGTGCGCCGCAGCAGCGTGAGCGCCAACTATTCCGGCGACGCGCTGATCGTGCGCAATGAGACCGTGTACTATCAGGACGGCATCAGCAGCATCGATTATGTGGCGGAGGAGGGCAGCGGCGTGCAGCGCGGCGAGCATGTATGCACGGTGTACACCTCCGGCTTCTCCAAAAAGGAGCTGACCACGCTTGAAAACTACCGCAAGCAGATCAAGACCTATCACAAAACACTGCTCGCCTCCGAAAACGTGGCCGACCAGACGCTGACGGGGCTTGAACGCGTGATCCTGGCCCGCGCGCTTGAAACGCGCGCCCTTGTGCAGGGCGCGGCCGGAAACCTGATCAACCAGGAGACCCTGCTTTCCTCCGCCATGCAGGAGAGGCAGATGTACCTTAAGCAGAAATACCCCGACGACCAGAAGCTGACCCGTCTTTACGAGGATGAAAACACGCAGATGCAGCGCATTTCCTCCTGGACCAAGCAATACGCCGCCAACACCCAGGGTCTGGTGAGCTTTTACACCGACGGCTATGAGACCGCGGTGAACATGGGCAATTACCTGTCGCTGCAGCCCACAGAGGTGCGCGATATGTTTTCGGGCAATGTGCCGGAAAACCCGCTGCTGAACAAAAACTCCGTGGCCGTGTACCGCATGGTGAAAACGGATACCTGGGGCGTGCTGATGCTTTCGGACGACACCTCGTGGACGCCGGTGGAGGGCACCACCTACAAGCTGCTCATCGAAAGCTTTGAAAACACCGTGGTGGAAGCCACCGTGGAAAGCTACACCAAATCCGCCAACGAGCTGCTCATCCGCCTGCGCGTCAACGCGCCCGCCTCCAGCATCGAAAGCGCCCTCTACGCGCGCACCTGCAAGGTGCATCTGGGCGAAAATGTGGATACGCTCACCGTGCCCTCTCAGGCTATTTACGAGCAGCAGGGTCAGCGCGGCATCGTCATCTGGTCTCAGGATCTGAACGGCCCCTGCTTCGTGCCGTGCACCATACTGAGCGATGACGGCACCTACGCCTACATCATCCCCTCCGTACAGGGAGTGGTCACCGAGGGCTCGCAGGTATATCTGTACGGGCAAAAAGAATGACCTGAGCGTGCACGGCAGGGCTCCGGACGGCCCGCCGGCACTTCATCCGAAGGAGGACAGAGAAAGGTGCTTTCTGAAAATGTGGAAAGGATCAGCGGCATCCTGAAGGCGGAAAGCGAGCGCGGCGGCTTTGCCGTGCCGGAGCTGATCGCCGTGACCAAAACAGTGGGAAAGGACGAGATCCTGCCCCTGAAGGAGCTGGGGATACGCTCCATCGCGGAAAACCGCGTACAGGTGCTTGAGGAAAAGCTGCCCTGGCTGAAGGGCGCGTTCAACATCCATCTGATCGGGCGGTTGCAAAGAAACAAAGTAAAATATATAATAAACGATGTGTGCATGATCCACTCGGTGGATAACCTGCCTCTGGCGCAGGAGATCGACCGGCAGGCGAAGAAAAACGGCCGGATCATGCCCGTACTGATCGAGATCAACATCGCGGGAGAGGCGCAGAAGGGCGGCGTTGCCCCCGAAGACGCCCTCGCCCTCATCCGGGAAGCCGCAAGGCTGGACGGGATCAGGATCAGGGGATTGATGACCATGATGCCGGCGCTGGCGGAGGAAAAGGAAATGCTGGGCTGGTTCACCGATATGCGCCTCCTTCGGGACCGCCTGCGGGAGGAAGCCGTGGCCGGCACCGAGATCACCGAGCTTTCCATGGGCATGAGCCGCGACTTTCATCTGGCTGCCCGCTGCGGAGCCACGATGGTGCGCGTAGGCAGAGCGCTTTTTGATCCCCTTCCCCAGCGTACAGAACCCTGAGTTTTCATACAGGAAAGACGAGGAAACACAGATGGCGATATCCGAAAAGTTGAACAAATTCAAAAATTCCGCACAGAAGCTGTTTGATAAATTTTTCTACGAAAACGAGGAGGAAGCGGCCGGAGCGGAGGATTTTCAGGAGCAGTCCGCGCAGCCCTACGCCGGGCAGCCCTACGCGCAGCAGGTCAACGCCGCGCGTACGGTGAACGCCCCCTACGGCCAGCCTGTAAGCCGCCCCGTGCAGCAGCAGACGGCCCCGCAGGCGCAGATGCCGGTGTTCAACACGCAGCAGGCCCAGCAGGTGCCTGCCGCGCCCCTGTTCACCCAGCTTCAGCAGGCCCCGCAGCAGCGTGCCTTTGCCCCGCAGGCGGACATCCCGCAGTACAACTCGGTGTTCCGCTCCCGCGAGGAGCGGCAGCAGGCGGAGCAGCCTGCCGCAGCCGAGGGCACACAGGCCGCGTCGCCCGCCGCCGCGCCCGCCCCGGTTGCGCTGGGACAGGCCTCCCGCCTGCCCGGCATCCGCGTGATGTGCGTGCGCACCATCGCGGACTGCCGCGCCTCCATCGCTCTGCTTCGTCAGGGGGACGCGGTGCTCATCAGCATGGAGGGGCTGAGCGACGCGAATGTGATGCGCCGCCTGGTGGATACACTGTCAGGCGCCTGTTTCTCCCTCTCCGCCACCATCACCAAGGTATCCCGCTACGGCGCGTATCTGATGGCTCCCTCCTCCACGGGCGTATACTGCGACAGCGTGATCAGCCGCATGAACATGCCAGCCCGTCCGCGTCCCGTACCCCAGGAGGCCGTGCCCGCCGGCGCGCAGGACGGCGCTGCCCCCCGGCACAGAAGCTATTCCCAGCAGATTATGGAACAGGGCTTCCGCCCCGGCACGCAGGAAACGCCCGCGGAGCCCGAGCGCGCCTTCAGCCGTACCGGTCAGGAGGATCTTTACCGGCCGGAGGAGGAAGCGGAGGACGGAGCGCTGTATGAACAGCCCTATCCCGGAGCAGACCCGTACAGCATGAGGCAGTAACGCCTTTTTCCCCTGTTGCAGCAGAAAGGAGCGGACACAATGGGTATCACGATCCACGAAATCGAAGAGCACAAATTCAAGGAAAAATTCCGCGGCTACGACATCGCAGAGGTGGATGAATTTCTGGACCTGATCTGTGAGGAAATGGCGGCCATGCAAAGGGAGATCTCCGTTTTGCAGGAGCGGCTCAGCCGCCAGACCCGTCAGATGCTCTCCACTCCCGTTCCGGCGCCCGCCCAGGCCTCCCGCCAGAGCGTACCGCCCGTTCCCGCGGCCAACGCGGCCCCTTCGCCCTTCCGGCAGGCTGCGCAGCCTGTGCCCGAGGTGCCCGCGCCGGTTTCCTTCGCGCCCGCTCCTCAGCCCGCTCCCGCGGCGGAGAAGCCGGCAGAGAAGCCGGCGGAAAAGCCCGATGAATCCCAGGCCGCCGTGGCGCTGATGCAGAGCGCCCAGAAGATCTACGACCAGACACTGAGCGACGCGAAGCTGAAGGCGGAGGAGATCATCCGCAAGGCCAAAGAGGAAACAGAGGAGCGCATAAAGAACCTGGAAAACGAAAAGAAGCAGGCCATGGAAGAGGTGGAAATGGTAAAAGCCGCCGCGAAGGACTATCGCGAGCGCTTCCTGCGCCTCATCAAGGATCAGCAGTTTTTGCTGAGCGGAGAAAAGGAACTGTTTGAATGAACCTGAAAAGGCAGCATCGGCTGCCGGGCCGGAAAAACCGGAGAAAGGCGTAACGCAGCGTGCGCATCTTGATCACCGTTTCCTATCAGGGCACCGCTTACGCCGGTTGGCAGCGGCAGAAAAACGGCCCCTCCGTGCAGGAGGAGCTGGAAAAAGCGATCCTCGCGGGCACCGGGCAGCACATCACCGTGACCGGCGCCTCCCGTACCGATGCCGGCGTGCACGCGCTGGGGCAGCGGGTACATTTTGATATCGATACCACCATCCCTCCCGAAAAGCTGCCCTTTGTGCTCAACCGGTGGCTGCCCCGCGATATCCGCGTAAAGGACGCGAAGCAGGTGCCGGAGGATTTTCACGCCCGCTTCCACGCGAAGGGCAAGCAGTACTGCTACCGCATCTATAACTCCCGCCAGGGAACGGCCCTGCTGAGAGATTTTTCCTATCATGTTCCCGTTCCATTGGATACAGACGCGATGGAACGCGCGGCGCAGTACCTTACCGGCACACACGATTTCATCGCCTTTGCCGCCTCCGGCTTTTCGGCAAAGACCACGGTGCGCACCATCACCTCCGTCTCCCTCAAAAGAGAAGGCGATGTGATCACCTTCCGCGTACGGGGAAACGGCTTTCTGTACAATATGGTACGCATCATCGCAGGCACGCTGGTGTATGTGGGGCTGAAAAAGCTGCCCGAGGATATCATCCGTACGGTGCTGGAAGGCGGCACGCGGATAGACCTTGGCATCACCGCCCCGCCGCAGGGTCTGGTGCTGGAAAAGGTGTTTTACGAAGGCGAGGAGGAATGACCTGCTTTCTCCTCTCAGGGCTCATATCCTGTCCATCCGCAGGGGCCGCGCGCCCGTGCGGATGTTTTTTTGCGCCCGGATACAGGCCGCTGGGCATTTCCACGCTGCTTCACGCGCTGTTTTATTTTTGTTTTTGCAAAAATCCCGTTGCAATTCCGTCCCCTTTGCGGTATATTATAAGCGTTTGGTTATAAGCCATTACCATTTGCAAAAGAAGGCAGTAGTGTGGACAAGCGGATCTATGATAACTATGTGCTCCAGGTAGCGGAGCAGGGCAGCCTCACCAAAGCCGCCTCGGCGCTGGGGATCAGCCAGCCGGCGCTCAGCAGCGGGTTGAACAGCCTTGAAAAGGAAACAGGCATCCGTATTTTCAACCGGCGAAGCGTACCCGTCACCTTTACCCCGGAGGGGAAGATCTACTACGATTACATCCGACGACTGCAGCTTCTCTCAGAGGATTTTTCAAAAAGGATCGATGCCCTGCGGGAAGACGGCAGCAGGCGCGTCACCGTGGGCGCTCCCTCGGTGTATACCGAATCCGTGGTAACAGACGCCGTGATCAGGCTGAAGAAGGAGCACCCGGATTATCAGGTGCGCGTAAGGAGCGCCTCCCTTGCGGACCTGATCGAGGACGCCTCCTGCGGCAGGCTGGACTGCTTCATCAGCACCAGCGATAATCTGCCCGGGCATTTTGAAAAGCAGCCCATCCGCACAGAACGCCTGTTTCTCGTGATCCCGAGGAACGATCCGGTGAATGACCTGCTCTCAAAGCGGTTGCAAAAAGACGGCACGCCAGATTATTCCGTGCTGAGTGGACAGCCGTTCATCCTCCCCGAGGAGGGACAGCCGCTGCAGAAGCAGGTGGCCGGTTTTCTCCGGGATCACCGGATCCGCACCGAAAACAGCATTACGACGGATCAGGTGTCCACGGCGGTAGGCTTCAGCCTGAAGGGTGCGGGCATCTGCTTTGCTTCCGAGGAAGCGCTGGAAAGAAACATCCGTCTTGACAGCGTACGCATATATCCCCTTCCCGATTATGCCTCCGGAAGGACCATCTATGTCGCCTATGACAGGGATCTGGTGATGACCGATGCCTGCAGGCGGCTGACAGAACTGCTTACCATGTACAAATTATAAAAAGGCGGTGTGATCATGAACATCAAAAAACTCATTCACCTTTTCATCGGCCCCGCGCTGTTCGCGCTCTGCTGCCTGTTCCTGCCGGACAGTGTTTTCACAAGCACTGCCGCGAAGGCGGCTGTGGGCACTGTGGCCTGGATGGCCTACTGGTGGGTCACACGGCCGGTGGATCTGGCGGTAACGGCCTTCCTGCCGGTGGCGGTCAACGCGTTCATCACGATGACGGGCATGGCTACCGTGATCGCCAACTATGCCAATGAGACCATTATCCTGCTCTTCGGCTCCTCCATTCTGGCCGTTTCCATGGAGATCACGGGGCTGGACAAGCGCATCGCCGCCAAGTTCCTGGGCATCATCGGTGAAAACCTGCGTCTTCAGCTCGTTTTCTGGTTCATGCTTTCCACCCTGCTCTCCGCAGTGCTGCCCAACGCCGTCGTGTGCGCCACCATCACGCCCATCGCCGTATCCATGCTGCGCTTTGCCGGCGAGGGGGATATCAAAAACAGCAGGATCGGCTCCAAGCTGCTGCTGTATATCGCCTACGGTGTAGGCGTCGGCGGCCTTTTCAGCCCGCTGGGCGGCGCCATGAACCTTGTGACCGTTGATTATCTGCAGCAGGTGACCGGTCAGGAATTCATGTACCATGTATGGGTCATCCGTTTCCTGCCCATCATCGTTGTGCTGCTGGTAAGCAACATCATTTTCATGCTGCGCAATGTAAAAAAGACGGACGCGCTTCCCGGTTCGAGGGATTACTTCAAAAACGAGTACAAAAAAATGCCGCCCATGACACGGCAGGAAAAATGGTCCCTCGCGCTGTTCCTCACCGCTACCGTGCTCTCCTTCACCCGCTCGCTGTATCAGGATCTGCTTCCCGGCCTGAAACCGGCCTACGTGTTCACCGTATGCGCGATCATCGCCTTCCTGATCACGGATAAGGAGCATCAGCGCGTGCTCAAGTGGAAGGAAGTGCAGGGCAAGATCGTATGGGAGCTGATCCTCGTATTTGCCGGCGGCCTGGCCGCGGGTTCCCTGATCAACGGCTCCGGCGCCGCGGACGCGATCGGCAAGCTGGTTGCCGGCATGGGTCTCACCGGCGGTCTGCTCACGGTGTTCGTCATCGTTACCGTCACCCTCATCCTTTCCGATGTCACCTCCAACACCGCCACCGCTGCGGTGGCGATCCCCATCGTGATCTCTATCGTTCAGGGCCTGAACCTGAACCCCGTACCCTGGATCTACATCGCCACCATCGGTGTCAACCTCTCCTACTGCCTGCCCACCTCCATCCGCGCCATCCCTGTCGGCTACGGGCTGGAGCCGAAGTACATGCTGAAGGAAGGCTGGAAGATGAGCGTGATGGTCATCATCCTGATGACCGCGACAGCCTGGCTGCTTCTGGAATTCTGGCCCGCGTTCAGCACCATCTGATGCGTGCCGTACCCGCCCCGGGGGATCATCCCCGGGGCGTTTTTTTGCAGCTCCGCCCTGCCTTCGTTTTTTATGATCCCGTTTCGCGCGCGAGTAAACATCCACCGGCATAGCCGGTGGCTTTTCATATGCGGGCATAGCCCTAGA
>CALGBY010000099.1 GCA_937886445.1 uncultured Clostridia bacterium | reverse complement strand
ACTTGCATGTGTTAAGCACGCCGCCAGCGTTCGTCCTGAGCCAGGATCAAACTCTTGTGTTTAATCCTCAATCTGGTGTTCTGGTCTCCCAGCCCTCCAGATCAAAACTCATTTCAGAATTAACTGTCGTTCTTCCTTCTCTTCTCTGTATCGTTTTCAAGGTCCTGCCCCGCCCGCTTCTCGCGAGCGCTTGAATATAATAACACTTTCTCCCCTCTCCTGTCAACACTTTTTTTCGCGGATTTTTAATTTTTTTTGCCATGTGAAAATACCCTGCAAAAAAGCCCCTGCCGGGGCCTCTGCAAAAAGGGGAGGCAGCATGCATTTATGCCGTTCTCCCCCGTCATGAAACCTATTCAGTTAGCTTTAAGATCCGCCCGATACATTTTTCCTTCATATATAATATCGACATACGGAAACACGCACCGTACCGGGCAGTTGCTTCTCCCGTGCTTCGTTTCACACCGGATGACACTCCGCTTTCCAAAGCCCGTGAAGATTGCAATAGCTGTAGGCGGCGATCACACGGTCGCCTTCGCAGAGCTTGAAGCACGCCTCCGCGTTATCCCCCGGCTTAAGCAGCTTGCGCTGGTTTCCGCCCGTTGTCTCCAGGCACACCCATTCTATCCAATGCTTTTCCGTCATGGGATGCGGTTCGGAACCCACCTTCACTGTTACCGTATCCTTTGTTACCTCGATCACCGGCACATGCTTTTCAATGCTCGCGTCCATGCTTCCGGGTATTATTTCCTCCATTTCCTCACCGCAGCATACGAGCGGCGCTCCTGTTTCCTGCACGATCGCGACGATCTGTCCGCATACCGCGCACTTATAGAATTTCATCATCATATCGATCTCTCCTTTTATTATTTATGGTATCCGCATTTCGAGCAAGTCCCGTTTTCGTTCAGCGCGATCCCGCACAGCGGGCAGCGTTTTACGGTATCCTTCACCGTATAATCCTCCGATGCCGCGTTATCACCGCTGGCAAAGTTGATGTGCACAATGTTCAACTGGTTTTTCAGCAGATCATAAACGATCTTGATCATTCCCTCCACAGTCATCGTTTCGCGTGTGACCACCAGCCTGCATTCCGGGTAGGCAACTGCAAGATCCGTATGAAAGGCCGTACCCAGCATCGTGTTCTGCGGGTGGCCGTTGATGATCCCCTGCTCCTTGTAAACGCCGAGTACAGCAGGCAGAAGCGGATCATCCTCGCGCAAGATCAGCGCGTGATCAAAATTCTTCAGAACCTTCCATGCGGTCTTGCGGATCTCATTGCACGGAAACACCATATTGACACCGGAATTGATACTGTCCTCCACCTCGATGGTGAGGATACCGGTATGCCCGTGCAGATACTGGGCTTCCCCTTTGAAGCCGTAAAAGCGATGGGCATATTGGATATTGAATGTCGTTTTGCTTCTCATATATTCCCTTCCTGTCTGTTCACTGTCAAAGTGACAGCGTATTTTTCACCGGTACCGTGCTCCGTCAAAGTGAATACGGTTCCGGTTCTTCCGATTAAGGCGCAGATTCTAACGCCCCGCCTGCGCCGTGCCGGACGCGCACCGTTTTTTACCGAACGAAAGGCACCACGGCATGATCATGGCATACAGGATCACCAGTTCGCTCAGCACTGCGGCGGCGGCCACATAAGGATGCATACCGTTATAGTAATCAGCAGACAGATGTCTGAACAGAATACCGGCATAGGCCCACATGACCGCAAGAGCGGCGATCCTGTCTTTGCCCAGCAGCACAACAGCTGCGGCGATCACACTGCCGATCAAAAGCATCGTGCATGTCCAGAAATCCGCCGACATGCCCCAGCCGTTCCATCCGAGCTTAGTAAGCCACACACTGATATTGGCTATGGTCGCGGCTATGATCCATCCGAAATAAACTGAAAATCCGGTTTTTGCAGCCATGCGCTGAAAAAGGTTTCCGTCTGCATTCACAAGGTGTTTCCGGATCAGGATCAGTGAAACCAGAAGCAGAACGATGGCTGCCGTTGAAAGCCCGATCAGATCAAAGTGCCACATAAATATCCACAGGATATTCAAACAGCAGCTTACCGCAAACCACGGGCCGATATCATCGCGCACCTTCGCGCTGAATTTTCCTCCGTCCAGAATTCCCCACTGATAGAGCACAAAGACGCCCATCAGCACATAGATGACACCCCAGATCGCAAAGGTTGCCGGCGCCGGTGTAAACAGGTTGGGATACATTCCCGATATCTGCATCGTGGTATACCCGCCGATCGGGATCAGGTTTGCCAGCGCGTTTACCGCAACCATCATCACAAATGAAATTGTATTTGTCCATTTCAGTACCATGTTATCATCACTCCCCAGGTTACATGATTTTCAACATTGAATTCCGTAAGCGAAACCAACCGTATTGTTTCTTTTCTGTTTGTTTACGAAAATCGCATGATTGATCCCTCCGTTCTCTTGAATGTCTGCAGTTCATGCTCTATAATGAAACCGGAGCACGGTTCCTGACTGCGTGGAAATCGTAGCAGTTCAGAAAATGTACAGCAATCGTGCCGCATACAATTTTCAAATGTAATTTTCAGGTTTGTCAAAGGGGGCTGAAAAATGAACAATATCACATTGGGAAAAGTACTGAAAGCGATGTATAAGCTGAGCGGAAAAACGCTGACGCAGCTCTCAGATGAAACCGATTTGACAGTAGATACGATCAATAATTTATTTTACGCGCGCATACAAAAGCCCGGCCTGGCAGGCGTAAACTCATTGGTAAACGCGATGGGCTTTTCCATTCAGCAGCTGATGGCGTTTTTGACAGAGCATCCTGATCTTCCGGAAGCCTGTGATGTAACAGAGATGTTCACAAAATACATAGATGCCGCAGAGCATACAGAAAAGCCTGTACCGGCTGCAAAGGAAAGCGCGAAGAATACAAAAGAGAACTTATCCGAAGAGATCAGGATCCTGAATGAGGAACACGAAAAACAGCTCGACCGTTTTAAGGCGACCCATCAGCGATATTCAGATCAGCTGCAAATGCAACACAACCAGCAGATCGAGCAGATGCAGGCGCATGAGCATCAAATGGAACTGCAGTTTGACAAAAGCATCAGCGTGCTGAAAGAAACATATGCTCAGGAAACGGAACGCATTGAAAAAGAAAACACCCGTTTGAGAAAAACGGGCAAGATCCTTTCCGTTGTCTTCGCTTTTGAAACCTTTTTTGTTCTGCTGTTTCTGATCATCGATATGATCAACCGCGGCATTGGCTGGTTTCGATAAAAAAATTCCGGACCGTTCTGTACACTTCGGTGACGAACGGTCCGGTATATTAGGGTGTGTTTCTAAATCCAAAACGATGCATTTTCAGCATCTTTTCCGTCATTTCTGCGTTGTCGAACCTCGATTTACCTCCAGTAAACCTTCGGTTCTTCGCCTTGAACTGACGGAAAATCTGCTTGAAACTGCACATTCCTCATTTTAGAGACACACCCTAGGAATACAACAGATAAAGGTCTGTCGCCGTTGTATCAAACGATACCCTCGAACCGTATCCTTTACCGGAACGGTAAGAATGAGCATTGCCGATGAACAGCAGGATCCTTCCAGGCAGACAGCAGATGAAGCGGCGTGGTCAATCATATTACCTGCTCCGGGGCGTTTGTGAATGTTGACCGCGCGTACGGAGAGGAGCAGGCGCAACAAAAGAGGGGGCAGCCCTACACTGCCTCCTCTTGTTCTTCAAAAGCATTTGCCGTCATGGCCGTCTGCCTGTTTCAATCAGAAGCGAAGGCAGCGGCCGTTGACATTTCCGCCGTACTTTTCGAAGTATCCCATGAAGCTCGACACGAATAAATGTACAATGCCGCCCTCCCCGCCGCTCATGTCCTTACCGCCCCGAATACGACGCACGGCGAGCCGCGCGCTCGGGTCATTGGTGCGCATGGCTTCTTCTACAGAGAAAATTTCCCTGTGCGTTTCATCGGTATAGGCGAAGTCGTTCCGGTTAATCACGTAAGCCCAGGCGGTTTCTCCGGCTCCGCCGGTGACCTGTTCCAAATCCTTGTTCGAGATGATTTCTATCATAATGAATGTCTCCTTGCTTTCCGTATTTGTGTTACACCTGTATATACGAACTTCCGGGTGAGAAAGGTTACAGGTAATCCGTGAAAAACCGCAGAATAGATCAGAACCTGTATGGTACCTGTACAGGGCAGCGAAAGCCGTCCCTTTAGTGTCGTCAACGGCAAGTAAACAGAAAGAAGGGAATCGTTCGAAAGAAGGAAGTACACGATCTCTGCGGCATCACCTGCATTTCCGGCATTGCGCCTGCTGACAGCATCGTTCCCGGCAACTTTGATTACAGTGAAACGTACGGCATCTGCCTCGCTTATCACCGAATGACCGCGCAAGCCCCCTGCGGAATGACTGCAGGGGGCTACCCTATATGTTCTGTGCAGTATACGCGTCTGCCGCAGCGGCAAAATCCAACTTGAGTTCCGTTTGACAACAGCAGTCAAATATTATATACTTTATCTACAGGTAGCCACGCGCTCATCAGCATCGTATATAAAGATGTAAATTGATTCAAGGAGGGAAATGCTATGAAAACGCAGGAAGAACTGAACGCTCTCAGGAACGAAGTTGAAACCCCGAACAAGAAGCTCGCGGAGCTGAACGAGGAAGAAATGAAGCAGGTGGCAGGAGGGGAAAATATAAGAACTTGTCCGAAGGGCCGTACTGAAATAGCTTATTGTGAAGATTGCATACAATGCGAATACAAAGATAACCAGCCTTTAGGAAACAGAGTTGTGAAGTACTTCTGCTTGCCCGGCTATGGTTATTATAAGTACCAGCATCCCTTCATCGATGTCTTTTGATGAGAATGAACACGCTAAGAGAAAATTCAACAAGTGCATGTCAAGGGGCTTCATTGCCCCTTTTTTTGATGGCTGTGCAGACCTCAGACAGGGCTGCCGTGAAGCGTAGGGGCGGCTTTTTTTCGCTTCGCTCTGCTTCACTTCGTTCAGCAAAGCGAACCTTCACCCCCTGTTCAGGCTGCTGCCTGTTCGGGCTTGTGTTCTGTTTGACAACCGCAGTCGATCATTGTATACTTTATCTGACCGGTAGTGCGTCGGCGGGAAAACATACAGTTCTGATCCACCGTATTATCTGATCGTCACATTACCGAATTCCTGTCCTGGGTTCAACGATAACGGAACCGGCAAAGCGGATCACAATTGCAGTAAGTGCGCCTACCGAAAGGATGGAAGCGGTGCGGTAAACTATTGCAGTATCCGGACAAAAGATAACGATCCATACAGATAAATGATGCAATCCTTATGATCCGTAAAAATCGCCCTGCGCTCATGGCAGGCGAAATAAAAAATAACAATAAAGGAGTCGAACAAAATGAACTTTACACCTGAACAAATCACAAAAGCAAAAGCGGCGAAGAGCGTAGAGGAACTTCTTGCAATCGCCAAAGAAAACGGTATGGAACTTTCCGAAGAAGAAGCAAAAAAGTTTCTTGCCGAACTGAACAAGGAAGGAGAAATCGCCAATGACGAGCTTGACAACGTATCCGGCGGTTGCGGAAAAAGCTACGACCCGCACACCGATCCGCGCATCCGGACCGAGATGCTCTGTTGTGCGTGCGGCTATTGGACGATATGGAAAGGCAAATGGGCGACCTCTGAAGCGGCCGATTGTCCAGGATGCGGTGCCTCGGGTTCTTTGGTACCCCGCATGCATCACTACGATTGATCCTTCTCCGGGAATAATTAACATGAAATTCACACCCGAACACCTCGAAAAAGCAAAACAGGCAAAGAGCGCCGAAGAACTGATCGCTCTTGCCAAAGAAAACGGTATGGAACTTTCCGAAGAAGAGGCAAAGAATTATTTTGAACAGTAGCACAAGGAAGGCGAAATCGCCGACGAGGAGCTGGACAATGTTGCCGGCGGCAGCCAGTGTATCAACGGACGCCACTACAGTGATGATCCGCCGTATTATCTGATCACGACCTGCGGAAACTGGTGTGATAAGTTTGAACCGGTCGACAAGGATAGTTGGCGTGGCTCAGCGTGCGAGGTCTGTGTTCACCGTGACGGAACTGTTCCTATGTATTGTAAGATCAGAACTGCGGAACTCGACCCGTATAACGATGATATCGGCAACGGATTCTATCGCTGATAAATTTTGATTATGAAATACATACTATCGGATGCTGTCGCCCTGCGTTCATGGCGGCTCGTACCCTATGCCTATTACATAAAGGGTTGCCGCAATGCACAGGGGCTGAAAGCGGATGAATATGAACTGCTCCGCCGCTGTGGCGGCAGTGGGGATATCGAAGACTCTGCACTGTTGCAGAGTCTGATTCGGCGTGGCTTTTGCCGTCCTGCAAAGGACGGTGAAACACTGTCGGAATGGCAAAAAGAAAAGGTCTGCGACAACCGCTATTTTCCGGCGATGAACTGGATGATCACGGGCAAATGCAACTATAACTGCCTGCATTGCTTCAATGCCGCCGACAATAACCGTCTGCAAAGTGAATTTACTATCGAAGAAGCCGAAAAACTGATCGGAGAAGCGGAAGCGTGCGGCATCAACGCCTTCACCATCACCGGTGGCGAACCGATGCTCCATCCTCATTTCATGGATATTATCCGCAGTATTTATGCACACGGAATGTACGTGGAGGAGCTGAATACCAACGGGTTTTTCCTCACACAGGGAATCCTTGATGAGATGAAGCGAATCGGTTGCCGTCCGCTGATGAAGATATCCTTTGACGGCATCGGTCATCACGATTGGCTTCGTAATCGCAAAGGTGCGGAGGAGGACGCTCTGCGTGCCATCCGTCTGTGTGTGGAAAACGGTTTCCGTGTCAAAGCACAGACCAATGTCCACCGGTTGAACGCCGATTCCATGCTTCCCACGGCAAAACTGCTCTCGGAGATGGGCGTTTCCGAAATGCGTATCATCCGCACAACGGAAGCCCCACGCTGGGTGCAGAATGCGGGGGATGCCTGCCTGACACTCGAAGAATACTTCGATGCGATGCTGGACTTTTTGCGGGCGTATATACAGACAAACTGCAAAATGGAGATCGACGTCTGGAACTTTGTTCACCTGTATCCGCAAAGTAAAGCATACCGCCCCCGTGCCATGGAATGTGGTGAGGGGGAATACCGGGATTCTTTGCCCGTATGCAGAGGTAATCGCGGTATGGTCGCAGTCGGTGCAAACGGGAATCTTTACCCATGCCATCAGATGTCCGGCTATTATGAACAGCACGGCTGGATCCTCGGCAATGTGAAAACAGACGGTCTGCAAAAGTTTTTGCAGGACGGAAAATACCTGCAAAATGTCTGCACAACGGTAAAAAACCTTGCTGAACACAACGAAAAATGTGCAAATTGCAAGTGGTTCAAATACTGCTGCGGCGGCTGCCGTGCAGTCGGCGTGGCACTGACCGAAGACGTGTTCGGCTCCGATTTTTCCAAATGCCTGTTCTTTGAGGGACAGTATTGGCAGAAATTAGATTTGGCGTTATCCGGCTATCACAGCGCATACAAACAAATTCTTGAAAGAGAAAACGAATAAGGATATTACTCATAGCGAAAATGTATTTAACCAAAAAATCGAGTCCCTACAACCGGATTACATACTCTGGCACCAGAGCGCCGATGCTTTTATCTTTCGTACAAAGACAGGCGGCGTGATCGTGAAGATGAGCAATAAGAAGCTTGGCAAGGAACGTAGAAGACTTTGCAAGCTGATAAAAAAAGAAACGAACGGAGAAATACCCGGTGGAACAGCTGAAAACAGTCTTGTTTCGTGGGTGGCAAACGCTGAAAGAGGAAACGAGCATTACAGGGTTCAACGAATGGAACAATTCTACAAAAAAGAAAGGGAGAAATACCATGAAAAACAACGAACTAATCTTGATACTGGAACACGACCTGAGAGTACCAAGCAATGAACAAAGAAACAGAGAAAAGATGAGTTGCTATGAATGACTGGTGTGAGGGATACAAAATGCTCATTGAGTCGAATGAACTGAAAAACAGAATCAAAGCAGTATCTGATGTGATTTATGAGCAAACTGACCATCAGGTTGTGTTTGAAGAATTTATTGCCATTCCGCATTACGGTGGCAACATCATTTTGCGGTACAATTTGCTTTCGCAACATTATACTCTTGATGATCTGGACTGCTATGAAGAAGCTATGAATCAGATTGTCGGGAATGAATTTTTGATCAATTTCATGGGTAGCGTATACAAGCGTGCCGGTGTCAGTTATGCGGATACGGAAGAAAAGTTTCTGCGCTACAGAGAAATGTATCAAGATGTAATTGTCCATCAAACGGCTTATGCTGAAAAAGTTCGTGCGGATGCCAAATACCTGTTACGCAAATGCAGTCTGCCGGAAGATTCTGAAGTATGGGAGATTCAGGTGGAAAATCCCACTCCATTGCTTATTCTTGGAGGCACAAACCGATTGATCAAGACAGTTAATGATATTGAAGTTAGAGAAGTGAGAAAAGATGTTTGCGAAGGATTGATGAAGGCAACCATCTACGCGAAAGAGAATCACATTTCTTTCGGGAGGATGCTGACGGGATGCTTATGATGGATACTTTTGTAAATGAGAAGGATTTTGCATTACTCGACAGGGATCGGTATACTTTTGAAGTTCTCAAGAGAATCATTCGAGGAGATTATGAACTGATTCTCACAAATCATCAAGATCTGATGATTTGTCATTCGGAATCACCTTATCCTGTCTGGATCTGGACGCCGGATGACGTTTCTGACGAGGTAAAAGAAAACGCCTGGACCTTGATGAACGAAGTCCGTCCACTTACAAATGGGTATCGGATCAATTTAAAATATGAACTGGCAGAATATTTCCTCGCGAAAGCAGCCCAAAGCGGAATGAATGTGAGTATTTCCACAAATCTTTTTGCATATGACTGCCCTTCACCAAAGCAACCGGACATTACGTCAGACGGAAGTTTGTACTGTTGTACCCTGGATGATGTGGAGGAAGCTGCTCAAATGGTTCCGGGATTCTACACAGAAATCGGAGACGAAGCTCCATCTCACGAACGCTGTGCAGAAAAGATGAGGGCATACATAGAAAGAAATGCTTTGTATTTTTGGAAAAATGGTGATGGAAAAACTGTAGCGTGCTGTTCCTATAAAGCAAATGATCAGCTTGCCTGCCTTGGCAGTGTTTATACTTTTCCGGATGAACGCAGAAAACATTATGCGCAAAATCTGGTGTATCAGGTCACGCAGATTGTGTTCAAACTGGGATATATGCCAATGCTGTACACGGACGCAGATTACTGTGCGTCCAATTCCTGCTATGAAAAAATCGGATATACCCTGCGTGGAAAGCTGTGCACGATATCGCTGAAATAATGCTTTTTCATTTGTATTGATCGCGTGATGAAGATAGAAATTCATGAATACATCCAGCATTATGCTTCAAAACTTAATCGTGCCATGTTCCTGCAGATGCAGGTACTGTCTTCTGGCTTGGGACGGAAAAGTAATTGGCTGCAACTATAAACGCAGTGAAATATATGCAAAAGCTTTTCATGATTGGCTTTCTTCGATACACCCGGAGATCAGTTTCAACTTTTCTTTCGGATACTCGATGGACCATCCAGAGTTGATTCAGGTAATAGACTTCCTGAATTCGATTGGATCGATTTCCGGACGTTTTTGCAGATGAATGGATTGACTTTCAAGAACATCGAAGAAAAAGACGCGCTCATGCGTGATTTGCTTCGTCATGGCGTCCAGTCTGTAAACTTTACTTTTTACGAGACAGAAGATTATCATGATCAATTTGCCGGAAGAACAGGTGACTTCCAACACAATTTATCTATGGCTGATGCAGCAAATCAAGCAGGTTTATTTGTCAGTGTCGGTGTGGCACTTACCGCAGAGAATTATATGCAGATGGATGATCTTTATTCTAAACTTGAAAGCAGAGGCATTTCGAATGTCAGATTGTTTATTCCCCACGAAGAAGGACGCGGAATTTTCGCTGGCAGGATCACGCTGCTCTCTGAAAGAGTACAATCGGCTTAGCGGAAAAGTCCGGGAACTTCTGAACAGAAAAGTATATCGGACAGAATCGGAATGGATCTCTGCAACAGATTTTCAACCTGAAACAAAACGTTCACTCCTTATTTCATTAACACCGCAGAAAATTAATTGGTTTGAACAAATCGGTTTTGAAGAGACGATAAAATACATGGAGGATCTCGACGATGAGTATTACCGTAATGTTCCGGAGTTTTCAGTTTTGTTGAAACAGTACGGGAATCCATTTGGTCAAGAGTTATACGGCAAGAGAGATCTGTATCAGCACTATCAGAAAAAATATCTTCATGAAAACAGCATTGATATCTATGACGTTACAGATAAAAGACAGTGTGGAAGCAGAAGGTATTAAGTTCAAAAACTATCAGTTAAGAAATATGCTGGAGGTTATGAATATGCTTGAAAATGACGTGGTGGTATTGAAACCACTGGATAACAGCAAAGATGACTTTATTACAGGCATTAACGATGAGAACCTTTGCCAAATGTATGGACTTTCGTATCCTGCTGATGGTGAGAAGCTCTTCCGGCGTTTTGTGAAAATGAACAAAGTATATGGCATCTTCAGAAAGGTAGATGAATGCTTGTGCGGTTTCATTGTCTGTGTGGATCCGGAACTGCCAGAACATACTCTAGAGCAACTTCCTTCTCGCGGAAAAACGCTGGCTTATGCTACATTCCCCGCTTATCAGCGGCAGGGATATATGTATAGTGCGTTGTCGATGTTGATTGCTGATTTGTTCGAGCGTGAAGAAGCGGACTTTATCCATTGTGGAATACACGAGACAAATATTCCAAGTGCACAGCTGCTAAAAAAGAGTGGCTTTGTTGTGCTGAGTAAGCACGAGTTCAACGGACAAATAATTGTTGACGAAATCCTGCATAAAGAAAACGAATCCCAAGAATGAGGCTATATTATGCAGTCCTTTTGTTTTTGGTATCCGCGCTTGGGGAACATAATGCATTTTCACGTAATATGTGTGAGCAGAAAGTCAATGCTATGTTTATGAAGTGTATAGCCGCAGACGCAGTCTGCTCACGGGGCTTGGGGAGTTTGACCCCAACAAGCGAATTGTGCCTACAGAGGCATTGCTTGCCAAATTGTTTTGTGCCTACGGAGGCCCAGATTTGCAAAATCCGGTCCTTATGCTTGCTGGGGAATCCCCCAATCCCCTCGTGCAAAACTTTGTTTTGCGGCTGTGTCTGAGTTTCCTTCCAAAAAGAAAACAGGTCAGAGAACGTTTTCTCATCACGTTCTCTGACCATTTCAGCTTATTCCCTGTTCAACAATTCCGGATATATGTGTTCCATGCTGCGCGGAACATGATTCGGATATGAGACCACAAAGGCTGAAAAATCAGTAACTGTCCAAAAGTACATGTCCGTTTCATGGCCACTGCTCAGACCGGGTACTCCCTTCTGCATCAGTATCGTTGTCAATTCGTCATCGAATTTCTCACGATCAATCTCATCATCACACTGTTCAACCATCTTCAAGAGCATCGATTTCGCCGCGTTGAAGCCGCTGACACGGGGAGCATTTATGAAATGTGCCATGTGTTCGGGGTCCATTCCAGTCAGCGCATGAATCAATGTTGACTTTGATATGGTGGGTGAAAGTTCCTCTTCATTGTACTTCATATTATACTGAATTTTACGATGACCATGAAGCTCTCGCGCTTCTACAACTACTATCCGTTTTGACGAAAAAATAAGGGGTTACATTTCGTAGCCCCTATTTTTACCTTGTCCTTATATAAACTAACCACTCGTGTTGGCTTATATAAAAACAAAACATCGTCCATCCTACCAGATTCTACAAGACACTTTTCGGAACATTGATTTCGCCTGAAAGCCTTGATAAATAAGGCATTTCTGCGCCTGTTCAGGAACACTTCTCGGAACACATTGCCCGTTTTTCATTACCAGATACTACATCCAGCATCCTTTGCATGTGCAAAACGGTACAGATTATTACCTAAATGCCCCAAAAAGGGCAAAAAAAATGGAGCTGATGACCAGAGTCGAACTGGTGACCTCATCCTTACCAAGGATGCGCTCTACCTACTGAGCTACATCAGCACCTGCAACAGATATAATATAACACAGATGTTTCCTAAATGCAAGTACTTTTTTTGAAATTTTCGAATTTTTTTGAGTGCTCTGAAAAACGCATGAAAATGCCGGGATATCCGCCCGGAGAGAAGGTCAAAAATATGTTCCGCCGTTTTTCAAACAGCCGTTGGTGCCTCATCAGGCGGATTATCAATTATAAACTATGAGCTGTAAAGCTCATTACCGGAGGGCGGGCCATAAGAATGAAACGCTGTTTCCTTGTTCCGCACCTCAGGCACACGCGCGAAGCGGGAACACCGCCGTTTATGAAGATGCTCTTCGGGCAGGAAAAGCCGTTCCCGTTTTCAACGCTGTTTTTCCAGCATCTCCTCTACCGCTCTGGCGATCCCGTCTTCATCATTTGATCGGGCGGTATAGCGCACCTTTGAGATCACCTCCGGGTCACCGTTCGCCATAGCGTAGCCGTATCCCGCGCGAAGCAGCATGGGCAGGTCATTATCCTGATCTCCGAAAGTCATCACATCCTGAAGAGAAATACCGTACATCCCCGCCAGTTCCTCCAGCCCGGTTGCCTTATCCACCCCTGCAGGGCTGATCTCCATATTGGTGGGCGCGCTGCGGGTAAGCGAGATCCCGCGCAGGCGGGACAGCGTGCCGGCAAAGCCGGACAAATCAGGATGCCCCCATATATAAAACTTCAGTACGGGCTTTCCCTCCGCGTATTTCATTTCATCTCTTCCGTGGAGAAAAGTAAAGCCGAAACGCGCCGTGATTTCCTCGCCCATCCCCACTTCGCTGTGATGCGCATCCCCGCTATCCGATGAAGCAAGAAAATCATCACCGTACATATAATAGTGGCAGTCCGTGGCATCCAGCATACCGCGCACCTGAGCAACAGCCGATTCGGTAATGGGGTGCAGCGTCAGTTTCTTTCCTTCGGCAGTAATGCATTTCGCTCCGTTTGTGCCGATCACAGGCAGCGGAAGCCCCGCCCGTGTTACTTCGCAGAGCGCGTTTTCCGGATACCGTCCGCTGTCTACCGCCACAATGATCCCTCTGTCCATCGCTTTGCGGAGCGCGTCCAATGTACGCCGGGTGATTTTTCCGGCGCTGTTCAGCATGGTGCCATCCATGTCCATAGCTATCATCTTGACAGGCATACGAATACTCTTTTCTTCAGGCATCTCTTTTCAGAAAATGCCGATCGTTATCAAAAGGGTGCCTTAACACAAAATTCTCTGTTTTTCAGGCTTTCAAGCGGAAAATCACCGTCAAAGGAAAGCCTGGTGGCGCAAAGCAGCAGCCTGCCCTGCCACGGCCGGTTGAAGGCCCGGTCTCCGTACAGATCATCTCCGGCAAGCGGATGCCCGAGAAAAGCCATATGCGCCCTGATCTGATGGGTGCGGCCGGTATAGAGCGTGACCAGCAGGCGGGTGGTGCGTCCATCTGACGCCAGCGTTTCCCATCCCGTTTTGATATATTTTGAACCCGGTGTATTGTGTGTGATCACGCGTACCGAAGCCCTGGCCGGATCCTTAACGAGCCATGCCTCCCCCGTACCCTGAGGCGGGCGGACGGTTCCCTTGACAACACATTCATACTGCTTGCAGATCCCCGCCCGGTCTTTGATCGCATCGGTCAGCAGCCCGGCAGTCTCCGCATCCTTCGCCACCATCAGCAGGCCGCTCGTCTTGTTATCCAAACGGTGAACAGGCATGAAGCTCTCTCCGCCGCTGAAGCAATCCGCCAGTATGCTCTGAAGCGTCTGCCCGCCGTAATCATCCTCATCCGCGCTGAGACCGGCCGGTTTATTGATGATCAGCACCCGGTCATCCTCGTATACGGTTTCCAAAGCCGCTTCATATGTGGTGTAAAGGCGGATCTCACTCCCCCGCGGAGCGTTATCCTCCTTTGACAGGCGTACACCGTTCGCTTTGACATCCTTTTTGTTCAATGCATCACGAACAACATTATAGGGAAGAAGCGGCAGCGCGTGCGTCAGATACACACCGATCTTCATTTCGGGAAGGTTATCCGGCACATGGCATACATAAACTTTCATTCTTTTATGTTCTCCTTCGGATGAAGCGTCAATGGCTGTTTGAAAGCCGTCCGTACACGGTTTTCAGGCCTTTGTTTCACGGCAGATCGCGCATTTTCGTTTTCCGCGGGCAAAGCGCGGCAAAGCTACGGCTGCGGAGAGCCGCCTCTGACTGCCGCGTTGGCGCACCGGTATACGGCTTCCGGCATCCCATAAAGCCCGGTTCAAAAGGTAAAAATGATCCCGCACGATGCTGAGATATACCGCCGTACCCCGTTCCTCATCTTCTCCGTACAGGCGGTGCGGCAAAAGCAGCGCGTCCGCAAGCGAGGCGAGCACATTTCGAACGCCGTATTTCATGATCAGCGCGCCTGCCGCTTCACGGCACACCGCTACCTGAAGCTCCGATATCTCCCCGCCGGATGAATGTGCATGATAATAGCTGTTCACATAGTTTCTGAGCATTCCCATCAAGCCGTCTGACCCGCGGGCAAGCAAAGCCGCCGCCCCGCCCGAGGCAGGCCCGCGAAGCAGCTCCGCGAGCGCTTCTTCTGTTTCATCATCCGAAAGCCGGATCAGCGCGTCCAGCAGGCCGAGCATCAGCTGCGCGGCGCTCCCCGGATCCCGTATTCCCGAAAGCAGAGCAAAGGCACCCGAAGACGCCGGCTGCTTCAGGCAGGGCCGATAGCAGTTGACCCGGATGATATCATTCGGCATAAAGCGCATACAAACGCCCAGATGTGCTTCTCCGCCCACACGGGGAACCGTATCATCCTCATTGAGGATGTGGAAAAGCGGAAACGCTTTTCCGCAAAACGGATGGCGCGCCGTTGCCGCGCCCGGAGAGGCAAAGGCATAGCCGGTCATTCTGTCCGCCCGCACTCCCTGCTCAAGCAGCGCGGCAATCACATTCTGCTCAACGGCTCCGCCCTGGCTGTGACCGCTCATGAAGATCCTGTACGGGCTGTTGTGAGCACGGCATTTTTCAAATATGTCGCTGAGCGTGAGCTGTTCTTCATTCATCAGTCGGGCTACAGAGGGAAAGGTGATCCGTCTGCTCAGGCGCAAAAAGCGTTCCGCCAGCTGTTTGAAGCCGGAATGCGATTCTTTTTCCGTGCCGAAACGCAGGTTGGCCACCCAGTCATACGCGCGGGTGCCGGTACCCATAAAGCCAATGAACACATCCGCCTTCCCGCCGGAAGATACGCGCGCCATGATCACCGCCTTGCAGGTATCGCAGTCTCCCTTTTGCCTCAGCGCGCCGTATGCCTGAGAAATCAAGCCCTTATCTTTGATCTTGCGTACTGAAAGCTTCTGCAGCAGCAGGCTGAAACGGTCTCCCTTATTGGCTCTTGCGCCGGTAAGAAGCATATTATCGGAAATAAAGGAAAAATCGGTAAAGCCGGCCTGTTTGAACAGCGAGGTATCTCTGTCATAGGAAAGAGCAGCCAGTTCCAGCGCGAAACAGGCGGCTGTTTGCGAAAACACGGGCATACTATCCCCGGACGAATTGCTTTTTCGTCTGAAAAGCAGCCCCGTATTTTCAAGATCGATCCCCGTTCGGCATCCTGCTGTCAAGCGCACCCCTCCCTTATTGTCATTATAGCATTGACGGCGCAATTGATGACGAAAGATTTTACAAAAGAATTGTAATATATGCTTAACAATGATTTACATACATGAAATATTATGATAAAATAGTATGGATTTTTCGGGGAGGAGCTACATTGATGAAACGCGTTATCAAAACGATTCTGATCAGTATATTCATTTGCATACTGCTCCAGGCAGGAGCGTTTGCGGAATACTCCACGCTTAAAAAAGGAAGCAGCGGCACACAGGTGGCCAAAATGCAATCCGCCCTCAGGGCGTTGGATTATGATGTCACTGTGGACGGCTTATACGGCACGGGCACAGAAAAGGCGGTAAAAAGTTTTCAGCTGAGTCACGGCCTCACTGTTGACGGCATCGCCGGAAACAAGACGCTTACCAAGCTGTACGATCTTGTAGAAAAGCGTACTCCCGCGCCTACCCCGCAAAAAACCGCCACGCCCGTTCCGTCTGACGGAAAGGAAGCCTTTATCAAAACATCCGGCGGAAGGCTGAACATGCGGGAACAGCCCTCCTCCTCCGCCAATGTCAAAGCAACACTGGCAAACGGAACAGCTGTTACCGTATACAGCGTAAGCGGGAGCTGGGCATATATCAAAGCCGGCTCACAATACGGCTATGTATACGCCTCCTATCTCTCCTATCCATCCAAAACAGCCACCCCTACCGCGACACGCGTTATCACCCCGGCCCCGACGGCAACTCCCTCACCTGTATATACCACAGCCAAAGTTAAAACCTCGGGCGGGGCGCTCAATATCCGCAGCGGCCCTTCCTCCTCCTACAGCACAAAGGGCAGCGTGCCGAACGGACAGACTGTGACCGTAAAGGGAACATCCGGCAGCTGGACGCTGATAGAATACCGCGGAACAACAGGCTATGTTTCCTCCTCATATCTTGAATATTCCTCTGTTACCGCGACACCCGTAAAAACGACTACCCCCTCCCCCAGGCCCACAGCCACTCCGGCACCTTCAAAATATGCCACGGTGAAAACCGGCGGAGCCAGCCTTACGATGCGCTCCGGCCCCGGCACGGGCTACAGCAGCGTTACCTCCATTCCCAACGGAAAAACGGTCACCGTTCTTTCCGTAAGCGGAAGCTGGACAAGAGTAAGCTGGAACGGAAAGACCGGTTATGTATCCTCGTCCTATCTGATTCCGGCGGATGCACCCGTGACAGAGACACCCACAGTGCGCCCGACCGCCACAGCCGCCCCGTCAGGGCAGACCGCGAGAGTAAAAACAACAGGCGGAACACTGAATATGCGCTCCGGTGCATCCACTTCCGCGCCGGTCGTTCTGAAGCTTCCGAACAACGCGGTCGTTCAGGTGATCACAAAAGGCAGCTGGTGCCGGGTCATCTATAACGGTACAACAGGATATGTGTCCTCCTCCTACCTGGTATTTGATCCTGTGACCACCGCCACCCCGGTTCCGACATTCTCCCCTGTACCCACCGCAACACCTTCGCCTACCACCGGGCCCGCCATATCCGCGATCGGCACAGCGGTCATCAACACCACCGGCACCTCCCTCAACCTGCGTAAATCCGCCTCCGAATCCGCGGAGATCCTTGCCTATATCCCCAAGGGCACAACAGTATATGTTTACAGCTATTCGCAGAGCTGGTGCTATATCCGGTATAATGATCACTACGGCTACGGCATGACCAAATACCTGATCTACACCCCCTTTGATATTCCCGTCACGCCCACAGCAAAGCCGACTGCCACGCCTCTTCCTTACGATATCACCGTTTTCACCAGAACGCTGAGAAGCGGCTGCACAGGCAACGATGTAAATGAGCTCCAGAAGCGTTTGAACACGCTGAATTACCTTGCCGCCTCCTGTATAACCGGCACCTACGATACGAAGACCGTTGAGGCTGTAAAAACCTTCCAGAAGCTCAATACGCTCACTGTGGACGGCGCCGCCGGAACCGCCACCTTTACGGCTCTCTTCTCTCCCACTGCCGTACCCTATTCTTCCGATATTACGACCTATAATACACTGCATATCTACTACCGCAACGAAAGCAGTCAGGACACCGCGGCGATCAAAAAAATGCAGAATGCCCTGAAAGCCCTCGGATATACGGTGAATGTAAACGGAAGCTTTGATGAAACCACCTATCTTGCCGTGCTCAACTTCCAGCTGCGCAACTCGCTTACCGTAAGCGGCGCGGTCTCGCCCGCGATGCAGGCGCTGCTCTATTCCGGAAACGCGAAGGACGCTTCAACGGCTCCCTCTGTAACGGTCAATCCCGGCGAGGGGATGATCGCGGGGCCCACACGCGAAGAGCTGCAGCTGCTTCACTGGTTCAACACCGTCAAGCCCGCCCTTGCCTCTTCCGCAAAGCTGCTCATTTTCGATCCGCTTACGCGTCTCAGCTGGACATTGCAGGTATACTCAAAGGGCAACCACTGCGACAGCCAGCCGCTCACGCTGAAGGATACGCTGATCATGAATACAGCCTTCGGAAAGCCCTCCTGGACAGTACACACCGTATATGTTCAGCTGCCGGACGGACGATGGACAATGGCCACCATGCACAACCGTCCTCACCTTACCGGAACGATCACCGCGAACGGCTTTGACGGCCACCTGTGTGTACACTTCCTGAGGGACATGGATGAAGTAACTAAGAACGATCCGGACTACGGCCTTACCAACCAGACAACGCTCAGAAAGAGCTGGGAATCCCTTACGGGAGAACATGTGAATTAACAGCAAATCATGCAAAAGACCGCCGCGGTGCACAAAGCTCCGCGACGGTTTTTGCTGTACATGAATGCAGATACATCTTACGGTCATGCTCTCCGACAGCACCTGACATTATATCAAAAGCAGGCGTCCTGCGCAGAAGAAAAGCCGCAATGACCCGTTTTGCTTTGCGGCGCTTCAGGAAAACAGTTTCCTCATCCCCCATGGCTTTTGAGCAGTACTTCAGGCTGCCAAAGGTTCATGGGACACACCGGAGGGCACGGGCTTTCGATCTGCGATACGCACTGCGGCAGAATGCGCGCCGCAGAAAACGGATAAAAGCCGTTTGCGGTGCAACGGCTTCAGGCCGTGCGGGGCAGACATCCGGCAGGATGAGGCGCATAACAGCGGTATGAACAGACAGAATGCCTTAACAGAAAATCCCGTCTCCGCGATGCGGAGACGGGAAAGAATCCTGAGTTAAGCTTATTCGGCAACGATGCCTTCGGGAAGGGTGGTGGTGAATTCATTCAGGATCTGAACATTGCCTTCAAGATCCTGATAGATCACTACATAACCGGTCTCGGTGGTGCCGTTCTCGGTCTTTTCCACTTCGAAGCAATAGTTGATACCGGCAACCACCTGAGTGGCGATCAGCTTAACGGGCACAAACTGCGCTTCGGCATTATTGGCATACAGCTTATCAAACATTTCTTTGTATTCCTCGGTGATGGCGGTGTCTTCTGCGGCATACCAGCCACCGGCAAGGCCGGCTTCGGGAGCGTCGATCACTTCGTCAACAACGGGGGCAGCAGCCAGCTGAGCAGTCAGATCTTCGATGGTGGCGGTCAGTTCGGCTTCCTTGGAGGCGGTGGCGGCGGTGATGGCAGCGACCTTCGCTTCGCCATCGGCCACGGCGGCATCGATCTTGGCGGTCAGTTCGGCTTCCTTGGAGGCGGCGGCGGCGGTGATGGCAGCGACCTTCGCTTCGCCCTCGGCCACGGCGGCATCGATCTTGGCGGTCAGCTCGGCTTCCTTGGAGGCGGCGGCAGCGGTAATGGCGGCGACCTTCGCTTCGCCCTCAGCCACGACGGCATCGATCTTGGCGGTCAGCTCAGCTTCCTTGGAAGCGGCAGCAGCGGTAACGGCAGCGACCTTTGCTTCGCCCTCGGCCACAGCGGCTTCAACCTTGGCAGTGATATCAGCTTCCACAGAAGAGGCGGCAGTGGTAATGGCGGCAGCCTTCGCTTCGCCCTCAGCCACGGCGGCTTCGATCTTGGCAGTCAGCTCAGCTTCCTTGGAGGCAGCGGCGGCGGTGACGGCGGCAACCTTCGCTTCGCCCTCAGCCACGGCGGCTTCGATCTTGGCGGTCAGCTCGGCTTCCTTGGAAGCGGCAGCGGCGGTAATGGCGGCGACCTTCGCTTCGCCCTCAGCCACGGCGGCTTCGAGCTTGGCGGTCAGCTCGGCTTCCTTGGAGGCAGCGGCAGCGGTGATGGCAGTGACCTTCGCTTCACCCTCGGCTACGGCGGCATCAACCATGGCGGTCAGCTCAGCTTCCTTGGAGGCAGCGGCAGCGGTGAGGGCGGCAGCCTTCGCTTCGCCATCGGCCACGGCGGCTTCGAGCTGCGCGGTCAGTTCAGCTTCCTTGGAGGCGGCGGCACTTACCTGAGCGGCAAGACCGGCCACGGAGGAACTGTAGTCATTGGTGATGGCGGCAATCTGCGCGTTGGCATCATCGGTAAAAGCATTAACATCTTCCTGCATCTTGGCTACGTCGTTATCCCTGACGATAAACATGATCAGAAACAGAACGAACAGGGCGGCCAGTGCAACCGCGATAACAGATAAGGTCTTCTTGTTCATAGGTACATCCTTCTTTCATCACAATTCGGAACCGCAGATTCGCTTTCCGTTATACATTGATATTGTACTATGAATCATCCTCTTTGTAAAGACTTTTCATTTTTGTCTGAAAACAGCCTTTTTTGGCAAAGACCGTGGGTCCGCGGCGCCTGCCCCGGCACTCTGTATGCACATGAAAGCCAATTCATCACTGCTTTTAATAAGGCTGTTCGAGTTTTCTGTGCGGCATGGTATTTCATTTATCCGGTATAAGACAAACAGCAATTTCTCCACACGTCATAGGCATGATCCAGATTGGTCCGTGTTATTTTCTTTTCCGGTGTTTTTGTGTTGCGGAGAAGCCGTGAAAATGGTATGATTTATGCTATGCTTCCGTTGCTCAGGCACCGGAAAGGCGAGTATCCGGTTTGAGGTGGTTATGAACAGCATGATGAAGAACAGATCCCGTTTTCTTTCCCGTTATATAGGCGATAAGGATTTTTACCGCCGTGTGATGGCCATTCTTCTGCCCATCATTGTTCAAAACGCCATATCCACCTTTGTCAGTCTCCTGGATAACATCATGGTGGGACGCATCGGTACCGAGGAAATGACCGGCGTTACCATTGCCAACCAGCTGTTCTTTGTGTATCAGCTGGCTGTTTTCGGCGGGCTGAGCGGCGTGGGAATCTTTACCGTGCAGTACTTCGGCAGCCGTGACACAGAGGGGATCCGCCGCACCTTCCGCTACAAGCTCTGGCTGGGCGTGATCATGACATTCGTCGGAATCTGCGTCTTTCTCTTTTTCAAGGGTGCCCTCATCGACCTTTATCTCAGCGAAGATGACCGTGTGCTTGACCTTGCTCTGATCCGGGAAAGCAGCGCATCCTATCTTAATATCATTCTGCTCTCCTTCCCTGCCTTCATCGCGCTTCAGCTTTACGCCTCCACACTGCGCGAATGCGAAGAAACCAGAGTGCCCATGTGCGCCGGGATCATTTCGGTTACCGTAAACCTTATTCTCAATTATCTGCTCATTTTCGGAAAATTCGGTTTTCCGGAGCTTCGCGCCCGGGGCGCGGCCATCGCAACAGTGATCGCCCGCTATACGGAATGCGCGGTGGTATGTATATGGACGCACCGTCATACAGACAGACAGCCATGGGCAAGCAGGCTGTACACCACGCTGAAGGTACCGTTTTCCGATATAAAATACTTTTTCCCACGCGGTATCCCGCTCCTTCTCAATGAACTGCTGTGGAGCAGCGGCGTGACCGTGTGCAACCAGATCTACGCGATGCGCGGCGCGCAGGTCATCAGCGCCCAGAGCATTGCCAGCAACCTGACGCAATTCACCAACATCATCTTTCTTTCCATGGGAAGCGCCGTAGGGATCATGGTGGGCAAGCTGCTCGGCGCCGGTGAAACGAAAAAAGCCAAGGATACCGACAACAAGCTGATCGCTTTCGGTATGGCGCTGTCGCTGATATCAGCCGTCCTGCTTCTGATCCTTTCACCGCTGTTTCCGAGGATCTACAACACATCTGATGATATCCGTTCCCTCGCGGCAAAGATGATGCTGGTCACCGCGGCGTTCGTGCTGCAGCAAAGCTATTTGCAGACCGGCTATTTCACCATCCGTTCGGGCGGAAGAACGCTGATCACCTTCCTGTTTGATTCCGGTTCCATCTGGCTGCTGAGCGTTCCCACTGCTTTTGTACTGTGTAAATATACTGATATGGATATTATCGGCATACTGATCTGCGTCAGTCTGGCGGATCTCATCAAGGCGGTGATCGCCTATATCATGATCAGAAAGAATATATGGATCCGCAATATCGTATCGGATGAGCAGCGCATCGCGAAGGAGAAGAAAACATGATGACCGTGCACCCGCTTTCCCCCGTTTACTCCTCTTCATCGCGTGTGCTGATCCTGGGATCGTTCCCCTCGGTCATCTCAAGAGAACGCGGCTTTTACTACGCGCATCCGCGCAACCGTTTCTGGCCGCTGATCTCTTTTCTGTGCGGAAAAGAGAGCGTTCCCGTCCAGATAGAAGAAAAGATCGGTCTTCTTCTTGACAACGGCATCGCGCTGTGGGATGTGATCGCCGAATGTGAGATCACCGGCAGCATGGACAGCAACATCCGCAGCCCCCGTCCCAATCAAATCGGAAAATTACTGGAAGCCGCGCCGATCGGGCCTGTTTTCTGCAACGGAACTGCCGCCTTTACGCTGTATAAGCGGCTGATCCTTCCCAAAACAGGCAGGGAAGCCGTTCTTCTTCCCTCCACCAGCCCGGCCAATGCCTCCTTCAGCATGGAAAAGCTGAAATCGGTATGGGGCGGCGCGCTTCTCCCGTATCTTGCAAAGGAGGGATCCGTATGCCGCTGATCCCGGCGGATTATCCCGATCCGGATGTGATCCGGGTGGGTGACAGATACTATATGATCACCACCACCATGCACATGTTTCCCGGCGGTGATCTTCTTACCTCTCCGGATCTTGTTCACTGGCAGTTATGCAGCCATGTGTACACTTCTCCCGTTCCCACCCCGGAGCGCCGTCTTGAAAACGGAAGCATATACGGAAAGGGCATGTGGGCAGCCACGCTCCGATATCACAGGGGCATATTCCATGTGCTTTTTGTATGCAATGATACGCATTCCTCCGTGCATTGCACGGCCGCCTGCCCCGAAGGGCCCTGGGAAACGCATGAGATCTCCGGGTTCTATCATGACTGCAGCCTGCTGTTTGACGGGGATACGCCATACCTCGCGTACGGAAACCGCGAGATCCGTATCACACAGATGAACAAAGCCCTTACCGGGCCCGAAGCCGGCGGTATCGATTACATCGCCGTGCGGGATCAGGGCAGTGACAAAGTGATGCTGGGCTATGAAGGCAGCCATCTGTATAAGATTGGCGGACGGTATTACCTGTTTTTCATCCACTGGCCGCGTACCGCTCCCGCCCGCCGTACACAGGCATGCTTTACAGCGGAAAGCATCACCGGCCCCTGGCGGGGCGGTGACATCCTTTGTGATGATCACGGTTTTTACAATCAGGGCATCGCGCAGGGCGGCATCGTGGATACGCCGGACGGAAAATGGTATATGATACTGTTTCAGGACCGGTTTGCCGCCGGCAGAATGCCCGTTCTGTGCTCCTTTGAGTGGGAAAACGGCTTTCCCGCGCGTGTAAAGCCGCTGGATGCCGAAAGTGAACTGCCTGTTCTCTTCCCCGACGACCCGCTCACCGGCAATGAGATAGGCATTTGCTGGCAATGGAATCATCTGCCTGACCGCTCGCGCTTCAGCATATCGCCGCGCGGCCTTTGCCTGCGTTCCGGCTGTGCGAGGGACGCGGAGCACGCGGTCAACACGCTCACAATGCGCACCTATTCTCCTGTATGCGCCTGTTCCGTTACGCTGGATGCCTCCGCGCTGTGCCCCGGTGACAGGGCCGGGCTGATCGCGCTGCAGGGGTGCTACGCGGCGCTTTTTGCGCAAAAAACAGAAAACGGCTACCGGCTTGTAATGGAGGCAAAAACGGCGGACGATAAATGCCCCGGAACGGAAGCACCCGCCGACATCTGCACTGAAAACCTTGCCGGGACAGCAGAGATCAGGCTCACCGCGCTGTTTGATTATCGAAGCAGGCGGGACACCGTGCGCTTTTTTGTCACCTCCGGAGGGCGTTTCCGGCCTGTAGGCCCGAAACACGCTCTGGTATACCGGCTGGATCACTTTATGGGATGCCGCGCCGGGCTGTGCTGCTATTCCAAAGAAGAAAGCGGCCCGTACGGACAGGCCGTTTTCCGTGATTTTATATGGATACGCGATCCCGAACTGCTTGACATACTGAGTACTCTGTGACAGAATATATACACAAAGAAAAGAAAGAAGGATTCCTTATGAAGAAAGTATTGCTGAAGAAATACGCGAACCTGATAGCAAGGTGCGGCGTAAATGTACAGAAAGGGCAGGAAGTGTTCATCAACGCGGGTCTGGATCAGCCCGAATTTGTTGCCATGGTAGTTGATGAATGCTATAAGCTGGGTGCGAAGAAGGTAACGGTGGACTGGGATTATCAGCCGCTTACCCGCCTGCATGTGCGTTACCAGAGCCAGAAGACCATGAACACGATGACCGGCTATGCCGAGGCACGCTGGAAGCACTATGCCGAAACGGTGCCCTGCCGCATCTATCTTGAAAGTGATGATCCGGACGGGCTGAAGGGCGTCAATCAGGCCAAGATCGCGAAGGCCAGACAGGCGACCTATCCCATCATCCGCAAATACAGAGATCAGATCGAAAACCGCTACCAGTGGTGTATCGCCGCTGTTCCGGGTGAAAAATGGGCCAAAAAACTTTTCCCGGCGCTCACGAAAAAGCAGGCGGTCGAAAAGCTGTGGGAAGCGATCCTTTCCGTTTCCCGCGTAGATGACGATCCCGTTCAGGCCTGGAAGGAGCATAATGAGGATCTTGAACGGCGCTGCGCGTACCTGAACAGCTTTGGCATCCGCCGCCTTCATTACACCTCCGGCAACGGGACAGACTTTACCGTTGGCCTGATCGAACGCGGTGTATTCTGCGGCGGCGGCGAAACAAGCCTGCAGAACATTTTCTTCAACCCCAACATTCCCAGTGAGGAATGCTTTACCTCCCCCATGCGCGGCGAAGCGGAAGGCTGGGTATACGCCACCATGCCGCTCTCCTATATGGGACAGATGATCGAAAACTTCGCCATCCGTTTTGAAAACGGAAAGGCTGTGGAATGGAAGGCCGAAAAAGGCAGGGAGCTGCTTGATAAAATGCTCACGATGGATGAAGGAGCGGCGTACCTTGGCGAATGCGCGCTGGTGCCCTACTCCAGCCCCATCCGTGAGAGCGGTCTGCTCTTCTACAACACGCTGTTTGATGAAAACGCAGCCTGCCATCTGGCGCTCGGACGCGGCTTTATGGATTGTCTGAGAGATTTTCAGGAGCTTTCTCTGGAAGACGGCAAGAAGCTGGGCATCAACGACAGCATGATCCATGTTGATTTCATGATCGGCTCAAAAGACCTGTCCATTACCGCCGAATGCCGTGACGGAAGCACCGTTCCCGTGTTTACCGACGGCAACTGGGCGTTCTGACGGACGGCAGGGGGCAGCGGTTTGAACGCCGCTGCTCCTTTTTGATAAAGGCCGGCTTGTATCCATCCCTATATCAAGCAGCACATTGCCGCTCTGTCTGAAATGGCACATGAAGAGGTAAATGCAGAAATGGAAGATAAGCAAAAGCAGATCCTGTGGAACGGCGTATCAAAGGGCGCGGAAAAATACGCCGCGCTGAATTACACCTTTACCGTTCACGCCGGCGGAGATATTGATGAAAGCGGGATCGGACCGGGAAGCTGCTTTGAGGCAATCTACTCCGGAAGCGGGCGCGGTATATGCCTTGCGCTGATCAGTCACAGCGGCGCCAGCCGCTGGTCGCTGACCGAAGCCGATGCCGACACGGAAACACCGGACGGTAAGCGCAGAGCCCTGTTCCGCTATGAATCATTCTTTCCGGCTTTCGGGGAGAGGTTTGACCTGCTGGATGAGATCCGGTGCGTGTGCGCCGGGGACCAGGAAGTGACCCTGTATCAGATCACATACCTTCCCGGAGAAGGGTCTGTACCCGTATACGGAAACGGGCGCTGGATGCGCCCTGATACAGGCATCGCTTTCATCGGAGACAGCATCACCGAAAACATATACTATAAAATGGGGGATCTGAATGCTCTTTTCGGCCGCGATGACTGCGTGAATTACGGGATCGGCGCCCAAACACCGGAGATGTGCCTGAAACGCTCCGGTGAGATACTTACCCGCGGATATTCGTGCCTGGCGGTATGGTGCGGCATCAACGCCATCGGCAGCAGCACGCCGGAGGAGATCGCCGCCGTTATTACAGAGCTGGCCCGCCGCGCGCTGCGCAGCGCTTCCGTAAAAAAGGTGATCTGCATCAGCATCCTTCCGACATGCGGAAATATCTACCCGGACCGTCAGGAAAATATCCGGGCTGTAAACCGCCTGATCAGAGACTGGGCAGAGCATACGGAAAACGCGGTCTTCGCGGATATCGTTCCTTCATTTACGGATGCTACCGGGAAAGGCCGCGCGGAGCTGTTTTCAGACGGTCTCCACCCAAACGCAGACGGCTACGCGCTTGTTAAGCAGATACTCGCTCCGCTGCTTCCGCCGAAGCGGTAATAATTTAAAACACGCAGCCCGGAGGCAGAATGACGCCTCCGGGCTGCTTTGACATTTATGCTTATTTTTCACCGTATACGCGGCCGTTACAGCTGGTTTCTCTGGATCTTTCCGGAAACGGTCTTCGGAAGGCTGTCACGGAACACTACGATCCTCGGGTACTTATAGGGGGCGGTACGGCTCTTTACATAATCCTGTATTTCCTTCTTCAGTTCATCGGAAGGCTCCTTGCCGGCGGTGAGAACGATGCTGGCCTTCACAACCTGCCCGCGTATCTCATCCGGCGCAGCGGAAACACCGCATTCAAGAACATAGGGAAGCTCCATGATGACATTTTCGATCTCAAAGGGCCCAATACGGTAACCGGAGGATTTGATCACATCGTCAATACGGCTTACATACCAGTAGTAGCCGTCCTCATCCTTGTAGGCCACATCTCCGGTATGGTACAAGCCGCCCCGAAAAGCCTCGGCTGTCTTATCCGGAGTACCGTAATACTCCTTCACCAGGCCGCAGGGGTGTCCGTTGCGCACGTTCACACAGATCTCTCCGGGAACGCCCACGGCGCAGGGGTTTCCGTCCGGGTCATAGATATCAATATCGTAGCTTGCCACCGGCTTGCCCATGGAACCGAGCCGCGGGCTCATACCCACGGTATTGGCGATCAGCACAGTGCTTTCGCTCTGCCCGAAGCCTTCCATGATGGAGAGACCCATCGCGTCCTTGAAGCGGCGGAACACCTCCGGATTCAACGCCTCACCCGCGGTAGTCATATGCTTCACACTGCTCAGGTCATATTTGCCTATATCCTCACGGATCAGCATGCGCAGCATGGTAGGCGGCGCGCAGAAGGTGGTGATCCCGTATTTGGCAAAGAGCGGCAGGATCTTATCCGCGTGGAAGCGGTCAAAATCATAGATGAACAGAGGCGCCTCGCAAAGCCACTGTCCGTACAGCTTTCCCCACATCGACTTGGCCCAGCCGGTATCCGAGATGGTGAAATGCAGCCCGTCCGGACGAACACGGTGCCAGTAGTGCGCGGTGACAAAATGCCCGAGCGGATAGGTAAAGCTGTGCAGGGCGATTTTGGGATAGCCGCTCGTTCCGCTGGTAAAGAACATCAGCATCGGGTCTTCCCCGCCGGGCGCGTCCGCCGCTCTCTCAAAATGGCTGGAATACGCTGTATACTCGCTGTCAAAGCTCCGCCAGCCATCCCCGCATCCGTTCACCATGATCTTCAGCAGCGTTCTTCCGCATTCGGCCTCGGCAGCCTCCACCTCGCTGTGTACGCGCCCGTAGCCGGTACAGATCGCCACTGTGATACCGGCAGCCTCAAAGCGGTAGCTCAGATCCTTACACAGAAGCTGATCCGGTGCAAGCACCACTACCGCGCCCAGCTTGTGCAGGGCGTTGATGATAAACCAGAACTGGTAATGCCGGCGCAGAATAAGCATCACCCTGTCCCCGCGTTTGATCCCGATGGAGCGGAAATAATTCGCCGCGCGGCTGGACTGCTTTTTGACATCACTGAAGGTAAAGCGGTGTTCCTCGCCCTCATTGCTCACATGCAGAAACGCCAGCTTGCCGGGGTTCTTTTCCGCGATGGCGTCCACCACATCAAACGCGAAATTGAAATGCTCTGTATCATGATAGGAAAGGCTGCGTAGGCTGCCGTCCTCATTCTCCACCGGCGTGATGAACTTCTGATACACGCGGGAATCCGGGTCAAACTCCGGCTTATCTTCAGAAGACGCGACCTCGTTATGCTGCGTATGGCGCATATACTCCGCGGGATTCATGGGGATCGCGTAAAACACGCAATCCTGACCGCCGACGGCGATCATCCCGTGAGGCGTTGAGGAATCATAATAGATGGTATCCCCTTCGTTAAGGACCTCCGTATGTGTACCTACCTGTACCTTAAGCGAACCCTTCACCACCAGGTCCATTTCCTGACCTTCATGCGTGGTAAGGAGGATCTCGCTGCGCTGCGCCGTCTCATCGTACTCCGCAACCACATACAGAGGCTCCGCGATACGGTTTTTATAGGAAAAGGCCATGTTATAATAAGTCATTCCGTGTGCCTTTTCGATGCGCTGTCCTTCTCCCGCGCGAGTAAGGGAGTATGTGGTCAGCGTGGGGCTGGATCCCTGAATGATATCCGTCACATCCACCCCGAAGGTGATCGCGCAGCGATACAGGAACGCAAAGTTCAGGTCCTGCTCACCGCTCTCGCAGGCAAGATATTCCGCTGTTTCCACGCCCACCTTTTTGGCGACCTCATTCGGGCTCATGCCCTCAATAATACGAAGCTCCCTGATGCGCGCGGCCATTTCCCGTATGGTAAGTGTAAGCCCACTGATGGATTCCGCCATGATCATTTCTCCTCTCCGGGTACGGAAAAGCCCGTCCCAAAGCTGTTTCCTTGAGACGGGCTGAAAAGCTCGCGGTACCACTCAAATTGCACAGATGTGCCACTCACGCTCATACAAGCGTTATGCCTTAACGCGGCCGTTCGGGAGGGTTCTACTGGCATGAAGCGTTCTTCCCCCCGGCTCAGAAGCTACAGACACGATCCGGCTTTTACCGGCTTACACCAACCGCCGGCTCTCTTTGAAAAGCCCGGGCCGCTCACTCTCCGTCAGCGCCTTTTCTATATTATATGCGATTGCCTGTATGTTGGAAAGAGAAAAATTGTACTAATTGTGTTTTTCAGCAGTGACGGGGCCCTGCATCAAAGCACCCGTTCAGTTGATGTTTTCAAGGAAACCGGACCTTTGCGTATCTTCCCCTACCGCAGAATGCACAAGAGAAAACAGATAGCAGCTGTACTGACTGGTTCTGGGTTCCACAACAAAGCGTTCCCATTTTCCGGTCTCGGGGTTTTTCTGGCTGGCGTTTTGCTGAGAAACATACAGCTTGTACGCTTCCTGAGCGATCTCAAAGCCGGTTTTTCCGCCAAACGCCTCAAGCGGTTCATCCCAGTTCATTTCAAGCAGGCTGCTGCTGCCCAGGTGATAATACAGCTTTTTGACCTGCCAGGTTCCGTATTCCTTTACAGACGAAGTGTATTTCGTTTCGTCCGCAGCCCATTCCACACACCTGAGCGCGGCGTCCGCGCAGGCAAGATGCGCACCGTGCCCGTATTCACCCTTCACGTCATGCGTGACCACCACATCCGGCCTGTAACGCCTGTACAGCTCACACACCCTTGTGAAGGTCTCTTTCTTGCCCCAGGCCGCGTATTGCTTATCCAGATGCTTTGTATACTTGTCCCACAGGTCTCCCACATCAGGATACGCGCGCACTCCGCAATACCACATCACATTCAGCAGCTCGCTGCGGCGTTCAGAGGTATTGCAGGTAAGGTAAGCCACCTGTACATTTTTGTGCAGCTCTCCCGCGTAATAGGGAATGGCGCCTCCGAAAAACAGAATCTCATCATCCGGATGAGCCACCATAAACAGGATATCCGCTTTCTCCGCGGGCGTTTCCCATCTCTGTACCCAGGACGGGATATCCCCCTGAGAAAAAACATAGATCTCGTTCACCTTCAGGCTGTTGCGGGTACCGGAGGCGTTCATAATCTTTACGCCGTCCACCTCATCCAAAGGCACATACTCATGCGCGAAACGCGCTTCGTATTCACCGGCCTCCGTCCACTTTCCGTCCTTCAGCACCTCGATCCGCCAGGGACGGAGCTTATCCCAAAAACATACATAGACGCCGCTGATCTTCTTTCCCTGAGGCGCGGTCAGCTGTATGTACTGGTTTCGGGCGCTGTCACTTTCCCAATAGGTGCCAAAATCCCTGTCATAAACGCGCTCGATCTTGTACTTTCCGGCGGAGCGTTCGATCCTGCATTCCGCAGTAAAGTCCTGCGCTTCTTCAGCCAAAGCAAACGGAGCCAGCAGCAGTATCAGCAGAGCCGCCGCTGCAAAAACATACGATCTTCGAAACATATCAGTCTCCACATTCCTCAAAAAGCAGCCGTCTTCCCAGATCATTATACGCGGCAAGGATATCTCCCATTTCATTGCGGAAAAGGTCCATATCCAGCTCTTCCCCCGTTCCGCTCTCGCGTAGGCGGCAGGTAGCCGGCGTAAGCTCATCCGTTACAACGAGCCTGTCCCCGTCCCTGCCGAATTCGGTACGGAAATCGATCAGCTCCATACCGCGCGGGAAAAGATACTGCTGAAGCAGAGCGTTTATCCTGAGCGCGATCCTTCGCATCTCGTCAAGCGTATCCTCGTCAAGAATATCAAGCGCCTCCAGCTGCGACTCGTTTACCAGCGGATGCCCGAGAAGATCAGACTTCATGTGGAATTCCGTAATGGGAACACGAAACTGTTTTCCGCGAGCGACTCCCAGCCGTTCGCAGATCGCGCCGGCCGCGATGTTTCTTACTACCACGGTCACCGGCAGCATTTCCACCTTTCTTATCAGCATCCCGCATTCGCCGTCGGTGCCGATAAAGTGGGTGTGTACCCCGTTTTCCTCAAGCAGTTCAAACAGCCGGGTGCAGATGCTGCAGTGAAGCGCACCCTTTCCGGGAATGATCCGCCGTTTCAGACCATCATAGGCCGTCGCCTCATCCGTAAACACAGTCAGGTATACATCAGGATCATCTGTCTGACAGATTTGTTTATTCTTTCCTCTGAAAACGATCACCTGCGGCATCATGCTCTGTCCTCCGACGAATAATACTTTTCAAGGATGACAAAAAACGCCGCCCATTCTGACAACAGGCGGCGTCTTGGTCAAATTACTCTTCTACAGGAGTATCCTCAACCTCTTCGCCGGGGATTTCTTCGATCATTTCCTCATCGGGAGAGCTCTGATCCGCCAGGGCTTCACGCACAGACAGGGTGATACGCTTGGCTTCGGCATCCACAGCCAGAACCTTCACCAGCACATCCTGACCGACGGTGAGAGCGTCCTCAACCTTGTTCACGCGGGTAAGCGCGCACTGGGAAATATGCACAAGACCGTCTACGCCGGGCTCCAGAGACACAAAGGCGCCGAAGGGAGCGATGCGAACGACCTTGCGCTCAAGAATGGTTCCCACAGGATACTTATCTTCAATGTTGTCCCAGGGCTTGGCCTGCAGCTGCTTGTAGCCCAGCTGGATGCGCTCGCGTTCCTTGTCCAGAGACAGGATCTTTACTTCCACTTCCTGACCCACAGTGAGTACCTCGGAAGGATGGTTGACACGGTGCCAGGCCATATCGGTGATATGGATCAGACCGTCCACACCGCCCAGGTCAACAAAAGCACCGAAATCGGCAAAGCGGCGTACGATACCGGTCACAACAGCGCCTTCTTCAAGCTTATCCCACGCGGCAGCCTTCTTGGCGGCGGATTCCTCGATCAGAACATCCTTGCGGCTGGCAACGATGCGCTTTTTCTTGTCATCCACATCGATGATCTTCAGCTTGAGATCCTTACCGACAAACTGGTCGATCTTCTCAACATAGCGCTGAGAAAGACGGGAAGCGGGCACAAAGCAGCGCACGCCCTCCACGGTGGCGATCAGGCCGCCCTTTACGGCTTCCTTGCCTACGGCGTCAATATACTCGCCGGCCTGGTACTTGGCCATCAGGTCTTCCCACACCTTACGATTGATGATATTGCGCTGAGACAGGAGCACATTTCCCTCGCCGTCATTTACCTTGACGACTTCCACTTCGATCTCATCATCGACCTTGACATCCTGATCAACCAGATCCTCGCGCTTGATGATGCCGTCGGCCTTGTAACCGATATTGACAAATACTTCGTCATCCGTAATGGTAACTACGGTACCGGTTACAGTCTGTCCGTTGTGGATACGAACCATGCTCTTCTCCACATCGTCCATTGTGAGCTCCATTTTCTCGTTCATGTCGTCCATGTGTGCAAAAACCTCCTTAAGTGACCAATCCGGTGTTGACGCGCCGGCGGTTATTCCAATAATTTTTTTGTGGATATATTCAAAGTGCTCAGGCAGTTCCCCTGCACTTTCCACCAGATAGCATTCCGGACAATGCATCCGGCACAGCTCGAACAGTTTATTCGTGTTCGCGCTCTGCCTTCCCCCTACAACGATCATCACATCGCATTTCCGGGCCAGTTCCTCCGCTTCCCTCTGCCGCTCAGCCGTAGCTCCGCATATCGTACGGCACACGGTGATATCGGGAAAGCGTTTTTGAAGCAATCCGGACAGCCGGTCCCATTTCGCGGCTGAAAAGGTGGTTTGCGATACGAGCAGGGCATTTTTCAAATCCGGCAGTTCGTTCGCCTGTTCCTCGGTACTGATGACATAGCAGGCCGAGTTTTCACACCATCCGCAGGTACCGAGCACCTCCGGATGACCGGGATCTCCTGTCAGGATCACCGGCAGCCCCTTTGAGGAATGGGCATGCACCTTTTCATGCAGATGCTTCACGCTGGGGCAGGTGCAGTCGATCACCCTGAGCCCCAGCCGTTCCGCTTCCCTGTAGGTCTCAGGCGGCTCGCCGTGGCTTCTCAGCAGCACGATACCGCTTTTTACCTCCCTGAGGGACCCTACGGCGTGTATGCCTTTGCTTTCCAGTACACGGATCGCTTCACCGTTGTGGATCAGTTCGCCCAGAGAATAAACTTCTGTTCCGTCCGCGTTCTCCACCGTGTGCAGCGCCAGATCAATGGCTCTTCTCACTCCGTTGCAGAAACCCGCGTGCTTCGCTGTCAGGACAGTCACATCCATCACATCCTAAATAGGCGAATATTTCAACATTCGACACATATCCTTTATTTCCTGCTTAAAAATAAAATTTTTTTCAAATTTTTTAAAATTTTATTTTTTGTTCAGCGCGAGCACTGCTTCACGCACACGGTCCGTCAGTTTTTCCACCTGCTGGTTGCTGGTTCCCTCCTCCCAGATGTCCTCCGGCACGATCCTTTCACCGAAAATGATTCTTGTTTTTCTGAAGAGGCGCAGCGTACCTGCAATGAACACCGGCTGAAGAGGCACTTTGCTCCTCAGAGCGATCAGGAACGCCCCGCTTTCCAGCTTATCCATGTCCTTATCATGGTGCCTTGTGCCCTCCGGAAAAATTCCCAGAACGCCTCCGGAGCGAAGCACCTTCAGGCAGGAACGCATCGCAGCCAGATCGCTGTTATGCCGGTCCACACCGATCATTCCCATCGTGCGGCAAAACCAGTTTCCCAGCCTGCTTTTCGTCAGCTCCTTTTTGCCCATAAAAAACACCTGGCCCCGGGGATAGCGGCTGGCCAGCGCGAGCGGATCCAGCGCGTGGCGGTGATTGCTGATCAGGATGAAGGGCGCCTCCGCGTTACGGATATGCTCTGTTCCTTCGTACTTTACGGGAAAAAGCGTGCAGAACAAAGCACGGGAAAGAGACCGTACAAAACGGTAAAGCAGACACGGTTTTTCCCTGTATACTTCCTCACTCATCAAAGATATGCCTCCGCGATCTTCAGTATCTTTTCAACTGTTTCTTCAAAGCCGATATCAGAGCTGTCCACCACCACGGCATCCTCTGCAACGGTAAGCGGATCCGTTTCCCTGTGCATATCCTGCCAGTCGCGGGCGTTCACCTCGTTCAGGATTTCCTCAAACGATACCTTCTGCCCTTTCTCCTCCAATTGCTTCTGCCTTCTTTCGGCTCTTCTCTCGGCAGAAGCGGTAAGATAGATCTTTACCTGGGCATCCGGCAGCACGACAGAGCAGATATCACGGCCGTCGATCAAAATGGACTGCTTTTTCGCGATCTCCTGCTGACGCCTGACGAGCGTTCTGCGCACGGCGGGATACCTTGATACCTTGCTGGCGGCCTCGCCCGCCTCCTGTGATCTCAAAAGACCGGTCACATCTCTTCCGCAAAGCAGCGTATGCTGCGCGCCGCCGGCGTATTCCACATCCACCTCGGCCTTTCCGCTCTCAAGCAGCTTCGTGACCTGCTCCTCATCATCCGGGTCGATCCCGTTTTCACGGGCGGCAAGGCCTACAGCGCGGTACATCGCGCCGGTGTCCAGATGAATGATATCCAGCCTTTTTGCCACTTCATCCGCCACGCTGGATTTTCCGGCGCCCACGGGCCCGTCCATCGCTATTGACAGAAACATATGGTTCCCTCCGTTTACTTATTTTACGTTTTACGCTTCCATGTTTTCAAACCTGCGGCAAAGCGTATATTTGCTGATCGCCTGCTGTACAGGCTCCGGGCACGCGAAAGAGATCACATCCCTGATATAGGGCGGAAGCACCCGGTTGTACTTGATCTCCAGAATGATCTCATCATGCGTGAGCGGCGGCACCGTGGGCAGCATGGGGTTGAAAATATCGATGCTGCCGAGGCCGCTGCGCAATTCCATATCAAAGGTGATGCGCACCTCTTCAGCCGGATGCAGATACGCCTCCCGCACATAATCCACGATAACGACCGGATGGAGCAGATTGGTACGCATTTCGCGGTACACATCTCGCAGCAGGCCGGAAGCGGTGTTTTCAAGCCCCTCAGGATCCGCCGCGATCAGCTGCTCCGCCAGATCACGCGGGATCTTCACACTGCGCTTGCTGATAAAGCTGCCCAGCTTGCTTTTGCATTCCATAAAGATCTCATCGGCGGAACGGTTATAGATGCGCATACGGTACTTGTTGCGGTCCTGTACACCATCCAGTTTTTCAAAATACGCGTCATCAAACACGGTATCGAAATACAGTGAGCGGATATGATACCGCCCGCCGCGGGCCGCCGCGTGAGGATCCAGCTGAAGCACATTTTTTAGCGCTCCGGACAGCACCATATACTGCGGCCTTGTGATAAAATACTTCAGTTCATGTCGAAGCGGCAGGGCCATTCTCAGGCACCCGCTTCCGTCTGGCAGGCCACCAGGGTGGCATCGTGTACGCCTTCGATCTCCAACATATGGCTTACAAGATCCGTATGCCCCTCCAGGCGCACTTCCACCGTCATCTCATAGCCTCCGCGGGATACGGTCTTGGAGCGCAGACGCTGGAAACGCACGCGGTTATCAAGCTCATTGCGTATCGCGGTCTCAGCGGCATCGCTGTAGTGCAGCACCAGCAGATAGCTGTTGGGGTTGCGCAGCTTTACATAGGAAAGGAATATCATAACAAGCGCGATCACGATCACCACGATCAGCGCGATCAGGTACAGCCCGGCTCCCAGCAGGATGCCCATCGTAAGCGCCCAGAACATATAAGCGGTATCCAGAGGATCCTTTATGGCGGTGCGGAAACGCACGATGGACAGCGCACCCACCATTCCCATTGAAAGCGCCACGCTGGAGCGGATCGCCGCCACGACAGGAGTGGTGATCAGGGTCATCATGATCAGCGTCATCCCGAAGCTCGGGCTGTAAAGCACACCGCGATAGGTCTTTTTGTAGATGAATGCGATCAAAAGACCTGCGGCCAGGCCGCAAAGAAGGGCCGCGATGATCTCTGCCGCCTTGATATTGGCAAACTGCTGGGCGATCCAGTCTCCGATGCTGAAGCTTGTTTCCATTTTCATTTCCTCCGGTTATGTTGATTTTTGATCAGTCCTTGGGCTTCTCCGGGCAGGGTGAGCCGAAATAGTACAGCATTTCCCGGTCGGTCAGCCTGAACTGCTTTTGAAACAGGGTGTAAATGTAATACGGGCGTTTTCTGATGATATTTTTCGCGCGGCTTACGCGTGTACGCCAGTAGCTGAACATTCCCTCCGCCGAAGACGGGGTATCGCTGTTGACCATCTTCCAGCCCTTGTCAAGGCTCCAGCGTTTGAAATGCATTTCCAGGTCCGGCTCGATCTTCTGCGTCAGCTCATCCAGCACGCTGTACATCCTTTCGGGGGTCAGCGCCTGATAAAGCGCTCCCATTTTTTTATAGAAAAGGATCTGATACTCCGGCACCTGCAGGATCTTTCTGAACACGATATTCGTGACATTCTCCAAGCCCATGCCTTTTTCCTTCATATAGGAAGCCGGGCTGTCGAATTCGCTGTTGAACAGACCGTAGTCCATATCATACACAAGGCATTTCCATTTCGCGCCTTCCGTGGGCAGCTTATAGTACATCACATTGCCGGGATCGGAATCACCGAAATACATCTTGATGGCAAACCAGTCCAGAAAGGAATCGATGTCCACATTTTCATCCAGATACGCTTTCAGCGCTTCCGTGGTACGGGCATCCGTTCCGGAAAAATCGGTTTTCAGCTTCGCGATCATATTATCGTATTCCGTCACCGTTCCCTGAACGACTGTACGGCTCTTTTTGATGATCGTGATGGATTTCGCGTATTCGTCGCTGATCCCCTCGTGCTGACAGATGCAGTACCCGTCCTTGCGCTCACGCATATTATAGTGGCCCCAGAACTGCCCGTTGATATAAACAAGGCAGGGTTCAAAGGCCAGCGTGATGATATCGGTATCGACATACCGGTCCACCAGTATGCTTTCAACGCCGTCGATCACCCGGGTCCACACGCAGTCATTTCCGCTGTTTCTCAGCACAAAGGATTTGTACTGAGTATACTCTCTTTCCGAAAAAAGCGGATAATCAAAGTATCTTTTTCCGGAAGACGCCTGCGCGCGCAGTTTCATGCTTTTCTGCGGCATGTCCAGGCTGTAATCTCCCATCAAAGCCAGCTTGACCGCCTGACTGATCACCGCGGTATTGTTCTCCCCCTGTTCAAATACCTCCACATACGCCGGACGCGCCGTTTTTCCGTACTTGCGGTACACCGTATTTTTAAAGGGAAGCTTTCCGGGCTCCTTTACCACATCTCTGCCTTCCGTAAGTATACCCGTTTCCTCGTTCCACAGCTCATCCGGGTCCATCACCACGCTCACGATCCTCAGAGAGTAGAATGTATTCATGATATAGCTTGCCGTAACGGTCTCCGATGGCTGCTTCGTGCCCGAGAAGGCCCTCGCGCGCAGCACGGTGGTCGTTTTGATCTCCAGCGGCTCTGTATACTGTACGCTGTTTGACAGTGTGGGGATCGAGCCGTCCAGCGTGTAGCGCACCTGCGTTCCCTCGGGAACATGAAGCCCCACCGTCACACTGCCCTCATACAGACCGGAGGGGAGCGTAAAATCCGGGGTTTCGGCGTAGCCTGTAAAGCCGGAACGGTTTTCGCTCCCCGGTGTCGGCGTGTCATAATAAAAAAAGACTCCGTCACGCCGGGTGCGTCCGTAGGATACATCCGCATGGATCCGGGGGACCCACAGCCTGTCCAGCACATTGCCGGCAGGATCTGACAGCGTCATCATGTTACCCTCTTCTCTGGAAAGCGCGAAGGAGGCATGAAGACGGGACGCGTCCGTACCGGCCTCAGTGCTCTTATCCAGAAGAACGATCTTATATTCCCCCGGCCAGATCGTGGTCCCCTGCGGAAAGCGCCACTTGCGGGGCCTGTTGATGTTGTCACTCAGGCCCCACTGGCTCATATCCACGGGAGCGTCGGCGGAATTATATATCTCCACCCAGTCGCACGCGCCGTATCCGTTCACAGCGGTCACCTTATCCGCCGAGGTCATCACCTCACTGATATATACCCCCGTCGGGTTCACGGCACGCAGATGCTCATCGGCCTTCGCGGCGCCGGCTTCGCTGTTCGGGTACATGGGCGTGGCAAGCTGGTATACCTTCCATTCGTCCGTATGCAGCGGGTCGCGCCCGTAGCTCATATCCCTCTGCGCGATATCATAGTGTACCCAGTCCACAAGGTCGCCGTACACGCTGTACAAAACAAGCGTTTCCCCTTCCGCACTCAGTGAAAAGTTGGTATGGGGATAGTAGGTGTCTTTTTCCACTTTATCCTTGCCGGAGCAGAACACCAGATAATATCCGTTTGCCGGAAGGACGGCGTTATCGGGAAAACGCCACTTGAAGGGCTTCTGTTCATTATCGCTCAGGCAGAAATCCTTTAGGAAAATGTCCTTATCCGTCATATTTTTCAGTTCGATCCAGTCGCTCAGATCTCCGTCCTCATCGGGCAAAAGCGGAGAACGCGCGTCGGCAACGATCTCGTTGATCACGATATCGCCCGCCGAAACAGAAAAATGATTGCGGTAGGCTTCATAGCCCTCCACAGTGTTTTCATAGCGCGGGGAATAGAAATCAGTCGCCTCGTAATGCTTTCCGCCGTCTTTATCCAGCGTCAGGATATAGGATTCATCCTTGTTCAGAGTAGGCACAGTCACGCTGTCCAGCTCTTTTCCGCCGGCGTCAAACAGATACACCGTGCATCCCAGAGAGGAAAGGCCGAATTTCGCGTGGAAGGCGCTGCTGTCGGGATCAGACGCGTTATAGGTATTGCTGTTCGTTTTATCGCAGAATACGATCACGCGTCCGTCCGCGGGCAGTATATATTCCGGAAAGAAAAAGATGATCCTGTCCGGCCGGTTGGACAGCCCCACACAGGACAGGTCCACCGGCTCATCCGCGGCGTTCCAGATCTCCACCCAGTCGCCGAATTTACCGTTATCATCCGGAAGACAGCCGTCATTATCCGTCATGACCTCGCTGATATACAGCTGCTGATGCGCCTGTCCTCCTTTGGCGTTCTTCGCCATGTTTCCCGAATTGCCGGCGCCCAGGAACACCAGAACCGCCAGAGCGGCCAGCAGCAGCGGCACCGCAAGGATCAGTGCCGGAGACAGCACATGATCGCCCGAAGACCGTTTGTTTTGTCTTGACATCAGAGATCTCCTTAGAAAGAAATCAACTTATTATATCATTCCGGGCGGTAACAGTCAAACGGAACTTGTGCCGTCACAGGGTCATCTCATTTAAATATTACGTATTAATTACAAATATTACATTTTTGTTACCAAAAGGAATTTGACTATCAAATCCCGAACAGAA
>CALGBY010000098.1 GCA_937886445.1 uncultured Clostridia bacterium | reverse complement strand
AGATGTTGGAAAAGGCACCGCTCAGCGTGCTGACGAATTGTGCGGTATTGCCTTAATGTTTATCATACCGTTCAGGCTGTGCCATTATTTACCGGTTCGTCTGAATACACCGGCCTCAGTTGTGCAAGTCCTCCGCACAGGATATTCCGAAGAGCAGGGCGTCCTTTTTTCATACACGGCGGAGTACTTCAATCATTTCTTCAGAAATACGCACTTATACATACTTCGTATATCCGTACGGCCTGTGGTACCTGTTGCGGCTTTGTCGCGATGGGACAGGCCCCGTACCCCGGGATACGAAAAAGCCGGCACATGACCGGCTGTAAACAGGTTCAATTTGTTGCGGTAACGGAAAGTTTCAATCCAAGGCGATTGAAGATCTTCAGCAATGTTTCAAGGTTCGGCGTAGTCTTGTAGGACTCGATCCTTGCAACAGAGGATTGCGGTATCTCACACATGGCTGCCAGATCCCTTTGGCTGAGACCCAGCGCGTTGCGTTGCTTTACCATTGCAGACACAATGGAAGCCACCTCGGCTGCTTCATCCATATCCTTCGCCGCGTCCGGATCAACTTCGTGAACATAATTCTTATATTCATTCCAGGTACTCATTTTTCCGTCCCCTTTCTGCTCAGATAGTCAGCGCGTTCTGCTTTCGCCCGATCAATTTCCCGCTGCGGTGTTTTCTGTGATTTCTTTCGGAAATGATGCAGAAGAACGAAGCGATCATCCTGAAAGTAAAAGTAAAACACTCGATTATTACCCGGGCGCAATTCCCATATTCCGTCATCAATATGCTTTGTGATGTTATCGGGAAGCTGTGTTCCGTTCCGCGCCAGCAATTCGATGTACATAGCAATTTGCTTGAACTGAATCCGTGCGTCCTTATTGGATTCGCGTTTCTGTCGAAGCTCTTCCATGAAGTCACGGACATCAGATTGTCCATTGGCAGTTTCATAAAAATCAATCGTAAACATTGCATAACCTCGCAAACGATCTGCAAATATATGATAGCACAAATGCTATCAATAATCAATATACCAACCACACCGAAAGGATGAATTTATGGAATTTTTCATGCTCCGGTACATATCATATCCCGTAAGAAGGGCCGTTCCGCAGCAGCCGCTGCCATCTGCCGTGTCAACACCCGTTCGGAATGTACATAAGACGGCAAAATACGCGATCACGCCGGAAAGCGGCATATCGTCTATTCGGAGATCATGCTGCCGCCCGATGCTCCACGCGAGTTTCATGGACATTCCGCACTGTGAAAGGAAGCCTTGAGCTACAATTACAAGGGAAATTACAGACAAATTTTTTCTTCTTATTTCAGTAAAACGGCTTTTACTGAAATAACAGAGAGAATCCTCGCGGCATATTTCAGTTTGCGCGGGTAAGGCAGCGGCGCGGAGTGCGAAACGCTCCCGGGGAAACCCGTAAACCCGGATGCTGAAACACAGCAGAAAGGAGCCGTATGAATGACGGTCACTCCCCCTTTCCGAACAGCGCCGGGAAAACACCGGCAGAATCCATTTCCGGAAGCACGGCGGAAAACACCGTGAGCATATCGGACCCGGTGATCTGCGTAAAGGCAATACCGCACAAATGAGTTAGTGCGATGGCGAGTGAATTTTTCAACAGAT
>CALGBY010000097.1 GCA_937886445.1 uncultured Clostridia bacterium | reverse complement strand
GAAAGTACTTGGCTGGACACGGCCCGGGAGGATAGATCGCCGCCGGATTCCATATCAGGACACTCCATGTGAGTGTCCTTTTTCGTTGCTTGGATCCATCCAAACAGGCTGTCTGCGTTTATGATGCATTCAAAGGAAGGCTGTTTTTCGTTATAACCGTTTGCGGATAGTCATATTCAAAAGCAAATAAACAAATGATACCGGAGGATAAACTCACGGTATCATTCGGAAAATGCGATGTGCAGTTGTATGAAGCTTTATCTTTCCTGCTTCAGCCTGTATACGCCGCCGGAGCAGGCCGGCACACGGATGACACCGTCCTGCTGAGAGACACCGGAGAACAGGGTAAATACGGCGCTGCAAAGTGTTTCGCCGCAGGAGAAGCACTGTTCACGGTCGGAAGGATTGATCAGCACAAGCAGCCTTTCCTCATCGGTATAGCGAAGATAGGCAAGGGGATAGGTATTCTTTTCTTCTGTAAGGAAACGGATGCCCGCGAGGTTGCCAAGCGCCGGGCAAGCGGAGCGCACGGCGAGAAGCCTGCGGATCTCCCACAGCAGGGATGATGTGTCCGCTTCCGCTTTTTCAACGGTGGGACGGTCAGGATCGGGATCCTGAGCGATGTAGAGGGTCTCCTTCGGGGCGCGGCTGAAGCCCGAATTGGGCGTATGGTCCCACTGCATGGGAGAGCGGGAGCCGGTGCGTTCGTATCCGCCTTCAACGCTGGTCAGGTTTTCAACATAGCGCATACCGATCTCATCTCCGTAATAGATGAAGGGAGCACCGGGAACGGTAAGCAGGAACAGGAATGCCAGCTTGCGGTGCGCTTCGTCCGGAATGCCGCGGGCAAGACGGTCCATATCATGATTGCCGGACGGAATGCACATCAGGCCTTTTCCGCCGGATTTCTTCATGCACTCATTGTAGCGGGCGATAAAGAGGGAAGCGTCTCCCTGCTCATCTCCTGAAAAGTACGCATGCTCCGAACGGAACAGATCATTGTAGTGAGAGGGGCCGAAATGCAGGAGAAAATCCATATGGAAGCCTGCCTGAAGGGAGAGATCAGGCTCGCCCCATTCAGATATGATGGCGGCATCGGGAAATTCCCTGTCCAGAAATGCGCGTACTTCCTGCCAGAGCCGAAGGATGCCTGTGTGACCGGGATCACCCTTTACAAGCGAACCGGCCATATCCACCCGGAAGCCGTCGCAGCCCGTGCCGAGCCAGAAGCGCATGATATCCATCATTTCGGCAAGCGTGGCGCGCGGGCCGGGTGCGTCCATACCCTGCTGCCAAGGCTTTTCCGGATGCTCATAGCCGTAGTTGAGCGCCGGCTGAGAGGAAAAGAAATTGACCGCGGCACAGCCGTTGCGCCGGGACATACCGCGTATGCAGCCCAGATCCGTCGGCGCTTCCCATACGCTGTCCGTCCAGATATAGCGGTCGGTATATTCATTTTGTTCAGCTTCCATACTCTTTATGAACCATGGATGCTCCACTGAGGTGTGACCGGGCACCAAGTCCAGCAGAACATGGAGGCCCTTTTCATGCGCCGTGTCAAACAGGCGCTTCAGATCATCGTTTGTCCCGTAACGCGGAGCCGCGCGGCGGTAATCACGCACATCGTAACCGGCGTCGCCGAAGGGGGAATCAAAGCAGGGGTTCAGCCACAGGGCATTGCAGCCGATGCTTTTTATGTAATCCAGCTTTTGAATGATGCCTTCAAAATTGCCGATGCCGTCTGAATCGGTATCAAGAAAGCTTTGGGGGTAGATCTCATAGAATACCGCCTGTGAAAGCCAGGCCGGCTGCTTTTGACAGCACATAGGATACCTCCGATCAAGTATTTCGGCGATGCCGTTTTCTGTATTGTAACGCTTTTTTGCGTTTTTATCCACAAAAATTTGCAGCGGAACGCTCCGGATCGTTTGATACCACGGGTAACTTCGTGATCGGACGCGAATTTGCGTGTACCGCTTGACAGAAACGGAAAAAGGCGATATACCATGTTTATGCCCCGCCCTCCGGTAATGAGCTTTACAGCTCATAGTGTATAACTATTAACTTATAGTTAATAACTGATAATCCCCAGATGAGGCGTCGACGGGCTGTCTGAAGATCGGCCGAACACGATTTTCAAACTTATGCCCCGCCCTCCGGAAAGGCATCAATGGGCTGTTTGAAAATGATCCGTATACATTTCCAAACCTATCCCTGTGAGGGAATAACATTTTTGACGAAGGTGACCGGAAGTGTCCTTGGCACTGGATCTGCTTTTCAAGATCGCGTCTCTTTTTGTCTGCCTTCTGGCGGGCTTTCTTACCGTAAAGCTCAAAGCCCTGAAGGCGGAACACGGCAGAACGCTTTCTGTATTGCTATTATATGTGTTTGTGCCCTGCTCGGTGCTGGGCGCGTTTCAGGTGGAGAACACGCCGGAGGTAAGGAACAACCTGCTGCTTGCCTTTATCGCGGCCTTTGCCGCGCAGACGGTGCTGATGCTGCTGGGCAGGGCGGCAAAGAAGACGATCCTTCCCGATGTGACGGAGCGTATGAGCACGGTGTATTCCAATGCGGGAAACATCATCATTCCCCTGATCGAGGCGGCGCTGGGCGCGCAGTATGTGATCTATACCGTGGCCTTTATCTCCGTACAACTGCTGTTCCTGTGGACGCATTGCCGGTCCTGTATGGAGGATAACGGGCAGAACACGGCAGGTATGAAGGAGAAGCTGCTTACGGCGGTAAAGAAAGTACTGCTTACTCCGGCTGTGATCGCGATCATCGCCGGGCTGCTGTTGTTTGTGACCGGCTTTACTCTGCCCGGCTTTATAAAGGACGGGGTAGGCATGCTGGGCGGGCTGATCGGCCCGGTATCGATGATCATTATCGGTATGCTGCTGGGCGGAATGGACCTGAAAAAGCTGTTTTCCTATAAGCGGGTATGGCTTGTCGCCTGTATCCGGCTGCTTGTGTTCCCGGTATTCACCCTGCTCCTATTCGCGCTTTTCGGAAGGGTGCTGCCGGAAACAGAGAGCAGAAAGGTGCTGTATATCGTATTTCTGGCCACGGCCTCGCCTGCCGCTTCCACTGTGACCAATATGAGCCAGCTGTACGGAAGGGACGCGGATTATGCCGGCGTGATCGGCATTGTGACCACTGTACTGTGCATCGCGACCATGCCGCTGCTCTCATTTGCCTATACCGCTCTTGGCGGACTGTAAGGATACGGAGGATAGGAATTTGTTAAAGAACGGTTTGAAATACGAAAAAGCAGCCGTCATCATTTTGCTTGTATTGCTTTTGGGGCTGCTGCCTTCCCCGGGCGCGTTCTGCGAAGGGGAGAAGAAAGAGCTTTATACCGGGATGCCGGAATACCTTGTGTTTCATCAGGAAACAGCGGAGGAGCGGCTGCATAAGAATGTGTCCTCCCGACTTACCCTGCCCGTTACGGTGAATGAAGATGTGAACGCTGAGCTGCGCGAAAGGCTGGAGGAAATGCATCAAAGTGCGCTGCATCTGCTGCCGGGAAAGAATCAGACGGTGTTTACCGAGCTGGATACCGGAGCGGAGGTATGGCGCACCGGTACAAGCTGGATGAGCTTTCTGCTGATCACAAGGTATTCCGTTCCTGAAAGTGTTGAGTATATCGATACCGAAAGCCGCGTATATGACATTGAGACCGGCAAAAGGATCACGCTCGGAGATGTTTTTCCTGAGGGCAGCCCCGCGTGGGAGATTCTGTGCGCGTCGGTGAGAGAGAGCCTGTCCGCCTATTGGCCGGAGGAGGCGGCGGACGCGGAAAAGCTGGATGCTCTTTGCTCAGAGGAAGGGCTGAGAAACGCCTCCTTCTGCCTTACTGCGGCGCGGCTGATCCTCACCTTCCGGGCGGACAGCCTGTATGAGGGCAAAAAAACGCTGATGCATGTTTCTGTCTATTACAGTGAGATCCGTGATTATATGACGGAGGAAGCGTATCGCCAGACGGATAACAGCCGTTTCAAAAAGGTGGCGCTTACCTTTGACGACGGCCCCGCGGCCGGCTATACGCGTGATGTACTGAATACGCTGCGTTATCACGGAGCATCAGGCACCTTTTTTGTGGTAGGAGACCGTATGAAGAGCTACGCGGGTCTTCTGTGCCGCGAACATGATTCCGGCTGCAGCGTGCAAAGCCACAATTACAAGCATGACTATGACTGGAAGGAAAATCAGCTCTTCTCCTGGCGCGACCGTATGGAAAAGGAAATGAGCGGGATCATCGGCAGAGGGCCGTCCCTGATCCGCGCGCCCGGCGGAAAGGAGCTTGCGATGATCAACCGTGATTACGGCCTTCCCTTCATACACTGGAGCCTTGTGAGCGGTGATATCGGTGACGATATGCACAAGGTGGAAACCATATACAAGCAGGTAAAGGATATGGTGAAGAACGGGGATGTCGTGCTGATGCATGACCTGAATGCCGATTGCTGCCGCTATCTGGATAAGATCCTGACCAACCTTGAAGGCCGCGGCTTTTTGTTCTGCACAGTGGAGGAACTGTTTGCGAATGCCGGTATCCCGTTTGAAAAAAACAAGGTGTATTATTCCACATATTACGATTATTCAAAATAAAGAAAGGCATGAAAAAAGCAGGTGTCCCGGGCTTCCGGCTGTGCCGGAGCGGACCCTGCTTTTTCTTTATTCCCACCAGCGGTTCACGCTGCCGAAAAAGCTTTTCTTTTCCTTTTCGGAAAAATTGGTATCGACCAGTTTTTTCATGATCTCTCCGAAGTACTGCTCCAGCTCACTGTCCGAAAGCTTCATGGCCCGCCCGAGCAGTATCACGGATACGGCGGGACGCCGCCTTGCATGATTCTTAACGGCCGATACATTCTGCTGCCATTTTTTTACGGTCAGGTTTTTCCAGCGCGCGATATGGCGCGGGAGAAGGCGTCCTACCGTTTCTTCCCATCCGGAGAAGGTCTCATCCAGAACGGGCTTGAGGAAACAGAGCTCCAGGATCCCGGCATACCGTTCCAAAAAACGGGCTTTCATCTCAGGCACATTCAGCAGCGCGTTCAGCGGCTCGTGACGGAAGCCCTGGATCTTGCCTGATACCGGCTTGATATAGTATTCGAGCGGGCTCACATTCCACTCATCATTGTTGAAGCCGGCTTCTGTATCGAACAGCAGGTATTTCCATTTTCCGCCCGGCACACGGTATACCCGTACATTGGTAAAATCACCGTTGCCGATAATGATCTCAAACGCCGCGTGTGTGAACAGACTGTCGATATCCAGCCTTTCCTCCACAAAGGCAAGGTTTTCGGGGTCGTTCAGATCTTTTGTCTTGCAGAAATCGCAAAGCTTAAGCCAGTCTTCATTGCTGCCGTGCTGAACAAACCTGTCGCTTCCCGTGCGGGCAAGGATATCGATGTTTTCAATGTCTTCCGGATCCGTAACATTTTCACGCTGCGCGACAAAGTACTTATTGATCTTTTCCCTCAGGTTATAGTGCCCCCAGTAGCGGCCGTTGATGTATACTTCCACGGCCAGCGCGTCCTGCACGGCGATATCCAGCTTTTCCGCGAGGGAGGAATATACGGCGTCACGCAGACGGGTGGAAAAGGCGTCGGAGTTGGTGCTCCTGAGGAGCAGGCTTTTGTAGGAGGAATGATCTCTGTGGGGAAAAGGATCAAAGTCAAAGGTATCCTTTCCGAATACGCCGCGCGCATAGATCGCGATGGATTTCTGGGTGTTCTGTCTGGCGGAATGGCCGGCGGCGGTAAATGTGCCTGTCTGGGAAATGAGACAGCGGCCGTCGGTATCGAAATATTCTATGTGTACAGGATATTCCAGCTCTTTTTCATAGTTGGGCGTGGAGCCGGTCCCCTTGACCAGAGCGCCGGTCTTGCTGTCAAAAAGATATTTTTCATCGCTGATGAGACAAACAGCCGGTACAGTGTGCTCTTCCCGGATCAGGTAGGTGGCGGCTGCCGCCTGCCCGGCTACGGCGTCCTTCGCGAAGGCGCGTACGCGCAGCACGGAGGTTTTTGAGATCTTCAGCCCGTCCGCCGGAAATACCTTGCTTTTTTCCGTGGGCAGGGAACCGTCCGTGGTGTAGCGCAGGGTATCACCGGGCTTCCCGGAGACCTGTACGGTGACAGCTTCACTGTAATGCCCTCCCGCGGATGAAAGAGAGGGCTCGTCTGTTACGCGCTCCGCGCCGCTCCCGGTGTTTTGCTTTCCGGGGGTCTGAGCGGAAAGATACATGTATTCGCTTCCGCCGCGTAACCGGCCCCATGAAATATCGGCATATTGCCGCGGGACATACAGCGAGGTCACTGCCTGCCCGTCCCGGTCTGAGAGCGTCAGAGTGACCCCCTTTGCCGAGATCTTGAAGGGGGCGTACAGCACGCTTCCGCCGCCCGGCGCGATGCTTTTATCGCCTGTGCAGTATACCAGCAGAAAGGCGCCCTTTTTCAGCTTCGTTCCCTGCGGTATCTGCCAGATGAACGGATCGTCCGGATCGTTTGACAGCCAGTATCCGCCGAGATCCGCCGTCTGCTTTCCGCCGTTGTACACTTCCAGCCAGTCATAGGCGTGACCGTTTTTGTAGGTGCCGTTTTTGGCCATCACTTCCGAAAAAACGATGCCGTCCTCCGCCCGCGCGCAAAAACAGAAAAACAGCAGAAGCAGCAGAGGCAGCGCCTTTACGGAGATCACCGCCCGGCGCGCGGCATTACAGATACTTTTCATTGATCGTCTTTTTTTCCTCCGGATTGATAAATTCCGCCTCCATCCGGTCAAAGGAGACGGCTTCGACAAAATGATCCGGCAGGAAGCGTATCTGAGAAAAGGCTTCCCAGTCTCTCCTGTGCTTATCGATCACAATGGGACGCGGAGCGTCCAGCTTCCGGCAGGCTTCGCCCAGCGCGTCTTCCCATTCCGTGCGCGCGCACGGTACCGTCGTATCCGCTGTGATCCTGTTTTTTTTGATCAGTCTTACCCAAAGGCGTGTGTCAGACATGTTTCCCTCCGTACGCGCATGATCGCTTCTGTGCCTCTTTATTATCCCATAGAACAGCCGCGCGTGCAATACGCGTTTTGCCCATAAAGCAGAAGCAAAGCAATATCGTTCCCGAATTTACATTAAGTTTACAAACGCGTGAGCGATATCGTGACTGTTTGCATTGATATTCGGTGCGGACTGTGTTATGATAGCATGCGTACAGGGGGGAATGACATGTCAGGACCGCCCTGAAAGCGAAGAGACGGAAAATGGTACACGGCCCGTTTTCAAACAGCCGTTGAAGCTTCGACCGGAGGCGGAACATAAAGATGAAAATGATGAAAACAGGAATGAATAAAGGCTCCTTTGTCTGCGGCGGCAGGAAGCGCTTCATGCTTCTGGCCGCTTTGCTGTGTGTTTTTTGCCTGCTGCTTTCAGCGTGCGGGTCTGACAATGATAAGAACAGCCGCAATGTGCAGGTAACGCCTGTTCAGGCGATCCCGGTAGCGGTAACGGAGATCCCCAAAGCGACGGATCTGATCTATCCTTACAGGACGGATGTGCCCTATCTGCCGCAGGCGACCGCTGTTCCCGTTCCGCAGGGGAATACCGCCGGGCTGACCGGCTCGTGGAGAGTGAGCGCCGCGGACAGCCAGCGTATGGAAGGCGCGGAGGTCAATATGCAGATCTCGGGGGACACGGTGTTCACCTTCCTTGCGGACGGTACCTACACCGCTTCTCAGAATCTCTATTACGGCGGCGTATATACCGGTGTGAAAAACGCGCAGGGCGTATACAGCTATGATAACGGGCAGCTGATCCTGAGCGGCTACAGCGAGCAGTTCTCATGCTATGATAACGGCGGCGCTATGATACTCGTCAACAGCGGCAACGCGCAGATCCTGCTCAGCCGCGTGAACTGATACAGACCGGCAGGGCCGGATCAGAACAGGGGAGAGGCTGCAGTGCGCGGCGTTCCCGGAAATAAAGGAGAAGAACATGACAAAGATGAACCGCAACAACAGTGTGCTCAAGGTGCTCGCGCTGGTACTGTGCCTCGCGCTTGTCTTCGTGAACGCGGTGGCTGAAGAGACCGCGCAGCCCGCGGAAAGCGCGGAGGATATCCTCTGCTATGTGAACGGCACGCCCGTTCTGCGCGCGAAAGCGGACTATTACTATAACTACATGATCAACTATTACGCCGAGAATTACGGTGTGGATCTTTCAGCCAATACCGAGGCACAGGCCGAGCTGCGCGAAGCAGCCGTCAACAGCGCGGCGTCGCTCATTCTGGCGGTCCAGAAGTGTGAGCAGGACGGGCTTTCCATGACGGAAGAGGAAATGCAGGCGGTCCGCGATGACGCGAAGGATGCCTGGGACAGCGCCGTCTGGACCATTGCCGGGCAGCTGTACGGCATAACGGAGGAAAGCAGCGAGCAGGACCGGGCGGACGCGTACGCGGAATGCAGCCTGATGCTGGAGCAGCAGAGCGGCTATACGCTGGAATCACTGACAGCCGAGTATACCGAATCGGCCGAGTATCAGCATGCCGTTGAGGCGTATACCGCCGATATCACCGTGGGTGATGACAAGGTGAAGGAATACTATGACACGATGGTCGCCGAGGAGGAGGCCAACTTTGAAGGCAATGTGGGGATGTACGAGTATTACACGCGTTACTACGGCTATGCCGCCCACTATACGCCCTCAGGATACCGCGGTGTGCTGCAGATCCTCCTGGAGGCGGATGACAGCGCGCTGGAGGCCTGGACGACCGTTTCCGAAGCCTTTGCTTCTCAGACCGAGGACAGTGAAAACAAGGTGACCGAGGAGGATGTCAAGGCTGCCGAGGCTGCCGTGATCGCCTCCGTGCAGAATGAGATCGACGAAGTGCAGACCCGTTTTGCCGCGGGAGAGGCCTTTACCGATCTGATCAGGGAATTCAATACCGACCCCGGCATGACTGATCCCGATACGCTTGCAAACGGCTATGCCGTTGCCGCGGACAGCATGGTATGGGATCCCGCCTTCAAAAACGCCGCGATGTCCATTGAAAGCATCGGCGGCATCAGCGAGCCGGCCGTAGGCAGCTACGGTGTGTATATCGTGTACTACCTGCGTGATATCCCTGCCGGCGCGGCTGAAATGACTGCTGAGGAAGCGGAGGAGATCCGGAGCTATCTGCTTGATGACGCCCGCAACAGCGCCTTTACGGAGCTGCTCAACGGCTGGATGCAGGAGTGCGAGATCGTTTATACCGATGCCGGAAAGGCCTATATCGCTCCCGCTGTGGAAGCGGCGGAGCAGGACGGTGTGACCGGAGAGATGAGCGAGGAGGATCTGGCCGCGCTGGAGGCCGCGGAGCAGGACGGCGTGACCGGTGAGGCAGGCGACTGAGATCCTGCGGTACCGGATGAAGGAAAAGCCGGGTAAGGTTTCAAAAAGCGTATAACTGTACATGGCACGCGCGATGTCAATAAGTAACTTGACACCGTGCGTGCCGTTTTGTATAATGCCCGTGAAGGTACGGGGCCTTACAGAAAGGGAGTACAGTATTATGGCGTACAAAAGTGTGAGTGAAACGGCTCAGCGCTGGAACATGAATGAAAGAAGGGTGCGCGCGCTGTGCCGTGACGGCAGGGTGGAGGGCAGCATCCGGGAAAACGGGATCTGGCGTATCCCCGAAAGCGCGGAGGCGCCTCTGGATGCCCGTACCCGGGAGTTCGCGCTCAAAAAAGATATGAAGGAACAGAAAAACGAGGCTGAAAACGCTGTGAAGCGCTTTGAGGATACTTATTTCAAGGCGCCGGAGCATCTGGTATTCACCCCCTACCGTGTATGTCCGATCGGCGCGCATATCGATCACCAGTGGGGAAAGATCACCGGTCTTGCCATCGATAAGGGCATTCATCTGGCGTATCACGCCAAGCAGAACGGCGTGATCGAGCTTTCCTCTGTCAATTTTCCCAAGCGCGCGCAGTGGCATATTTCCTCCGTGCCCGAAACCAAGCAGGGAGACTGGGCGGATCATCTTCGCGGCGCAACGCTTGCGCTCGCGGCGAAGCATCGCCTGCAGGTGGGCATCTGCGGTGTGCTGGAGGGAGACCTGCCCATCGGCGGCCTTTCCTCCTCCGCGGCGGTCATCATCACCTTTCTCACCGCGCTTTGCAGGGCGAACGGCATCACGCTTTCCGATCAGGAACTGATCATGACCGCGAAACGCGCGGAAAACGAATATGTAGGCGTATCCTGCGGCAAGCTGGACCAGAGCTGCGAGGTGCTGAGCAAAAAGGATCATCTGCTTTACCTTGATACTTTGAATGACAGCTATGAGCTGATCCCGACCGCGCCCTCGATGAAGCCGTATGAGATCGCAGTGTTCTTTTCCGGCCTTGAGCGCAGCCTGGCCGGCAGCGGATATAACATGCGTGTGGACGAATGCAAAAGCGCGGCGTACGCGCTGAAGGCTTTTTCGGGGATGGAATACGGCAAGTATGAGGATACCCGCCTGCGTGATGTGCCGGAGGAGGTGTTTGAGCGCTATGCTCACCGTCTGCCGGAAAAATGGCGTATGCGTGCCGAGCATTATTACGGCGAGATGCGCCGCGTGGAAGTCGGAGCCGAGGCCTGGCGCAGGGGAGATATCGAAGCCTACGGCCGTCTTTGCTTTGAAAGCGGAAAGAGCAGTATCGAACTTTATGATACCGGCTCTCCGGAATTGAAGGCGCTGTATGAGATCATGACCCGCACAGACGGGATATGGGGCGGCCGTTTTTCAGGCGCGGGCTTCAAGGGATGCTGTATGGCATTGATCGATCCCGCCTACCGGAAAAGCATCCTTGAAAAAGTGGAAAAAGAGTATACTGCGCTGTTTCCCGCGCTGAAGGACAAATATACCGCGGCGATCTGCCTTTCCGCGAACGGCGTACACCTTTGATAAGAAGGAGAAACAGATATGAAGTGTATTTTTCTGGCCGCGGGCTACGCGACAAGGCTTTACCCTCTCACACAGAATTTCCCCAAGCCTCTTCTTCCCATCGGCAGCAGCACGGTGCTGGACAGGCTGATAGCGGATCTTGAAAGCACAGGGAAGGTGGATGAGTATATCACGGTATCCAATGCCCGCTTTGCGGATATTTTCAGTGCCTGGGCCGCGAAGCACCGTCAGCGGATCACGGTGCTCAATGACGGTACAGAGAGCAACGAGACCCGTCTGGGCGCCGTGAAGGACATCCTGTTTGCTCTCCGGGAGACCGGGATCCGGGATGATGTGCTTGTGATGGCGGGAGACAACGCGCTGGATTTTTCCCTTTCGGGTTTTCTCGCGTTTTCGGAGGAAAAGGGAACCTCCTGTGTGATGTGCCATGAGGAAAACGAGCTTGCGCGTCTCAGGAAGACCGCGGTGATCACGACGGACGAAAACGGGCTGATCACCTCCTATGAGGAAAAGCCTGAGCAGCCCAAAGGAAGCCTGGCCGTACCGCCCTTTTATTTCTATAAAGCGGGGGACATCGCAAGGATCGGCGAAGCGCTTGACGCGGGCTGCGGCTATGACGCGCCCGGCAGCTTTGCCGCGTGGCTGAGCCGCAAAACACGGATGCATGCCTACAGGATGCCGGGAAAGCGTTTTGATATCGGTGATATCAAAAGCTATGACGAAGTGAAACGCTATTTTGAACAGGATCCGGAAAATACATAAGCGCGGAAATATCCGGCTGCGGAATGCCTCCTATGAAAGGAACAGGCGGAACGCGCCGGAGACAAAGCGCTTCGGGCCGTGACAGCACCGGCATGTTGAACCGGAAAAAACAAGATTTGCAACAAAATATGCAAAATATGGTCAGAATATGCGTATTGACAAACATCCTTAATATGGTAAAATTATAATGATATTTTGGCAGGTACAAACGCCTATATTCATCATTTCCTGGGGAGGAATACCAAATGACAATGAACGGCAAAACGAGAATGATCATTCATCTCTCGGGTATCCTGATCGCGGCGGTACTGATCGCGCTGATGTTCGTTCCGTACTATCCGCCTGTTAAATTCAGCGCGTCAGTGGGTACTGGCCTGGAAAAGGTGACTGAGATCAAGCAGAATTCCATGATCGATTATGCCCTGAGGCCTACCGAGGATTATGCTAAAAACCTGAACAGCTATTTTATCCGCTATGAGGAAGGCGCTCAGGATTACGGTGAAAGCGACGGTACCCGTACCGATTTCATCACCCGTGAGGCGGTGCCTGTGATCGTCCTTTTCGCGATGAATGTGATCACAGTCGCGCTCAGTGTGTGGAAGATCAGGACATGCGTGCCGGGCATTGTACTCATGCTGGACGGTATCGCCGGCGTATGGGCCTTCCTGTGCGCTCCCGTGCTGCTGGCGGGTGGCGTACTTGCCTATGTGATACTGGCGCTGTATGTACTGCTGCTGCTTGCCGGCTTCGCGCTTACGCTGTGCTGGTATGCTTCTCTTGCGGGGAAGAAGGACGCCGGCCCGCTTTCTCTGGCCTGCGCGGCGCTTGTTGCGCTGATCATCCTGTTTGTATTCCCTGTCTCCTTTACAGAAACAGGCGTTATGTTTGATGTGAACACGGTCGGCGCCACCGCGCTGAACGCACAGCCCGATTACAGCGGACTCAACCTTTGCGTGCGTCCTGTATTCGTGCTGGGTATATGCGCCGCATCCCTGATCGCGCTGCTGCTTGTACGCGGATGGAAGTTCTCTTGGGTGATCTCTCTCGTGTCCGGTGTATGGACACTGTGCATGCTGCTTGTCAACCGCACCTATTACGGCTCCGCCTCAGCGCTTGAATTGGGAATGGCCGCGTCCATGCTCCTGATCGCCGTTTCTCTGCTTCGCGCGTTGAAAACACTGCTGAGCGGCAAAAACGCTTAATGGATCGGATCACTGAAAGGATAACAGCCATCAATATACAGCCGGAATGACCGGAGAGGAGCGGGAAGCGTTTATGAGTAAAAAATCACAGCTGATACTGAATATCATCAGCGCGGTGCTGATTGCGGCCGTGCTTGGAATGCTGGCGGCCGGCATGTTTACGCCTTATTTCAAATTTACCGGAACGGACAAGGAAGGCAGTGCCACCCTTTTCCAGTATATGACCGTCAACCCCGCGAATACGGATTCCGATAAGGCTGAGGCGATCGGAAATGTGCATCTGCACATTCTGGACGAAACGGCCGGAGCGGTCGACAACAAAGCGGGCTTTGCCTTTGATGAGGAAAGCTACTGCGCGCATTCCGCCGCTGTAACGGTGCCGGTATGTGTGCTGGGCGCCGTGGCGCTTATCACCTTTGTGTTCATCTTTATCGCGCTGAGAAGCGATAAGCCTTCGATCGGTATTTTGTTTACCGGTATCATCGGCGTGTGGGCGTACCTTTCCTGCCCGGCGCTGCTTTTGGGCGGAGTGATCGCCTACATCTCCTTTGCCTGCTGCGGTGTACTGCTGCTGCTGGGTGCCGTGATGTACCTTGCCGCCTTTGCTTCCCGTCTTAAGGGCAGCGTAAATCTGCCTCTGAACCTGGTATGCGCCGCTCTGGCGCTGGCGCTGATCATCCTGGTGTTCCCGCTGAACGCGGATAACAACACTTCTCTTCTCTCCGTGCGTGATGCCGGCACCACCGCTGCCACCAACCCCTATCTGCTGGAAGCGAAAAACGCCGATTTCGGTATCATCAGGCTTGCCAGCCCCGCGATCGTATTGATCATGTGTGTGCTGACGCTGCTGCTCTCCGTGGTTTTCCGCCGTTCCTCGTGGACCGGCTTCGTACAGCTGGCGGCCGGTGCCGCGGCGACCTACACGATCCTGACAAACCGCGTTTTCTGGCACAGCACCGTTGCTTTTGAGGGCGGTCTGCTGTGTGCGCTGCTGCTGCTTCTGGTGGGCGCGCTCCGTTTTGCCAACTTTGTATGTTCAAAGCGCGGCACCTATCCCACCTCCGCAAACATCATCTGTCTGCTGCTGACGGTCGCATGCGTGGCGCTGCTGTTTGCCCCGATGTGGACCACCAAGGTGGATAAGAAGGGCGATACCACCGTTTCCGCGTTTGATCTCTTCGGAACGCTTGAAACCACCAAGATCGTGGACTGGGATGGCGGTATCGCGAAGATCGCCGCCGAAAAGGATGCCTTCAAGCAAAAGACCGTGAATGATCTGATCGCGAAGAAGGATGATCTGAAAAAGCTGGTCAACTATGTGGACGAAAGCTTCCCCGATAAGGTGGCTTACCGTGCGCAGAATGAAATGCGCAATGAAGACAAGGCGATCGCGAAAGGCAGCCTCTTCAATTCAAACTGGTCTGCCGATATCGATACCGCGGATACCGTGGATATCCGTTCCATGAGCAAGTATGTGCTTTTGATCATCGTGGCGAGCGCTGTGCTCATCACCCTGCTGATCCTCAAAAAGGACGAGGCCTGGACCGGCTTTGGCGCCGTACTGTACGGAATTTTCGGGTTCCTGGTATTCTGCCTCGCAAGGCCGTTCCATTATTCCACACTCTATCTTCTGTACCTTGTGCTGTATGCCGTGATCATGCTCGCGGGCCTGATCAACTGCTACAGATTCGTTACTGCCTATGCCGCGGAGCGCAGGGCCTTCAAACAGAACAGCTTTGATAAATGACGGATCTGGGGCGGATATCAACCCCCGGAAAACAAATCCACGAAGGATGGTAATCATATGAAAAAGACATTGCTTTGCCTGTTTCTTGCCCTTATGCTCGTACTGCTCTGCGCCTGCGAAGGCAATGGGGGAGAACAGTATGCCGACGCTCTCAGGATCCTGGAAGAAGGCAGATACGCCGAAGCGGCGGAAGCCTTTTCGGAGCTTGGCTTCTTTAAGGACGCGAAGCAGCTTTCAGACTATGCCGCCGCGGTTGCGAACGGACAGGAAAAGAATTACAAGGACGCCGTGAACGCGCTGAAGGAGCTGGATCTGTATTGCATCCGGGACAGCGGAGACATGGTGACCTACTTTACCGCCTGCCAGAGCGCGGAAACAGAGCTGAAGAACCCCGCGGACGGAAATGATGTGAAAAAAGCTGTGACCGCTTGGGTGGGAGCCGCCAAACAGCTGGACAGCATTCCCGGTACGCTCAACAGCACGGAGCTGGCGGAACAGTGCCGCTTGAAGGCGTATGACGCTGTGACCGCGCTGATCGGTACCCAGAACGGAACGGCGGATTATGAGATCACCGGAAACGCCGTGCTTTGCCTGCAGATGATGGAGGGCTATCAGGACAGCGAGAGCCTGCGTATTGAGAACAGCAATGCCGTTCTTAACGCTGTGGATGCCGATATCGACAGTCAGGACTGGGACAGCGCGCTGAACGGGCTTACCTATGTGAGCGGAACGGAAGGTGCTGATTTGCTGGTGCGTTTCTGCACGGCCAGCAAGAAGCAGCAGGAGATCGCGGACGCGATGGAGCACCCGACCGATGAGGAATACTGCGGCAAAGGTGTGCCCAGCATCTATGATGAAAAGTGCAAGAAGATCAACTGGGTATCACTTATCGAACTGGCAGACGAATTTGACCAGCTTGTCGGTGTGAAGAACAGCGAGGAAAGAGCCGAGGGCTGCCGTGAAATGCTGTATATCGCCGCCGGTGAAATGGAGAACGCGGGCAATTATAAGAGCGCGTGGAACATGTTTGAAGTGCTGGGAGATTATAAGGATGCTCCCCAGCGTATGGAAGCAAACAAGGAAAAGGACGGAGCCGCTTAACGAAGGCAGAGTCCGGCAAAAAAGAGACCGTGAAATTGATCACGGTCTCTTTAATTACGCGGGTTGGAGCGTTTGCCGGGGGCCGGCCGGGAATACGGGGCATATGCGTTTACAGGCTGTAGGTACCGTTTTCAAGAAGCGTGAGAGAAACATCGGCGGGAAGACTGTTCTCCAGCACCAGACGGGCGTTTACAAGATCGCTTTCGTCCGCAAAGCGCTCCGCCTCTGCGCTTGTTTTTCCGAGCGCGATCTTTCTTTCGACCAGTCTCGGCCTGAGAAGCGCTTCACCGGCACGGATAAATACAGAATAATCGGCATAACGGCGCAACTCCCGCCATCCGGGCCTGTCCAGCAGCAGGTAATTGCCCTCGATGAGCAGGATATCACCCTGAACGGTAACGCCGTTTTCGCGCGGATCATGCGTTTTGCGGTCATACACGGGCCAGCCGAATTCCTCCCCGCCGGCGGCACAGCGGATATACTTAGCCAGCTTTTCAAGATCAAAGGTGTCCGGGGCACCCTTTACGGATACGGCGGGAAGCTGTTTTCCGTTTCGCTGCACGGTGTGTGTAAGAAGCCAGGCCTGCGGGCGGTGAAAGCCGTCCATCGGGAGCACTGTGAGACCGGGGCAGAGGGAGGCAAGATATGCCGCGAGCGTGCTTTTTCCGGCGGCCGGAGGAGCAGCGAGAAAGATTAGGATACGGCGGCCCTTTTCCTTCCGGATGTCCATGAGCTTCTGCAGAAGGGGAAGGAAAACCTCCTCTGTGTTCTTTTGCGTGTAGCAGGCACGAACGGGCATACCGGCGTTTTCTGTTTCAAAGATGATCGTTTTATCCATGGCTTTTCGGCTCCGTTTATATGTGTGTCACTTTACCAGTCCTGGTCATCCGGCGGGATCTGTGAGCCGGAGGCGCGGGAGGAGGATCTCTTCGCAGGCTTATCATAGGGACGCGGGCGCTTTTTACGCCTGCGTCCTTTTCCGATGATCAGAATGATCACGGCGATGAGGATCAGCAGCGCTACGCCGCCGCAGATGTATGCCCATGGGTACGCTGAAGAAGAAGCGGCGGGAACGATCCTTTCCGCTCTGCCCGCGAAGGATGCGGACATACCGGCGCTGACAAGCGCGTTCTGCAATTGCTCGTCTCCGAGCGCGACGGTCACGGTGCCGTTTGTGATATCGGAGGCGAAGGCCTGCATGCTTGAAAAGAAAACACCGGCATTCCCGCTCACAGGCACGGAGGGGAGAAGAAGCACCGCGTTCAGGGTAAAGCCTGAGCTGAGGCTTTCACACAGACCGCGTACCGCGTTCATATAGGGAAAGTACCAGGCCCCGTCCGGTGAGGCAAAGGGAAAGGAAGCGGCGGAATAAAGCCCGGCGGCAGCGGTATTTCCGATGTCCGGCGGCAGGGAGAATACCATGGTCACGGTGCCGCGTTCGCTGCCGCTTGTCTTCAGCAGGTCTTCCGCGGCTGTCAGCGCGGCGCAGAAATCTCTTTTGCCATTTTCAGCCGTGAGCTTTTCCGCGGAGGCGACCAGCTCTGCTTTACTGCCCGTGACACCGCACAGTATTTCGGGCGTTTCGCTTCCCTTTATCAGCGCGCCGCGGGCGGTGCTCTCTGTCATGCACGCGCCGAAGAACGCGGCCGCGGCTTCCCGGAGCCGTGTCTCTGTGAAAGCGGCGGGGTACAGGTCCTCTCCGAAACACACAGAAGGATCACCGTCCGTCATCAGGAGCAGGATGTGGCAGCGGCCTTCTTCAGCCGATACGGCTGATGTGAAAAAGAGCAGAAGCAGCACGGCCGTGAAAGCAGCCGCCCGCTTTATGGCTTCAGTATGCAGTTTCCGGAACACTGTTTTTCATCCCCTTTGGCAATGTGTTTTCTCAATCGGGATTATATCATCTGCGGCGCGTGTCATCAATATGAAAGCCGGCGCGGAAATGTAAATTATGTGGTTTTGCTCTGCTGAACGGCTGCCGTGAAAAGTAACAGAAATGTAAAATGTAAATTAGGCGCGGCGCTATTGACAATGCGGCGGCAAATCACTATATTATCATTAAAGGGGTCTTGAGGCAGCCTGTTGTACAACAGATCCCTTCAGCAGAAAGGAAGCAGAGAAATGAAAGCAAATTTCAAAAGGATCATGACGGCAGTGCTGTTCGCGGTGCTTTTCAGCTGTCTGTTTCTGGTGAGCGCCGGAGCGGACCTGTCCACCCCGGAGGGAAACGCCGGACAGGCCTATACCTTTACTGTATCCTGCTACGGCACAAATGCCAATATCGTGCTTCGCCAGGACGCGAGAGGCAACCTGATCCAGGTGTCCAACTGGGACAGCACCCAGCGTGTGAAAAACACCTTTGCCATGTATCATGTGAGTGTTTCCTCCCCGTACGGAATGACGCAGAATTATGAATGGACCGATGAAACGCTGACGCTGAATTTCACGACCTCCGGAACATGGTTTGTTACGGCCACGCCCTATACGATGGCAGAGATGGACAGTGTGCTTTCCACCTATCCCACTACTGATTTTCTGTATCGCTGCAGCGGCTGGGCAAGCTACCCTGAATGGTCTGTTTTCAGCACCTACGCCTGTACCTGCGCCGCACCCTCGGCTTCTACTCCCACTTATTACTATTACCGCACGCCCACTCCTACCGCGTACCGGTTCACTACGCCTACCCCCACTTATTATTACTACCGTACGCCTACGCCTACCTACTACTATTATCGCACGCCTACCCCCACCTATTATTATCGTACCCCTACTCCCACCTATTACTACTACCGCACGCCTACCCCCACATATTATTACTACCGTACCCCCACTCCCACCTACTATTATTACCGCACGCCCACTCCCACGGCTTATGTGCCGCCCGCTCAGACACCGCGGCTGGGCATTTCCGGCCCCAATTATCCCTCTGATATGCGGCAGGGTCAGTCCTTCTCCATACGCGGCACTGTTTATACGGATGTGGGAAGGCTTACCGAGGTACGCGGTGAGATCATAGATAACAATAACCGCGCCGCGCAGAGCGTGACGGTATATCCGAATACGCAGAGCTATACGCTTGGCAGCGGTGATATCAACAGGCGGCTGAAATTCGGTCAGCTGGCTCCCGGTCTGTACCGGTACCGGATCACCGCTTCCGCGGTGAACGGTTCCAGAAGCAATCAGGATATTCTGATCGACTGCTATTTCAGGATCATTGAGAATGTCACCCCCACGCCGGTGCCTACCCGTGTGCCCATCACGCCGGTACCCACTCCCGTTGTGACACCTACCCCCAGGATTACGCCTGTGCCCACGCCTACCGCTGTACCGACTCCCACGCCTACTCCAAGACCTACCCGAGAACCTACTCCGGTACCTACTCAGCCGCCTGTAGGTCCGGACGGTGTGATCTATCCTGCCTGGTCGGATACTCAGTTCAAGCCCGAGACCAGCAAGAACGAGCTGAATCAGAAATGCTATGAAAAACTGCCGAATCTGACGGATGATAATGAGGACACGCTCTTCTCCTGGTATATCTATAAGAGCGAGTATCATGATGAGATCCCCGAGTTCACCTTCTATTTTGATCATCAGCAGGTGAGCGGCATCGGGATCCGCAACGGCTGGAACGACGGTGAGACAAGATTCTTCAAGAACGCGTGGGTATATAAATTCCATCTGAGAATTTATACTGCCGATGGGAATCACTATCAGGAAGATCTGAAACTGAAGGATTATTTTGTCCGGGGCTATCAGGATATTCTTTTCTCTGCTACCTATCAGGATGTGGAGAGGATCGAAATGTTTGTTGATACCTACAAGACCGGTACAGAGAACCAGAACAAGTGCTATCTGACGGATCTGCGTTTCTATGCCGATGTTAAATACTGACAGTCCGCATACTCCGGGCCGTGCCGCGAGGCCGGTCCGGAGTTTTTGCTGAAAACGGAAAAAGAGAAGCCCGGAAGCGCTTCTCTTTTTCCGTTTTGCTGGAGTTTCTGCTTGACAAGGCATACCGGAATTTCATATAATGTATATGTTCATACGGCAATGCAAGGTTCCCACCCTTGGGCCGCGGCCAATCCCCGCCGGGCTGCCTCCGTTAGAGGGCACAAGAGATGCGCGTTTTTTCGCGCAAGCCGGGTGGTACCGCGAAGCAGCCTTCGTCCCTGCAGGGGATGAGGGATATTTTTTTGGAGGCGATCTTATGGCTAAGGAAAAAAAGCAGGAATTTGTGCAGCACATCACTCCCCGCGATGAAGACTTTTCACAGTGGTATACCGATGTGGTCACCCAGACCGATCTGATGGACTATACCCCCGTGCGCGGCTGCATGGCGCTCAAGCCCTACGGCAACCGTATCTGGGAACTGATCCATGAGCAACTGGATGCCATGTTCAAGGAGACCGGACATGAAAATGTATCCATGCCCATGCTGATCCCCGAAAGTCTGCTGCTGAAGGAGGCGGACCATGTGGAGGGCTTCGCGCCCGAGGTGGCCTGGGTAACGCAGGGAGGTACCGAGCCTCTGCAGGAGCGTTTGGCCGTGCGCCCCACCAGCGAAACCATTTTCTGCACCATGTTCTCCAAATGGGTACAATCCTGGCGTGATCTGCCGCTCAAGTATAACCAGTGGTGCTCCGTGATGCGCTGGGAAAAGACTACCCGCCCCTTCCTGCGTACGGCGGAATTCTGGTGGCAGGAGGGCCATACCGTGCATGCCACCGCCGAGGAGGCGGAGGAGGAAACGCAGAATATGCTGAAGCTGTATCAGAAGTTCTGCGAGGAAAACCTTTCTGTGCCTGTATATGCCGGCCAGAAGAGCGATAAGGAAAAGTTTGCCGGTGCCCGCGCCACCTACAGCGTGGAAGCCATGATGCAGGACGGCAAAGCCCTGCAGGCAGGCACCAGCCATAACTTCGGTACCAATTTCTCCGTGCCCTTCAATATCCAGTACCTCAGCAAGGAGGGCAAGCTGGAATACGCTTATGAAACCAGCTGGGGCGTTTCCACCCGCCTGATCGGCGCCATCATCATGACGCACGGTGACGAGCGCGGCCTCAAGCTGCCGCCCATGATCGCCCCCTTCCAGACGGTGATCGTGCCCATTGCCGCTCACAAGGAAGGCGTGAACGAGGCCTGTGAAAAGGTATACGCTCAGCTCAAGGCCGCCGGTATCCGTGTGAAGCTGGATGACCGCGATAATGTGTCTTCCGGCTGGAAGTTCAACGAGTGGGAGCTGAAGGGTGTGCCCGTCCGTGTGGAAATGGGCCCCCGCGATATCGAAAACGGCGTGGCCACCGTGGTGCGCCGCGATACCTTTGAAAAGACGACCGTGGCGCTGGATACGCTGGCGGACAGCATGAAGCAACTGCTCAGCGACATCCAGAAAAACATGTATAAAATGGCCGATGATTTCCGCATGGCGCATACGAAGGTCGTTTCGGATTATGAGGAGCTGAAGCAGCAGGTGAACGGCGGCTATGCCAAGGCCATGTGGTGCGGAGACCGCGCCTGCGAGGACAAGATCAAGGAAGAAACCGGTGCCTCCTCCCGCAACATGCCCTTTGACCAGACCCCGGTGGGAGATCGCTGCGTGTGCTGCGGACGCCCCGCGAGCAGGGTTATGTTCTTTGCCAAGGCATATTGATGATTGACACCGGCCTTGAAAAGTGAGATAATATGCATGCCGTATCAGGCGGATCAAATTGAAAGAGGTGCTTGGAAATGGGCAATGTAGATGTAAACAAGGTGATCAACATGCTTAAGAACCCGAAGGACCGTTCTGCGGAATTCACACCCGAAGACGCGGAAAAGAATAAGGTCGTATCTCTTCTTTCTTATATCTGGATCCTGTGGCTCGTTCCGTTTCTTGCCGCGAAGGATTCCAAGTTTGCGAAGTTCCATGCCAATCAGGGCCTGCTGCTGTTCATCATTGAAACCGCGCTCGGCATTGTGAATGCGATCCTGGGCGGGATCCCCGTGCTGGGCGTGATTATCGGAATTATTTGCGGCGTGGCCGGCATCGTGTGCCTGGTGTATGCCATTCTCGGCATCGTGAACGCTGTTCAGGGCAAGGCCAAGGAAATTCCCTTCATCGGCAATATCACCCTGATCAAGTAATATCATCATAAGCAAAACGGCTTTCTCCTGTGTGGGGAAGGCCGTTTTTTTGAGCATATCATCAAGCCGCCAGGTCATCCCGGCCGGTATTCGGTACGGCGGCATGCCGATGCGAGCAATTCGCGGTAATCGCCGCTTCTGCTGAGCCATTCTTTCGCGCTGTCCTTTGTGAACATGACCGGCATGCGGGGGTGGATAAAGGCGATGTCTGCTTCTGCCGGACGTGTCAGCACGCAGAATACGGGTCCTCGCCTTTCAAAACGGTAAATACCGGCAAGATACGCCATGGCTTCACCCTCCGGGCGCAGCTGATAGCGAAGCTTTCCGGTTTGTCTGCCTGCGGCGGTCTCATCAGGCAGGCTGTCTCCGCGCTTCTCCCACTCGCAGTAATGGGCAAAAGGAAGCAGGCAGCGCCGCTCCAGCGCGCCGTCCCGGAAGAGCGGCTTTTCATCCGCCGTTTCGCTTCGGGCGTTGAAAATGAGCCGGTCATCCAGATGATAGCCCCACTGCATATAGAAAGGCCGTTCCCTGAGCGCCCTTGAATTGGCCAGTACAGGCACCGTATCGCCGGGAAAGATCTCCCCGGCAGTCTTCGCGTTCACCCCTTCAGGCGGCTCTCCCAGCGTATCCAACAGCCTCAGCCATTCCTCCGGCAGGTCCTCCTCCGGCAGATAATATCTTCCGCACATCGCATTGCCCTCTTATTTTTGTATCACCTGCGCGCCGGCAGGCAAATATTCACTGAAGCCTTCTTCAAAATCGATCTCCGCGCCTGCCGGGAGCACGATGTACATCAGCTCCCCGCAGCCGGAAAACGCGTCCTTTTTTACTGTGATGCCGCCGGAGGCTGGGAAGAAAACGACCTGCACCTGCGTTCCGGCCAATGCTTCGCTTTCCACGGTAATGATCCCCTCCGGCAGGCTGCAGGCGTTCAGCCCGTCATAATCCGGTTCCGCGAATATACCGTCCGCCTGCGCCGCGGGGCTCAGGTTGCCGGAGGTGTCCTTCGCGAAAGCCTCTATATGCCACAGCGTGTTGACACGCCCGTTTTTTTCTCTCAGGTCAAATACCGCGCAGCCCGAAAACACAGAAGCCCCGTTTGCGGGAAGGGTGACGGTAAGCGCTTTTTCCGCCCCGTCTGTTTCATTCCAGACGTTTACGGTAACGCTGTCCAGCCCGGTCTCATCAAAGGCGTCGCAGTATACGCTGAACCGGCAGGGCCCGTTCTTTTCACTGTACGCGGAGGCAAAGGGCGGGGTGATATCAACAGAAACGGATGTCCCGTTCACCATTTCCAAAAAGATGCCGCGGGCTAGATCTCCGCGCAGCGCCTGAGCGCTTTCACCGGCGCTCGGGTTTTCATACCGGCGGCAGATATCCGTTCCGGCACTGTATGCCGCGTCCGCACTGTCTGTGTTTGTCACAGCGCTTTTCCATCCGGTGTATACATAGTGATAATCGCCCTTCAGCTCCTTCAGCATAAAGGCCAGCTCCGCCGAAATGCATTCCTCCTCGGTGATATGATCGGATGAGGCATAGGATAGGTACATATCCACAAGCCCTCTGAGGCGGGAATAATAAGTCCACTGGATGCACCCCAGCCCGAACAGCGCGCTGGTATGCCCTTCCTTTATCAGGGTATCCACCAGTGACTTTACTTCACTGAGCGATACGGGGTTTCCGTATTTGTCGTTTCCGTATACTGTGCAGGTGTAAAAGGACCATTTTCCGTAAATATCCCAGTGCCCCGCGTCATAATCCCAGCCGTGCATATGCTTCACATAGGCAAGTGAGGTGGAAGAGGAATAGTTCAGGTTTTCAAACACGCCAAAGTCGCCTTCCTGCGTAAAATTGGCGATGAACCCGGCAACAAAGGCAGGCTCATAGCCGTTTTCAAGCATGACGCGTGTGATCTCGGCCGCGTGTGACCGCTTTTCCCTTCCCACAGATACGCCGCTCAGGATATTGTTTGCCATCCTGTTGATATCGGCATCCGTCAGCGCCCGGCCGGGCAGCGGGAAAAGCGTATACGCGATAAGGATGAGAGAAAGCATGATCAGCGGCACATGTTTTGCCTTGTACATTGTCATCCCCCCTTTTTGTGTACCGAAAAACGATATCAAATCAGGACCCCCTTTACATGGTCCATTTCGTGCTGGATGACCTGGGCGGTAAAGCCTGTGAAGGTCTGCTTCTTTTTTACAAAGGCTTCGGTTTCGTATTCCACCGTGATCTCACGGAACCGTTCTGTTTCCGTTGGTCCTCCGGTATAGGAAAGGCAGGCTTCGGCTGTTCTGTACGGCCCCTTTTTTGAGATGATCCTTGCGTTCAGCAGGATCAGACAGGTGCCGCCCGCGCGTACGGCGATGATGTTTCTCTGTGTTCCGATCATGTTGGCCGCCATACCGGCGCAGGTATCTCTGAAATGCTCCAGAGTATCCCGCAGATCCCGCGCGCAGGGCAGATCCTCCCTGCATGCCGGAGAGGAGGGAACGGAAAGCAGAAGACGGTCATGTACAAGTGGCCTGATCATGCTGTTCCTCCTTTCCCGCTCGTTCCGGAAAGCTGCTCCAGCAGCCCTTCACATCCGCGCTGGATTTGTTCGTACGCGATATCAAAGCGGTCCGAATACCAGGGATCCGCGATCTCATCCCCGTCGCTCCATTCGGAAAGCAGATGCATTTTTTCCGTATACCGGTTGCGGCAGAGCCTTTTCATGTTTGCAAGATTGTACCGGTCCATACAGATGAGCAGGTCATACTCCTCCGCGTCCTTTTCCGTCATCTGACGGGCTGTGTGCGGCAGCAGCGGGACATGCCGCCGGATAAGCTCCGCCCGTGCCGGGGGATACAGCCCGTTGCCAATCTCCTCCGTGCTTGTGGCGGCGGAGGAGATGCTGAACCGCTCTTGTAAGCCGCGCTCCCTGATCAGGGCGGTCATGGTCATTTCCGCCATCGGAGAACGGCAGATATTGCCGTGGCAAATGAACAGGATCTTAATCATCATTTTATAACTCCGTCAAAATTTTGTATTTTTCCATGCATTACAGTAAAACCGGCGGATGCATGGGAGGTCATTATGCCTGCCGTCAGCTTATCGGGGCAGAACGGCTTACAGCGTTCCTTCCTGAGCGGCCCAAACGCCGCATCATCGCGCAGATCTTCTCTTTACGGGGTGCTTTGCTGTTCCTTTTCGGCACCATTCGTTCGCAGCAGCTTGCGGTATACGCGCGAGGTCTCACCGTACACGGTGCGGGCTGTGTCGAAAAATATATAGCCGTATCGCTCATAAAGCCCGTTGTGATCGGTGGAGATGTACACGGCTTCATGACCCGCCGCCGCGGCCAGGCCTTCGGCGTGATCCAGCAGCAGGCCCGCACAGCGGCGGCCGCGGAATTCCGGAAAGGTGTACACAAACCCGATCCACGGGCCCAAAACGGTGGGCTGCACTTCATCCAGCGGCGCCAGCGTACAGAAGGATACCAGCCGGCCGCCCTCGGTGAGCATCAGCACCATGGCTGTTTCGCCCAGCGTATCCATGAGGCGGTCCTCCTGCAGGAGCGACGCCAGAAAGGACGCGGCGGACCAATCGGCCCGCCCGATCTCGGACAGCCAATGTGCCCGGTCCGGGGCGGAAAAGTACTCAATGACCTTCATATCATGCCTCCCTGAAAGATCAGACAGCTTCGTTTTCGATCCTGCCGGTCCGTAAAGCGTGTCGTGCTCTGTCTGAACACTTTGCATGATACCACATACCGGCCTTTTCAGACAACCTTCTGAAGGGCGGATCGCGTATTTTTTAGGAAACACTGATTAGGGTGTGTTTCTGATATGTAATGACCTTTGTCAACCCCTAAATAGGGGAAAACAGGCCAAAACAAACTTTATTCAGTTTCGAGGAAGCACCCTGAGGGGGTTATGATATCAGATCCCGG
>CALGBY010000096.1 GCA_937886445.1 uncultured Clostridia bacterium | reverse complement strand
ACCTTCACCGTGGAGAAGAAGCAGATCACCGTGACCGCGGACGATCTGGAGAAGACCTACGGTGATGAAGATCCCGAACTGACCGTGACCATCAAGACCCTGGTGGGCGATGACGAGATCGAGTACGAAGTGAAGCGCGAGGAAGGCGAAAACGCTGAAGAGTACAAGATCACCGTGACCGGCGAAGAAGAGCAGGGCGACTATGTGATCACCTTCGAAGAGGGAACCTTCACCGTGAAGCCTTACGACGGTGCCAAGGTGACCATCACCGAGCACAGCGGCAAGGCCGAGTACAACGGCGAAGAGCATGAAGTGACCGGCTACGACTTCAAGGCCGACACCGAGCTCTACACCGAAGCGGACTTCAGCTTCAGCGGCAACGCGAAGGTGACCGGCACCGACGCCGGAACCTACGATATGCTGCTGAAGGCGGAAGACTTCGCGAACACCAGCACTAACTTCACCAATGTGACCTTCGAGATCGTGGACGGCACGCTGGAGATCAGCAAGAAGAAGATCACCGTAAAGGCTGACGATCTCAGCAAGACCTACGGCGATGAAGAACCCGAACTGACCGCCACCGTGGAAGGCGCTGTAGAAGGCGAAACGATCAACTACACCGTGGTACGCGAAGAAGGCGAACACAGCGGCGAATACAAGATCAGCGTAGAACCGGGTGACAACCCGAACTACGAGATCGAGACCGAAGACGGAACCTTCACCGTGGAGAAGAAGCAGATCACCGTGACCGCGGACGATCTGGAGAAGATCTACGGATCGGACGATCCCGAACTGACCGTGACCATCGAGACTCTGGTGGGCGATGACGAGATCGAGTACGAAGTGAAGCGTGAGGATGGCGAAAACGTAGGCGAGTACAAGATCACCGTGACCGGAGAGACCGAACAGGGCGATTATGTGATCACCTTCGAAGAGGGAACCTTCACCGTTGAACAGGCCGAAGAGATCGAAGTGACCGTGACCGGTAATTCCGAGACCGTGCTGTATGACGCTGAAGAACACAAGGTTGAAGGCTTTACCACCGATATCACGGATGAGACCGTGATCGCCGAGCTGGCCGAAGGCGCGGCTGCTGAGGCTGTGGGAACCATTGTTGGAACCTATCCGATGGGTCTTACGGAAGAAAGCTTCGTGATCACTGCTCCCAACTACAAGAACGTGAAGCTTACCGTGATCGACGGTGTACTGGAGATCACAGGTGATACCGTTGTGACCGTTGAAGGCAGCGTCAACTGGAACGATCTGGATGACCTCTATGAGACCAGACCTGAACAGGTGATTGTTGAGATCTACGCGGATGGTGAACCGACCGGCATCTTCGTAACGGCTGACGCGGATGGCGAATGGCACTTTACTGCTGAAGACCTGCCGAAGTTTGACGAGGAAGGCAAGCACGAGATCGAGTACACCGTAGTGATCCAGCCGGTCGCCGGATATGAAACCTCCTATGACGGCGATGATATCCGGATGACCCTCAGACAGCATACACTGACAGTGCTCTACTATCAGAATGGCGAAGTGATCGATATCTTCAACGCTCCTTACTACTTCGGCCAGAACTACAGCGTAGTTTCTTCTGCGATCACAGGCTATAAGCCGGATATCGATCGTGTTGAAGGAACAATGGGCGATGATGATATCAGCGTGATCGTATCCTACAACGCTATCGAGTACACACTGACCGTACAGTATGTGGATCAGAGTGACGGACATGTTCTGCACAACGAAGATACCTACACCTACCATTACGGTGATGCGTATTCGGTGGTTCCCAGGACCTTCATGACATACAAGCCGATCCTTGGTGAAGTGACCGGAACAATGCCCGCGAGCAACCGCACGATCACCCTGCTGTATGTGAAGACTGACTCTCCCGATGCACCGAAGATCATCGTGATCGATAACTTCAGTGTGCCTCTGGGTATCACATCTGTAAGCCTCACCTCCGGTGAATGCGCTGAATAATCAATGACCGGACCCGCTGCCGAAAGGCAGCGGGTCTTTGTGTACAAAGGAAGTATCCGAAAAAATATGGTTCGTCCTCCGGGTGAGACACCGATGGGCAGTGAGACCCTGCTGATACAGGGCGGAGGAATGTGTTTGTCAGGAAGCCTCAGGCAGGAAAAACGATTCGTATGGCGAATTAATGTTTAGCAACTATGTATATAACGGAGGTGCCGGATGAAATACAGGCAATTGGGCAAAACCGGATTGAGCGTGAGCGAGATCGGCCTTGGCGGAGAATGGCTTGAAAGGCATTCTACACAGGAGTGCGTTCAGGTGGTGGATGAATGCGAGAGACTGGGTATCAATATACTGGATTGCTGGATGAGCAATCCCAAAGTACGCAGTGACCTCGGAACGGCGCTTCAGGGCAGACGTGAAAAATGGATCATTCAGGGGCATATCGGGTCAACCTGGCAAAACGGTCAGTATGTGCGTACGCGGGATGTGAACAAATGCAAAGAAGCCTTTGAAGACCTGCTCACCCGCCTCGGAACGGACTATATCGATCTTGGCATGATCCACTATGTGGATGAAACAGAGGAATGGAACAGGCTGCAGGACAGCGATTTTTTGAAATACGTGTATGAACTGAAAGCGCAGGGAAAGATCCGGCATATCGGAATGAGCACGCATAATCCCGTTGTGGCAAAGGCGGCGGCAGAGAGCGGTGTGATAGAGATGATGCTTTTCAGCGTCAATCCGGCTTTTGATATGATGCCGCCCACGGAAAACATCGATGATTATTTTGCGGATGAAATGAAAACAGACAATATCGGGATCGCGCCCGAACGGGTCGAATTGTATAATACCTGCGAAAGGAACGGGATCGGCATTACCGTGATGAAGGGTTATGCCGGGGGAAGACTGTTTGATGAAAAAAGGTCTCCCTTCGGTGTTAAGCTGACACCGGTCCAATGCCTGCATTATTGCCTTACACGGCCGGCTGTGGCTGCTGTGATGGCAGGGATCGAAAGCGCGGAGCAGGCAAGAGAAGCAGCTGCCTATGAAACGGCAACCGAGGAAGAAAAGGATTATGCCACGGTGCTGGCCGGGGCGAAGACGCATTCTTTCTACGGGCAGTGTACCTATTGCGGTCACTGTATGCCCTGCCCCGTAAAGATCGATATCGCGATGGTGAATAAGCTGTATGATCTTGCGGCGATGCAAAAGGAAGTACCGGCTTCCGTACGGGAGCATTACCGCGCGCTGGCAGCCGGAGGAAAAGACTGTGTGGGTTGCGGTGGTTGTGAGAAACGATGCCCGTTTGGCGTAAAAATCAGAGACAGAATGAAGCTGGCGGAAAAACTGTTTGAATGACCGTCCGAAACAGGAAATGTAAGTGAAAAGGAAATGAGAAAACCGCGCCTGATATGACGGCGCGGCTTTTGATACTGAGACAAATGTAAAACCTGCGGACGGGTATTTACAGGATACTGAAAACCAAATATAATTGATGCGTATCAGAAAAAACGATTCGGAGGGAAGAAAATATGAAAAAAATGAAACGGAAGCTGTTGACCGCGGCGCTGGTATTGGCAATTGCCGGAATATGCGCTTTCGCGATCTCGGAAGACAGCGTTTTGCTGCGATATTTTGAGGCGGCAGAGAAACTTGCTTTTGATGAGATGAATGTGACTGTGAACGGAGAAGCGGAATTTTCGATAGACGGGCGGCTGTTCAAGCGGGCTTCTGTCACGGCGGTGATGGACGGGAACAACAGCCTGCAGAAGGTACAACTGTTCACGCCTCTTTATACGGAAGGAGCAGAAGGGAATCATATCGAATACCGTGAATCTGGATATACAGTGACCCGAAATAACAGGGAGGTATTTGTTACCGAGACATTGCACCCCGGTTCCTGGCGTACAGGATATTCGGAAAGCAGAAACTCTGTAGTGAATGTTTCATCCAAGCTGAAGGCACTTCTCGGTATCGCCGAGGCAGTGATCGTTCAAACCGAGCCTTTGATCAAAGATCAGTTTACTGTGAACGTGAACGCGGACGGAAGCGAGAGCCTCACATTTGTTCTGCCCTCCGGCGGAGCGGGGGCGCTTGCCGATCATGCGGTGACCTTGCTGGGGCAGTATGTGCTGGAACGCTATTTCGGAGCGGATTACAACAGGCAGGAGTTTTCTGATTACGCTTATGCCGATATTTATGACTATCCCACCGTTACTGCGGGAATATGCTATACGATGGACAGCCTTTCGCTGACCGCGTGCAGTGTGAACGCCGTGCTGAACAGCGATGGCAGCCTTATGCAGGTGGACGGAAATTGCGAATTGACGATCATTCTGCAGTGTGGTGAGAAATATCCCGCGAGTATCCGCTTCAGTATGTCCGCGGATCAAAGAGGCTCAAGTGTTGTCAAGCCGTTTGAAAAACCGCAGCCTGTGACCGAAAGCGAAGCGGGTGAAGGGGAATACAGCAGAGAGCAGGCCGAAAGAAAGGCGCGTCTTACGGAAAAAGCCAAGCGTATTCTTGCCTCGACCGGCTATAAAGCGGATCTGTCGGGTATTCCGGTAAGCGTTTCTGTGTACGCGGATGAAACCGGGATCCGGCGTTATACATGTGAGTTGCTTTGCGGAGGAGAAGAAGAGGCGTTTTATGTTGTGTTTGGCCGGGAAGAGCAGTTGATTGGCCTTTGGCCCTCACGGACCGGACGCGAAAGCGCGCACATGGAGGAATACGCGGACAGCGAACCGCCCGCCGGTCTGCAGGATACGGTATATGAATGGTTCTCCGGGTTTGAACCGCTTTCGGAGGAGGAAAAAGAACCGCTGCGCGTTACTCTGCGATATGAATCGCGCGACGGTACATGGCTGCAGCTGGAAAGCGATGATTTTATGTTTATCGTACGCACGGAGCCGGAGCAGGTGATCGAGTACTGCTACAGGGGAAAGGCCAACGGCTGAGCTGAAAAACCCGACTCAGCAATGAAAAAAATTCTGAGCAGTGCAAAAAAATACTTTACACACTCGGGTCTGCTTGCTATAATAACAATACACATTATTGTGTGATATGTAATTTTAAATGTAAGCGGAGAAACGCTGATGAAAGAATATTTGCAAAAACTGAAGGAACTGATCACGGTAGAGCCCGATAACGCGGCAAGACGGCGTCAGGATTACCGCGCAAAGGCGCTGGCAGGCTGTTTTCTGTGCTTTGTTTCGGTGATCCTGACGGTGATGAATATCGTGAAGGGTTATGCATTCATGGCCTGTACCACCGGCGTGCTGATCATCGGTTTTGCCGTGGCGGTGTTTCTGATCGTAAAGTTCAAGCAGCTGAAGGCGGGGGATATCCTAATGGCTGTGATGTGCGCGCTGATTTTTTCAGTATACGCGATCACAGGAGAAAATGAGGGCTTTGCCTGTCTGTGGATCCTGCTGATGCCGCTGCTCGGCATGAGTATCCTGTATCCGATGGTGGGAATATGTGTTTCACTGTACTTTCAGTTTTTCGTGATCATTCTGTTCTGGACGCCTGTCAAAGCGAGCCTCCCTACTGTACCGGGGTATACGGAAACATTTCTTGCCCGCTTTCCGGTATTGTATTTCTGTGATGCCTCTATCTCAATGCTGCTTTCCCTGCAGAAGCAGTACTATTATCTGAAAGCCGAAAAGCAGGCGCACGAGGATACGCTGACCGGTCTTTCAAACCGTAATATGTATATCGAATTTATTGAACATATTTCCGAAAAGCCGCTGGATAAGAACCTTGCCGTGATCTGTCTGGATGTCAACAGCCTGAAACGCGCGAATGACCTGTACGGTCACGAAGCGGGAGATGAGATGCTGATCGCCGCAGGCGATCTGATGCGCCAGTGCTTCAAAGGAGCAGCGCTGCTGTGCCGTACCGGCGGCGATGAGTTTTGTGTGATCACCTTCCGCGGAAAAGAGACCGTGGATAAGCAGTTGAACGCGTACTGCTCCATGGTCAGGGCGTGGGAAGGAAAAATGGCCAAATCACTTGCGGTGTCCATCGGCAGCGCGTCGCTGCAGGAGCATCCCGGAGCGACTGTTGAGGAACTGATGCATGAAGCGGATAAGCTGCTGTATAAGGACAAGGAAGAGTACTATAAGAGGACCGGTATAGAACGCAGAAAGCTGCAGTAAATCAACAGGATCAGAAGTATGTCAGGCAGTCCGTAATACGGGCTGCCTGCTTTTTTCTGCGGCGACAGAACGGCAGCAAAAAAGGAGCACCGCTTTCGCGGTGCTCCGGGTCATTCAGCTTTCAGCAAAACTTATTCCTGCTCAGCCAGCTTCTTGTAGGAAGCGAGACGCTCCTTGGCGTCTTCTTCCTGCAGCGCGAAGAGCTTCTCGGCGGCAGCGGGGAACTGCTGGAGCAGAGAAGTGTAACGAACTTCGCCCTTCAGGAATTCCTGATAATCGCCGGTGGGATCCTTGCTGTCCACGGTCATGGGGTTCTTGCCCTGCGCGGCCAGATCGGGATTGAAGCGGTAGCACTGCCAGTAGCCGCATTCCACAGCCTTCTTGATCTCGGCCTGCGCCTTGCCCATGCCGCCCTTGGCCTTCAGGCCGTGGTTGATGCAGGGAGCGTAAGCGATGATGAGGGAAGGTCCATGATAAGCTTCGGCTTCGATCATGGCCTTGATCACCTGAGCGGGGTTGCTCATAGCGACCTGCGCCACATACACATAGCCGTAGCTCATGGCCATCATGCCCAGATCCTTCTTCTTGGTGCGCTTACCGGCAGCGGCAAACTTGGCCACAGCGCCGGTAGGAGTCGCCTTGGAGGCCTGTCCGCCGGTATTGGAGTACACTTCGGTGTCCAGAACGAGGATATTGACATCCTGATTCTGAGCCAGTACGTGATCCACACCGCCGTAACCGATATCATAGGACCAGCCGTCGCCGCCGAAGATCCAGATGGACTTCTTGGTGAGCAGATCCTTGTTATCAATGATGTACTTGCCGTTTTCGCAGCAGGGGGTCTCACCGATGGCGGCAACCAGCTTTTCGCCGGCCTTGCGGCTGCCTTCGGCATCTTCCATGTTGTCCAGCCATTCCTTAGCGGCGGCCTTCACCTCATCGCACTTGCCGTTTTCGGCAACATTGGCGATGACATCAGCCAGCTTGGCACGGCGCTGAGCGGTGGCCAGGTTCATACCGAAGCCGAATTCAGCATTATCTTCAAACAGGGAGTTGCTCCAGGCGGGGCCGAAGCCCTTTTCATTGGTGGTATAGGGGCAGGTGGGGGCGGATCCGCCGTAAATGGAGGAGCAGCCGGTGGCGTTGGCCACGATCATCCTGTCGCCGAAGAGCTGGGTGACCAGCTTGACATACGGAGTCTCGCCGCAGCCGGCGCAGGCACCGGAGAACTCAAACAGGGGCTTGAGCGCCTGGCTGTTCTTGACGGAGGCCTTGTTGGTGATGCGGTCGGCCACCTCGGGAACGGTCATGGCGAACTCCCAGTTCTCTTCTTCCTTGCGCTGAGTGTCAAGCGGCTTGAGGGAGAGCGGAGATTCGGGCATCGGGCATACATCCACGCAGTTGCCGCAGCCGGTGCAATCCAGCGGGCTTACCTGCATACGGTACAGCATACCGGCAAATTCCTTACCGGTGGCCTTCACGGTGGCGAAGCCGGCGGGCACTTCAGTGCCTTCAGCTACATAGATAGGACGGATGCAGGCGTGCGGGCACACGATGGCGCAGTTGCCGCACTGAGCGCACTTCTTGGTGCTGTCCCATTCGGGAACGACCACGGCGATGCCGCGCTTTTCGAACTTGGTGGTGCCGGTGGGAACGATACCGCGGGGATCCAGCTTGCTGACGGGCAGCTTGTTGCCTTCCTGAGCCAGAACGGGCGCGATGAATTCATCGTAATACTCGGTGGTTCCGTTGGGCTTGGCAGCTACGGCGCCTTCGGTGGCGGTTGCCCAGTCGGCAGGGATCTCTACCTTCTCGAGGCCGTCGATGGCGGCGTCGATGGCGGCAAAGTTCATGTTAACAACATCCTGACCCTTCTTGCCGTAGGAAGCGACTACCTTTTCCTTCATGTACTTGTCGGCATCAGCATAGGGGATGATGTCGGCCAGCTTGAAGAACGCGGCCTGCAGGGTGGTGTTGGTACGTCCGCCCATGCCCACTTTACGGGCCAGGTCGATGGCGTTGATGATCCAGAAATTGGCCTTCTTGGCAGCCAGATTGCGCTTCATGGAAGCGGGAAGACGCTCGTTCAGCTCTTCCTTGGTCCACTGGCAGTTCAGCAGGAAGGTGCCGCCCTCGCGCAGAGGAGAAACCATGTCATACATGGTCACATAGGCGGGGTTGGAGCAGGAGATAAAGTCGGCCACATCGATCAGATAGGGGCTCTGGATGGGCTTGTCACCGAAGCGCAGATGGCTTACGGTGAGGCCGCCGGACTTCTTGGAATCATAGAAGAAGTAGGCCTGAGCATACTTATCGGTATGGTCGCCGATGATCTTGATGGAGTTCTTGTTGGCACCCACGGTACCGTCAGAACCAAGGCCGTAGAACATGCAGGCGCTGGTGCCGGCGGGAGCGGCGGCGAAGGTCTCGCCCAGCTTCAGGCTGGTGCCGGTCAGGTCATCATCGATACCGACGGTGAAATGGTTCTTCATTTCGCCGTCCAGGTTG
>CALGBY010000095.1 GCA_937886445.1 uncultured Clostridia bacterium | reverse complement strand
TGTTTTCCCCAATTTAGGGGTTGACAAAGGTCATTACATATCAGAAACACACCCTGGTTCTTTTTTCATCATCCGGTTTCATGCCCCGCCGCGTCTCAAAGCTCCGTGAAGGAAGCTGTTTCAAAGCGGAACACGCACACTTCCCTGTACCCTTTTTCGTACATATCGCTCTCCCCGGGGATCACCGCCGTTTCAAGCATCTGCCCGGGAAGCCCCTCCAGCGTGCGCCGCGAAGGGAGATTATCGGGCTTGCAGGTCACGATCACATACTCAAGACCGTGCGCTGCAGCCAGACGGAACAGAAGCCTGCAGGCCTTTCGGGCATAATGATGCCCCCGGAAGGGCGGAAACACCGTGTAGCCGATATTGCCGCCCAGATACAGCCTGCGGCTGTGTCCGATACGCAGATCACATGTACCGGCTCTCGTACCGTCCGCAAGACAGATGTCAAAAAAATAGGCAGGCACAAAACGGTGTTTCAAATCATAGTCCGTGTGCCGCGTGCAGCAAAGCCGTATTTCACCGTCCGTAAGGTCTCCCGTATCCTTATGCTCAAAGGGTTCCTTCAGGCAGCCGAGCAGCCTTTCCACATCCTCTTCTGTTTCAGGCTCGTCATAATCACCGAAGGCGGATGCGCGTTCATAGACCGCTCCCGCCGCTTCGTTTTCAAGCAGGCGCTCCCTGAGCCCGGAAAAGCCGTGCTTTTGTGCATAACGGCTGAAGCCCTTTGCCTTCGCGGTGTTCATGATCCCGATCCCGCAGCTTTCCTCACCGCAGGCACTACAGTGTTCCAGCCCTTTTTTGCTGCAGCAAAGGAAGGTAGGACAGGTAAAGCCCTCCGTTTTTCCGCAGCCGGGGCATTTTTCTCTGCTCCCGCACAGAAAACACGGCAAGCCGCAGCTTCCGAAACCGTTTTCTCCCATTTTCCCCCCTCCGAAGCCTGTTCCGGCCTGTCAGACCGGATACACTGTATTTCAATACAGTGCTTTCATTTCCTGCCGTAAACAGAAAAAAAGCAGGGGTACCGCAAGGCCGCGGCACCCCCGTCAACGGTTTATTTTTCAAAAATGAAGCTCTTGAGGGAGGGCGTATCATGTCCCTCATAGGTGATATACACCGCCTGCACGCCATCCGGGAAATCGCACAGCCCGGTCTTCTTTTCCCACACATTGCTGTTGGTCACCGGGATCTCGCAAAGTGCCTCCCCGTCCCATTTGGAACGGATGATGAATTTTCCCCTGCAGTAGCCGCGGTACACGATGGAGATGCCCTTGACATCCCTGCAGTCAAAATACTTGAAGCCGGCCGTTACACCGTCGCCCATCCTGCCGATATAGCCGGTCTCATGATCGCCGTCTCTGCCGTCCTGCATCACATGAGCCTTCATGGGGTTGCCGCTCATCGGATAGCCCTCGGTGTCGAACAGGTTGCAGCAAAGATACGCGGGATACTCGCCTTCGCCGGCAAGGGGGCCTCCGTTCAGTCCGCAGGAGGTCATTTCCACCTGTTTGATCTGCCCGTTCTCATCAAAGTAAATGGGTTCCGCGCAGCCCTGTCTTGAAAACCAGGTGGAATTGGTCTGGCGGTGATAGAAGATGTACCACTGGCCGTTGATCTCAACGATGCTGCCGTGATTGTTTCCCGCGTAGGCAGCAGGCTTATCAGCGGGTTTATAGGTGTCGATATGCATATCGTTGTTGCTCACGATCACACCGCCGTAGGTGAACGGGCCGCGGGGATCCTTCGCGGTGGCGTAGCACAATTCGTGCATCACCTGAGAAGAATAGATAAAGTAATAGATATCTCCGCGCTTGCGGATGGAGGAGGCTTCAAAGAAAGCGTGTCCCTCATAGCCCGTTCCCTCGGAATACAGGGCGCTGGGAACGATAAAGCGGGGCTCCTCGGCAATGGTAAGCATATCGCTTTCAAGCACCGTCAGCATGGAGCCGTGGCGGCTTCTGTCCCCGTGCTGGCCAAAGCCCGTATACATGTAGCACTTGCCGTTTTCAAACAGCACGCCCGGGTCAAACTGGAACTCATCACCCGGCCGCTCGCCCAGACGGCGTCCCTGCTTATCGTGAACATAGCCGTAGAACTTATATTCACCCGCCGGGGTATCGCAAACAGCCACGGAAACAACGCTTACCTTATCGTATACGTAGTACATATAGTAGCGCCCGTCCGGTCCCTGCGCCACATCAGGCGCGTAGAGGTTCATTTTGCCCTCTTTGTTGATGGGATCCTCTGTACGGGAAAGGGTCACGCCCTCATACCGCCAGTTGCCCAGATCGTTCACCGGGGCGGACCAGCCGACATAATCCCCCATGCAGAACACATATCCGTTGTAAAAATCGTGGGAGCCGTATACATACACACGGTCTCCGAACACATAGGGCTCGCCGTCCGGGATGTATTCCCAGGAAGGCAGATAAGGGTTGAACGCCTGTTTTTTCATAGTATATCCTCCTCTGTCATCACGCTTTCGCGTTCCTTACAAAAATATCAAGCAGCTTTTCCTCGACCGGGGCAGGCGGGCAGGGGCGCGCCGTGCAGGCGGTATCAAACTCCATGCGCACAGGCCGCTCCCCGTCAAACCTCGGCCAAACAGGCAGCGCTTCGCCCTGTGAATCCGTTCCGTTCGGATCTCCGGTGCGTATGAAATTACACCAGTAGTCGCACATCTGCCGCGCAAGATCATAGTGAACGCCTTTGAACGGGCGCCAGCATTTGGCAAGCGTTTCAAAGAAGAACCACAGGTCCACCGAATGGAAACAGCCAGGATCGTCCCAGCCGGGGATGGGGGCATTGAAATAATAGTAGTAAAGCGGCCGTTCCTGCCGGATATAGCGGTCCGCCAGGCGCACGGCAAAGCCGATGGCCGATATTTTTCCTTCTTCTTCAATGCTTTCCCGCGTCGCGGGCCTTGTAAAGCGCGAGAGCACCTCATCCGCCCGTTCTCCGAACGCATTTTTCGCAAAGCTTTCAAGCTCCGCGTCATTCTGTGCCGGAGGAACGGCAAAAAACTCATTGGAGGTATGGCCCATCAGCACATTTACAGGCATACAGTCGGGAGAGCGGAACCAGTTCTGGCTGTCTCCGGTGCAGAATTTTCCGTCCAGCGCCTCGCAGAAAACAGTACCGAAGCCATATCTTCCCATCCATTCGCATGCCTTGTCCCGCAGCGTCACTTCATCGATCTTACGTGCATCATCAAGCGAACTGACACCCAGAAAATCAAAGAACTGCCTGCCGTTTTCCAGCGCCTTTTCCATGCTTACGCAAAGTCCCATCGGCGAGGGATAAGGAAATACAAAGGTGCCGCTCTCTATGATCGCGTTTCTGAACAGCCCCTTGTTGGCCGGGCAGGTCATCTGGGCGGATACGCTCATGCCGCCGGCACTCTGCCCGCCGATCGTGATGTTTTCGGGATCTCCACCGAAGCCGGAGATGTTGCGCTTCACCCAGCGGGTGGCCGCCTGCTGATCCAGAAAGCCGAAATTGGCGCAGGCCTCCGGGGCCTCGCGCACGATATCAGGATGGGTCAGGAAGCCGAACGCGTTCACGCGGTAATTGACTGTAACGACCACGATGCCGCGCCTCGCGATGCGTTCCCCGTCAAATTCCATTTCAGCGCTGTAGCCCACCTGCAGCCCGCCGCCGAAATACCATACGAACACCGGCATATCTTTTCTTCCGTCCGCGGGAGCCCAGATATTCAGGTACAGGCAGTCCTCCCCCATCGGGATCTCTCTGTCCACATGCCACTCCCGGTCATAAAGGTTATTCGGATCCGCGCTGATCGGCGGCTGCATGGGAATTTTGGAAAAGGCATAGCATTCCAGATCGCCTTCCCAGCTCGCGCAGGGCTGCGGAGCACGCCAGCGGTTTTCCCCCACCGGCGGCGCGGCATAGGGTACGCCCTTGTAGGAGGTGATGCGCGGGTCAGCCGCGGGCAGCCCCTTTACCCAGCCGTTTTCGGTATGCACTCTTCGAATCATTGCTCTTTCCTCCTCCGGATGATCTTTTTGTCTCCCAGTTCGCTGTATACAGCCGCGCCGAGAATAAGCACGGCGCCGATGATCCCGAACACCGTGATGGGCTGAGACAGGATGAGCACACCGGTAAGCACTGTTACCACCGGCTCAAGATATCCAAGCACCGCCACACTTTCCACACTCATCACGCCCATCCCGCCAAAGTACAGGATATAGGCGATGCCCGTCTGAAATACACCGAGCACCAGGATCAGAAGGATGCTGCGCGTATCCTTCGCGAAGGGGATCCCCCCGTTTTTGATCAGCACATAGGGCAGTACCGTAAGTGCCGAAATGAACAGCTGATAGGCTGCCTTGCTCATCGGCTGCACCGGCGAGATCTTTTTATTGCAGATCACAATACCGACGAACGCCGCGGCGGCAAGCAGCCCCATCAGGATGCCGTAAAGATCGGTCGTCTGTTCCTCCTCAAACACGCCGCTCACAAGCATGATGCCCGCGAACGCGAGCAGCACGCACAGCGCCTTTTTGACCGTCATCTTCTCCCTGAGCACAAGGGGAGACAAAAGGATCACGATGACCGGAGCCATGTAATTGCACAGGGAAGCCGCCGCCACCGTGGTGTGGGTATAGGCGATAAAAAGGAACACCCAGTTCAGCCCCAGACATATCCCCGAAAGGGTGAGCAGCGGCAGGTTTTTCCGTATCCCGCTGAGGTCGGGCTTTTTTGAGGTGATGAGCATAAAGAGCAGGATGACCAGCGTGCCGATCACCCCGCGGCACAGCACCACGAACTCGCTTTCCGCCTGTACAAACTGCAGGATCATTCCGATCGTACCGTAAAGCAGCACTGAAACGATATACCCGATCTTTGCTTTCATGATGTTCATCATTCATTCACCGGCTTATCTGTATTCTTCAAGATCCTTTTCCAGCTCGCTCACATATTTTTCAACAAACACGGCTTTTTCGTCCCACAGCCTGCGCGCGTCATCATGCACCATGGGGTTATGCCGTTTTTCCTCCGTATGCCCTGCCGTCCTTTCATAGGAAGCGCGGTAGGTAAGGGTATTCAGAACACCGCAGGACAGGCCGTCCCAGCAGATGCCCATCGCGCCCTCCTCATCCAGCAGATCCGCCTCCATCAGAAGCAGCTGCTCCGGCGTAAGGTTTTCCGGCTCCCGCATACGGTGTTTTTCGGAATGGATCGCGATGCAGCCGCGCACCTTCCTGGCGAACACCGGGTCTATGCTGTTTTCACGCGCGTATCCATCCCATATAAGAGCGCTCTGCGTCTCATGATCCAGCCGTTCCTCACCGGAATAGCCTGTATCATGAAAGGCAGCCGCGCAGAGAAGCACCTCGCGGTCCGCTTCTGGATGGTTTTCAAGCAGCCTTTCCGCCCATTTCATCACGCGCCTGCTGTGCGCGCTTCTCAGGCGGAAGGGATAGCGTGCGCTGACATCATGTCCCGACTGCGTCAGGATCCTTTCCGCGTCATCGGCCCAGCGCACCGCCTTTTCCTTTTCAGTCATGTTTTTCCTCCGGTATTTAAATCTGCCTGTAGATCTCCTCCGCCAGCACCCGGTACCCCTCCGCGCAGAAATGCAGGCCATCATTGGGCTGCAGCTCCGCTTCCGTTTCCGGGGTGATACGGGGCGACGCGGCAAGGTCGATCAGCCTGTGCCCCGTTTCCCGTGCCAGAGCGCGCACAAACCGAACGCTTTTCTCCACATGGGGCGCATAGCCGTAAAAGAATTTGCCGGGCACCTTTGTGGCGTTGGGAGGGGTACACAGGCAGATCTCCGCCTCCGGCTCCTCCGTTTCAAACAGGCAGAGCAATTCCCGGTATGCCCGGTTGTCCTCTGTATCCGCATCGGGATCATGCCCGCCGTTGGTGCCCAGCAGGATCACGATCCGTTCGGCACCCTTTACAGAAAAGCCGCCCTCTTTGTACCATTCCAGTATCCCGGAGGCCTTATACCCGCATTTTCCTCTGTTTTCCGTTTCGCCGCCCGTGAGCAGCGACAGGTAATACGGATAGTTTTCACTGTGCACATTGGGCGCGAACAGGCCGGGGATCACTCCCCAGTCGCCTTCGGTAAGGCTGTCCCCCACACATACGGTTTTTCCGGGAAACAGGATCTTTTCGGTCTCCGTAATGCCGCTGATCACGCGTACAGGCAGACAAGCCTTATTTTCCTCGTTTTTCCGGTTGATCCACGCGGTGCGCATCCCCGCCCCGCAGCCACCCGCCGCGTCCAGATCGTACCGGTCTCCGGTAAACACGATCTCTCCGGCGTCTATGCCCGGAATATCCTGCCTGACCGCCGCGATCGCGATATCAAAAAACGCGCGCGAGGGCTTGGCGATCCCGTGATCCGCGCTGGAAAATACCCGGCGGAAATATTTGCCGATACCAAGCTCCTCCAGCAGCCTTCCGGCGGAGCGCGCCGAATAGATGCTGTTGGACAGCACATACATATACACGCCTTTTGAATAAAGCCGTTCCAGGGTCTCCCGGTCTTCATCCGCCACCGAAAAGCTTCCCGCGGCCTTCATAAACTCATACTCAAAGCTTTCATCCGGCGTTGAGGCCTCCACGCCGAGCGCGCTGAAAAAATCCGGTACTTCTTCCGAAAGGAAGGCATATTCCCTGCCTTCGCGGTGGCGTTCAAGATATTTATTCAGGCTTTTTTTACTGTACTCCATCACATCGTACAGCGTGCAGAACGGTTTCATATACCTTTCGTACATCAGCCGCAGCCCTTTTGAAAAATCCATGCTGTCAACATGCACAAGCGTATCGTAAAGGTCAAAAACGATCGCCTTTTTCATTTCCGTTTTCATATACCTCCCTCCGGATGATGCACCGATGGGTCGTTTGAAAAATGGCCGAACACATTTTTCAAACTTCACTCTTACCGTAAGGCTCCGGCGCTTCCCTACCGCGTTTGAGCAGAACAAGCAGCAGTGTGCCGGTAAACAGCAGCTGGCAGCTCCAGCCGATCAGGCAGGCCCACGCCTCCCCCGTGATGCCCATCTCCGGGAACAGGACAGCCGTGAACACAGCCCGCAGGGAGATCTGGATCACCGTTCCGCACAGCACCGCCGTCATTCTTCCCATCCCGCGCAGAAAGCCCTGCATGGCATTGAGGATACAGGGCATGATAAAGAAAAACGCCTTAACGGAAAGGTATTTTTCGCTTTCTGTCAAGATCAGCTCAACAGTATCGATGCCTTCCTCCGCGGCCGGCGCGAGCAGGGCGGAAACGGGGCCCTTCAGAAGCAGCGTAAGAAGGCAGATGACCGGAAACCAGCACAGCCCCAGCAGCAGCCCGTTTTTCAGCGTTTCCCTCACGCGGCTGCGGCTGCCCGCTCCCCGGTTCTGCGCGGAGCAGGTCATGATCCCGCTGCCGATGCTCTGCGCCGGGATGCAGGCAAAATCATCCACCCGGCACACCGTGTTGAAAGCATCCACAGCCACCACACCGCCGGAATTGATCACGCTCTGGATCAACACCTTGCCCACGGGCTGCGCGGTCTGCTGCAGGGCGGAAATACCGCCGATCTTCAGCGTTTCCGCAAGCATTTTACGGTCAATACGCCAATCCCCGCGCGCGAGCCTCAGCTCCGGCACCTTTTTTGCGATATAGACAGCACACAGCAGCACCGAAACCGCCTGCGCGAACACAGTGGCAAGCCCGGCGCCCAGCACGCCCGCTCTGAATACCTTAACCAGCAGCAGATCACCGGCTATATTCAGCAGGCAGGTAAAAAACAGGATCAGGACCGGCGTTTTGCTGTCTCCCAGCGCGCGCAGGGAATTGGACAGGATGTTATACTGAAAAGTAAACAGGAAGCCCACAAGCACCGTACGCAGGTATGTACAGGCATACCGGAACGATTCCTCCGGTGTATTGATCAGGCGCAGCACGCTTCCGGCGAACAGAAAGCCCGCCAGAAACACACAGAGAGAAAAAATAAAGCCGAACAGAAGCGCTGTGGAAAACTCCTTTTTCAGTCCCTCCCGGTCTCCGGCTCCCTTCAGACGGCTCATCAGCACGGACGCGCCGATACCCATGCCGGAGGCCCCAAGCACCGCGACCGTCATGACCGGCCCCGAGGTACTTACAGCCGCCAGCGCATCCTTTCCCAGATTTTTTCCGATGATCACACTATCCGCCGCGTTGTAGGTAAGCTGCATGATATTGCCCGCGATCATAGGCAGCGCGTAGCTGATGAGGTGCTTTCCGATGCTGCCCTTCGTCATATCGCGCATGTTCAGGCTTCCTTTCTCTGCCGGCGGCGATGCTTCACATGATCATGACCGGACATTTTCTGTGTTCCCGCGCATTATACCACACCGCGCGTATCCGCCGCAATATCCGCGCGTGTTCTTTCTGTGAGTTTCATCGCCGCGCGCGGAAAAGCCGCACATATAGAGGAAACGCTGATTATTTCGTCAGTCTCGTCTGCGGCACCTTTTGCACAATCTGCTTCCCGCAAAAATCTCGATTTACAACCAGTAAACCTTCGATTTTTGCGGTCGCATCTTGCACATAATTTGCTTGCGTCCGAACCTGCTTCATTTAGGGTGTGTCTCTAAAATGAGGAATGTGCAGTTTCAAGCAGATTTTCCGTC
>CALGBY010000094.1 GCA_937886445.1 uncultured Clostridia bacterium | reverse complement strand
GTCTCCCACAACTTTTCACTCTCTTTTTTTCTCGGGACTTGTGCAACAGCCCCTTTTTTAATATCCGCCGGTCGGCATATGTTATGGAACGAAGAGCATGAATATGCCCGGAAACGGGCAGTAACAAAGCATGGATTGTGAATTTATATACACCAACCTGACAAACACAAACAGGGGAGCCGATGTCAAAGCCCGGCAAGGTTACAGGATGACTTGGAAAGCGGGTTATAGCCTCATTTTTCAATATCACTGATAACTGCTATTGCTTTATGTTTCTGCCTTTAGTGAATTTTCAATGTGTTCTGCAGATTATATATGCGATAAATCTGAAAAATGCGTCCGGCCGTTTTTCAACCAGACATTGGCACATCTTCCGGAGAGATGGCATTAAGCTTTTTCTGAATCGGTCAGGCATGCTTTTCAGCTGCGATATACCCGGCGATGTCTGTCAGGTCGAAATAGCAGCCTGCCAAGTTGCACACGGACATGATGAAGAAAAGTAAGAATATCTTTTCACTCAGGAAAAATATGATATCCGGTATCACGGTCAGCAACAGGAACGGGGCAGCAAGGAAAATGACACGTTTACTCCCGTGTACCTCTCCGCCTGCGACAGAGCGCAGCGAAGGGATCCCAAGCGGATCCCTGCCGAAGCGGACCCTTGCGTTCTTAAGACCGACGGCCATCATAAACACGCAATGTATGATCTCGTGCAGCGGTAATGTGATCATGACGGCAAGAATGAAAAAGAGAAGCCTGCTGATGACCGGCAGGCTCAGGTCGATTTTGTTACGGAATAAAGCGATATGGATCGCGCAGGAAAGTACCGTCCAAAGAACGGCACCGGTCGTATTTGCGTTTTTCTGCTTCATCAGATTGTCCCTCGCTTTCGGAATAGAGAATGCTGTATGCATGGAATGACCGCGTAAAGCGGTATTTGCGCATCCGGATGATATCATATAGGCAATACCGCATAAATGAGTCATTATGATGGCGGGTGTATTTTTCAGCAGATTCGCTTGCGAAAATTGAAGGTTTTCCGGATGCCGGTTTGAAGATCACGTACGACCGGCCTATAAAATGCTCAATAGGGCCTTATCCGTAGGGCGGGTCATAGGCACCGTTCAGTGTGCTGACGAATTGTACGGTATTGCCATAAACAAAGCTTTTCCTGTTTCTCATCAGGCGCAGACACAATGGACTGCGCCCGATGAGACAGGCGTTTTCAAAAGATCAGTTGCCGCTTCGCTGTATTACTTGCAGGCGATATACACATCCATGCTCTCACCGTCGGTCTCAAAGCAGGGGATCACTTCATTTTCTACATGGGTATAGCCGTTCGTACGCATGAAGTCATCCAGCGTTCTGTAAGCTCCCGGAATCGTCACGAACGGGTCGTCCATAGGACGATCGATGTGGATGGCCGCATAAAGATGGGCGTTTTGCTTTTTTACCTGAAGCCCCTTCGGATCGATCCCCTCCGGTATGATCCAGGCTGCCGTATAGCCATGCATGTTGTAAACATTGATCTGTTCGACTGAAAGCCGCGGAAAGTCCCAACCGATCACTCTGGGATTTTCATCGCCGTTCTCCTTCGCAAAGCTGCGCACCTTTTCTATGGCGTCTCCCTCCGGATCGGTGCTGATGACGGTGTATTCCGAGTAACGGAAACCGGGCACCTTTTCCACACGCAGGTTTGAATACTTATCACTGCGTTTGTCCATGTCCTCCCTGAACAGATTATCCAGTGAGCAGTTGAAGATCCTGCACAGCTCCAGGGCCTTATCCATTTCCGGGTTTGCCGCGTCCATCTCCCATTTTGAAACTGTTTGACGGCTTACATTCAGTTTTTCAGCCAGAGATTCCTGAGTCATGTTGCCGCTGAGTTGACGAAGATACTGAAGATTGCTGCCTAAGCTCATATTGATTCTCCTTATTTTGTTCTGTTGTGGGACCGGTTCCGTTCTTTGCGCCGCTGGTACAGTATACAGGAAAATGGATGTCATATCCACCAACTTCTGTATGCTCTTTTTTCAGCCTTCGCAACCGCAGGTTGCGCGATGATGACGCGGATATTTATGGTATCAGTGTATCTGGCACAGCCTGAGACAGGATCACGGCTTTTTAATGCAGTTATTGAAATGGATATCGATGATGAATTATTTTGTGTTCGATGCTCCTGCTTTCTGTACAGATCAATACCGTGTTTTTGCTTTCTTGTTGATTTGATTATAGTGAACGTTCGTTCGTATGTCAAGGCAGTCATTTCATGTCTTGCGCACCGTAATGCAGTTGCCTGTGCCTGCTGTTTGCAGGCAGAGTATCCTGAACACGGTTTTCCGTTGACAGGCGGTGTACTATGCTCTATAACAGATATGAACTTGCGGTCACATTTCTGATCGCGGGAAATATCAGCTTCATGCAGATAGGCTAAGCGGGCGGAAGCGGGGCAGATAAGCCCGTTTGCCGTCTGATGCCGTGAAGCTGCGATTTTTCGAAGCGGCAAACAGGGTGAAAGGGGCATAGAATGATCGAGATCAAAAGGGCGGACAGAAACTGCTTTGGCGAAGCGTCTATGGATCTGTTCGACCGTTTTCAGGAGGTGCATCATGTCTACCGTCTTGAAAACGGCGGGCTTGTTTTGAAGGAACTGTACTTTACAGAAGACTGGTCTGCCGAAAGGAGGCGGGAAAAGGCAGCGGAGATCCTGTCCGGAAAATACATTACCTTCTGCGCGTTTGAGGGCGACACAGTCGTGGGGGAGATCATGCTGATCCCTGAACTGAACAGGAACAGAATGATCATCGACAGCTATCAAGTTTCCCGCGATCACAGGCGGCAGGGGATCGGGCGGCTGCTGCTTGAAAACGCCGCTGATTACGCGAAAAAGACGGGAGCGGAAGCGCTGTACGCGTCCTGCTGTTCCGCTGAGGAAACCATACGGTTTTACATGGCGATGGGCTTTGAGCCCAGCAGACATCCGATACCGGAATTTGCCGAAAAGGAACCCTGTGATATTCAAATGGAATGTGATCTGCGTAAACGGGAAACTATACTGATCATATAGGGTGTGTTTCTAAATTCAAAACGATGCATTTTCAGCATCTTTTCCGTCATTTCTGCGTTGTCGAACCTCGATTTACCTCCAGTAAACCTTCGGTTCTTCGCCTTGAACTGACGGAAAATCTGCTTGAAACTGCACATTCCTCATTTTAGAGACACACCTTAGTTTGATGTGGCAGAGGAGAAAGAATATGAGAATTGAAGAAACAGTCAATAACATGATCGAATGGGCGATGGGAAAATTCGGAAACGCGGAATATGCCGGATGGTGCCTGTCGTTTATTGAGGACGCGCTTGAAAAGGGATACGATATAGAAATATTCGGCGGTGACAGCGCAAAGGAATCCTGTGAAATGTATAGTGACGCGCTCCGGACAGGTGATCCCGAAAGGGGAGCCTTTGTCTTTTATGACTGCCTTTGCTTGAGCGAAAATGGCCCCGTAAACTGGGAACATTGCGGTATCTGCCCCGGTGACGGGCAGATCATTCACGCGTGGGACAGGATACGGATCGATCACTACCGTGATATAGAGCATCTGACGGCGCTGACAGGGGATCACCCGGGGTATATCGGCTGGGTGCCTTTGAAGCGTGTGCTGAGTCAGAAACCGGATTGAACCGCTTTGCGTGATAATGAGGACAAATAGCATACAGGCAGCTGATTTAAATACAATGCCGGATATGTGATAGAGCAGGAGGTTTTGCTGCTGATACGCGCTGTTTTGTGCATCAGAAGAAACCGTATCCCGCAATGCATATCCTGCCTGCAAGCCCTGTCATCCGCTTTGCCGCGGCTGTTTTTGCCGCACAGCAGCCGGCAATAAATATTTCAGACGATAACGAAATAGCCTGCACCGCGATAGAAACGCTTCTATGCAAATATTTTGCCTGCATTGATCCGTTGAAAGCAGAAACGGACCACAGGCTTTTTTGTTTTTGAGTATTTTCATGCAGAAGGATCGTGATCGCTCCGTTTACGAAAACGCTTTCCTTGATTTTCGTTGACACAAAATGCCCGCGGTGAAATAATAGCACCAACAAAAGCAGTGAGAGAACTGCTGAACAGGAGGTATCACAATGAAAAAAACTCTTTCTCTTGTCATCGCGGTAATGCTTCTCCTCTCTGTCCTTTGCGCTGCGCAGGCTGAAAACGTGACGCTGAAGATCTGGGACGGACAGGAAGATCAGGAACTTTTGAAGGAACTGTGCGAAGCCTATGCCGCCGCGCATCCCGAAAACACCTATACCTTTGAATACGGTGTTGTGGGAACTGCGGACGCGTCCGCGCGCTATCTTGAAGATCCGGCCGCGGCTGCCGATGTGTTTGTCTATCCCGATGACCAGCTGATCCGTCTGGTGCAGGCGGACGCGTTGTACGAGGTGACCCGCAATCAGGATCAGATCATTCACGCGAACAGCCAGGGCTCTATCAACGCGGCTACCTATCAGGGTGTGCTCTATGGCTATCCCGAAACCTCCGATAACGGATATTTTCTGTTCTATGATAAGTCCGTTCTGACTGAGGAGGATGTGAAAACGCTTGACGGTATTCTCGCGGCAGCTGAAAAGGCCGGAAAGCAGTTCAATTTTGATGTGGCCAACGGCTGGTACCTTGCTTCCTTCTTCATCGGAAACGGCTGCACGATCACGCTGGATGAAGCCGGCCGTCAGGTGTGCGATTTTAACAGCGAGCGCGGTCTGGCCGCCGCTGAAGCGGTTCAGGCGATGTGCAACCATCCCGCCTTCCTGCCCGGCGATCAGAATGTTCTTACCGGTACGATCGGTGACAGCGTTTGTGCCGGTGTGTGCGGCACCTGGGTGGCGGATGCGGTGAAGGAACGCCTTGGCGATAACTACGCTGCCTGCAAGCTGCCCACCTATACCTGCGCCGGTGAACAGGTGCAGATGGGATCCTTTGGCGGATGCAAGATCCTGGGTGTCAATACCCAGTCCGCTCAGCCTGTTGAGGCCATGCAGCTGGCGGAATTCCTGACCGGGGAAGCTTCACAGCTGCGCCGCTTCGAAGTGCGCGGCTATGGCCCCTCCAACATCAATGCCGCTTCCAGCGATATGATCGCCGCCGATCCCGCTCTGGCCGCGCTTGCCGCGCAGAGTGAATACGCGATCACCCAGCTGATCATCGGTGATTTCTGGACTCCCGCAACGGCCTTCGGCAACGAGCTGATCGCGAATGAACAGAATGATCTGCAGACACTGCTGGATCAGTGGGTAGCTCAGACTGTCGCTCAGTGATCTGAACTGTTCCGGAAAAGGCTGCCAACATATTGCTGGCAGCCTTTTCAAGGTATTCTGAGTCTTTGCCTACGGGGATCACAGTACGGCAGTTTACTGCGATCGGCACTTCATACAAAGGAGGACAGATAACAATGAGGAAGACGGTGCATGATCTTGTATCTCTCATCCGGCACGGAGACTGGCGTGTCAGGGTGTCCTGCCTGATCATGGGTGCCGGCAGTCTGCTGAACGGACAGATCATAAAGGGACTTCTTTATCTGGTGTTTCAGGTGCTGTCCATCGTTTATTTTACCGGCTTTGGCTTGAAGTATTTGAGCCATATCGGCACACTGGGAGAAAACGCGCAGAAAAAGGTATGGGATGAGGCGGCGCAGATCTACCGCCGGGTCCCCGGCGACAACAGCATGCTGATCCTGCTTTTCAGCGTGCTGACCATCGCGTTTATCCTTCTGTATCTGTGGGTGTGGTATCTGAATATGAAAAGCGCGGGAAAAGCGTATGAATGCAGGAAACAGGGGAAAAAGCCTTCCTCCTTCATGCAGGATGCCGCTTCTTTGCTGGACGGGCGTTTTCATGTAACGCTGATGTTCGCTCCCATGCTGTCTCTGGCGGCCTTTACAGTGCTTCCGATCGTGTTCATGATCCTGATCGCTTTCACGAACTTTGATTCGACCCATCAGCCGCCCGGAAACCTGTTTACATGGACGGGTCTGAACAATGTTACGGATATTTTCCTCGGAAGCCCGCTCAAGACGGCGACATTCCGGGGCATATTGCTGTGGACCGCTGTCTGGGCCGTTTTTGCGACCTTTACCAACTATATCTTCGGCATGCTGCTTGCCCTGCTGATCAACAATAAGGCTGTACGGCTGAAGAAAATGTGGCGTACATGGTTTATCATTCCCATCGCCATACCCCAGTTTGTAAGTCTGCTGCTTGTATCACGGGCGCTGGAACCGACAGGAGCGATCAATGTATTGCTGACGGAGCTGCATATCATCGATACGCCGCTGCCTTTTCTGACCGATCCGACGCTGGCGAGGATCGTGGTGATCATCGTCAACATGTGGATCGGCATCCCTTACACGATGATGACCTTTTCCGGCGTGCTGATGAACATCCCGGATGAGCTGTACGAGAGCGCGGAGATGGACGGAGCGGGGCCGGTGCGCAAGTTTCTGAACATCACGCTTCCCTATATGGTTTTTGTGACCACGCCGGCAACGATCACCACATTTGTCGGAAATATCAACAATTTCAATGTGATCTACCTGCTTACTGCCGGCGGCCCGGCATCACTGAATTACTATCAGGCGGGCAAGACGGATCTGCTTGTGACCTGGCTGTATAAGCTGACGGTGGATCAGCATGATTACGCGCTGGCTTCCACGATAGGCATATTCATTTTCATGATCGTGTCTGTTTGCTCGCTCACCGTCTATAACAGATCGGCCGCTGTCAGGAAGGAGGATATGTTTCAATGAAAAAGCATATAAACCGCCGCAGACTGCGCACATCCCTGACACTGCACACGCTGCTGACCTTTCTGTCCCTCCTGTGGATGCTGCCCGTTTTCTGGCTTGTGATCTCGTCACTGAGAAAGGAGCCGGGCGCTTACACGCCGTATCTGTGGCCGAGGGAGTTTACTTTCGATAACTATATCCGGCTTTTTACCGATACCCGTCTGTTCAACTTTCCGCGCTGGTTTTTGAACACGCTGTTTGTCGCGTGCTGCAGCTGCGCGATCACTACGGTGCTTACGCTGATGGTCGCGTATGTCTATTCAAGGATCCGCTTCAAAAGCCGTAAGCTGTTTATGAATATCTCGCTTGTGCTGGGTATGTTTCCGGGCTTTATGAGCATGATCGCCATCTATCATTTTATGAAGGCGATCGGTCTTGACCAGACGCTGCTCGCGCTGATTCTGGTCTACTCCGGCGGGGCGGCGCTGAACTACTACATCGCGAAGGGCTTTTTTGATACGATCCCCAAATCGCTCGATGAAGCGGCAACGCTGGATGGAGCGACAAAAAATACCATCTTCTGGCGTATCATCCTGCCCAATTCAAAGCCCATCGTGGTCAACACGGCCATCAACGCGTTTATTGCCCCCTGGGTGGACTTCATCTTTGTTTCGGTGATCATGAAGGACAATTACGCCAACTATACGGTGGCGAAGGGCCTGTATACGATGGTGGATAAAGCCAATATCTACCATTACTATACGGTCTTTTGCGCAGGCTCCGTCGTTGTTGCCGTTCCGATTGTTCTTCTGTTTATCAGGCTTCAGAAATACTATGTCGCCGGTGTGACCGGCGGCGCGACGAAAGGGTGATCAGGATGCATTACGCCTCGATCCTTCACAGACCAAGGAGCGAATTTGCTTTTGCGCTGGATGAGACACACATGGTGTTCAGACTGCGCACCGCGCGCGGAGATCTGCGCTCGGTCACATTCTATTACGCGGACAGAGCGGATATGTCCTCCGAACTGCCTTTTACGGCGGCGGATATGCCGCTTGTGCGCCGCGATATGCTTTATGACTGGTATGAATATACGCTTGAGACCCGCTGGCAGAGGATCGCCTACTATTTTCTTCTGCGGGACGGGGAAGAGGAATGCCGCTATGCGGGGGATGTGTTTGAGAAGAACGGCGCGTGCATTGAACGCGCGGAATACTTCCAGTACCCCTTCAACCATAAGGCGGATATCCACAGGATCCCCTCCTGGGCACGGGAAGCGGTCGTATACAATATTTTTCCGGACAGCTTCGCGGATGGAAGGAACGCCATATCATGTACGGGCAGGGCACTTGATTATCACGGACATCCGAGCGTATCCACATACGGCGGAACGATCAACGGCATCATTCAGAACCTTGATCATATCCGCCTGATGGGATGCAACTGCATATACCTGAACCCGGTGTTTGCCGCGGGCGCGTATCATAAATATGATCTGCTGGATTATGAACATATCGATCCCTGCTTCGGTACGGATGAGGATTTCAGAAATCTGGTCGAGGCTGCTCACGAAAGGGGGATCCGTATCATCATAGACGGTGTGTTCAATCATATCAGCAGGGAGCACCCCTTCTTTCAGGATGTGCTGCAAAACGGAAGGGCCAGTGAGTACTATGACTGGTTTTATCAGCTTCCGGACCCGCTGACCCTGCCTGAAGACGGTGAAGAACCGGGATATGTCTGCTTTTCATATGTTGCCGAAATGCCCAAGACTAACACCGCGTGCGAAGCACTGAAGGATTACTTCTGCCGGATCGGCGCAAAATGGATCCGCGAATACCATGTGGACGGCTGGAGGCTGGATGTAGCGAACGAGCTGGATGACGGTTTTCTCAGGGCTTTCAGAAAAGCGGTGAAAAAGGAAGATCCCGAGGCGATGATCATCGGCGAGATCTGGGAGAACGCGGAGCACTATATGAACGGGGATATGCTCGATTCCGCGATGAACTATGATTTTCGCAGATTCTGCACCCAGTTTTTTGCCGAGGGGATCCTTACTGCCGAAGAATTTGATCTGAGGATCAGCGGACTGCTGATGCGGTATTCCTGCCAGGCGACCGAAGCGCAGCTCAACCTGCTGGACGGGCATGATGTATGCCGCTTCCTGACATTATGCGGAGAGGACACGGACAGGATGGAGGCCGCCATTGTGTTTCAGATGACATTTCCCGGTATGCCCTGCGTGTTTTACGGCGATGAAAAAGGAATGACCGGGAAAAGCGAACAGGAATACAGAAAACCGATGGCGTGGCGTTCCTCCTCACCGCTTGAAAAGGTCTATGCTGACTTGATTGAACTGAGGAAAACAAATGAAGCGCTGACACACGGGAGCTTTGAGACCCTGATGGCGGCGGACGGCCTTTATGTGTACAGGAGGAGCTGCGGTTCACAGCGGATCAGGATCGCCATCAACATGGGGGAGAACGGTGCTTTCTGTGAACTCGGAAACAGGATCCTCTTGCAAAAAGGCATAAACTGTGGTTTATTATTGCCGAAGGGATATTGCATTTCCGAGGAGTGATCAGGATGTCGGTTACGATCTTTGATATCGCCCGAAAGGCCGGGGTATCTATTTCGACAGTATCCAAGGCATTGAACGACAGCTATACCATTTCGGAGGCGACCAAGCAGGAAATACGGAAGATCGCGGAGGAACTGGATTATAAGCCCAATGCCCGGGCACGCAGTTTTGCCCGGCAGCGGAGCGGGATCGTGCTGTTTGTTACGGATCTGCACCGGAATGTCGCGTTTGAAAACCCGCATATGTTTGAGATCATGACCGGCATTTCACAGTATCTGGATCAGAAGAACTATTCGCTGCTGATGAAGCATGTATCGGCAAAGAACGCTCCTGCCGAGGTGCGTGACATGATGACACAGGAGCAGGCGGATGCCGTTATCATACACGCGGCGGTCCTCAGCAGAAGCCTTGCGCAGATGCTGATGCACGCGAAGCTTCCGCATCTGGTGATCGGCCGGCCTGATTTTTCAACGACCATCTGCTGGATGGACGTCAATCACGAGCTGGCCGGACAGGAGGCCGCGGCCTATCTGCTGGATAAGGGCTACCGGCGCATGGCTTTTCTGATGGGGGATGAGGTGGAGGACCGGATATCCCTCAGCCGCCGGGCCGGTATGCTGCGGGTGTTTGAAGAGGAGGAACTGTCCTTCCGCACGGTATGCGGCGACAGTACCTATGAAGCGGGCCTGCGGCACACAAGAGAACTGCTCGCGCTTGAAAGGCCGCCGGAGGTCGTGCTCTGCACGAACAACTATCTTGCGATGGGAGCCCTGCAGTGCCTTCGGGAGCACGGCGTACGCGTTCCGCAGGATATGGCGGTGATGACCTTTGATAATTTCCCTTTTTCGATGATCACCGATCCGCAATTGACGGTGGTCGAAGCGGATATGTACGATATGGGTCAGGAGGCGGCAAGATTCATCCTTCGCAAGATCAACAAGCCCGAGCTTCAGACGCAGTCCTACTGTACCGTTCCCAGACTGGTGGAACGGGCCTCCACATAATGAGGTTTGCAGTTTCCGTAAGTTCGCCGGCGCGTTCCTGTTTTTCGGGGAACGCGCCGCTCTTTTGTTTTTTGAACGGAAACGGATCGCGAAAACACAGGGAGCACAGCCTGCTCAGGGCACAAAGGAAAAACAGTGAATGCAGGCGGACTGATACTGAAAACACATAGAAACCGCTGAAAACTGCCGATACCGGGCCGATTTTGATTTATTTCGGATTGACTATAATATCTGCGAATGCTATAATTGTGTGCGAACGTAAAGGAGTATCCGTTTGGCATGCTTTTCATGTGTTGGCTGAAAAGCGCGTTATCGCTTTATGAGGACGCGCGACAGGACGGAAACGCTTTACGGCAGCCGACAGCCGTACGGACGGCAGACCGGAAAAGACCGGAGAGGTTCCGGGAAACGGAGATGTTTAACGCTTGAGACGGAAAACAGTGCTGTGTCTCGGCACATTTGACGGAGTGCACAGGGGGCATCAGAAGCTGCTCAGTGAGGCAAGAAAATATGCCGATGAGCATGGCTGCAGCCTTATCGTACATACCTTTGACAGCATTCCGGCGGATAAGATCAACGGCAGCAGATCCGTTTTGCTGACAAGCCTGACAGAACGTGAATACTGGCTGAAGCACTTCGGGGCGGATGAGATGATCACGACTCCCTTTGACGAGCATGTACGCAATACGGACGGCTGTGATTTTCTGGACGGTCTTGTGAAAAGCATACCGTGTGCCTGCATCGTTGCGGGCGAGGATCACCGCTTCGGGAAGGGCTGCGCCTTCGGCAGCGGGGAACTGAAGGACTACTGCCGCGCTGCGGGTATGGACTGCATCATCGTGGAAACATACCGCATGAAGGACGGGAGCAAGCTTTCATCCACCGGCATACGCGAATTGATCAATGCCGGAAAAACAGATGAAGCGGAAGCGCTGCTCGGTCACCGAATGGGTATTCCGCAACCTGTAGAAAATGCCGATACCTGAAAATAATTACAGGATCAACATCAAATATCCCTGAAAACAGTCTATGTTTCGATTAGAAAATATCAGCACACAGAAAGAGGTGGAAGCTTTGAAAAAATACACTTTCCGTGGCGGAATCCACCCGCTTCATTCGACCGGAGCGGGAAAGAACCCCACAAAGGATAAGCCGATCAGAGAGTATGTATCGGATACCGTATGCATCGCGATGGATCAGCATCTGGGCGCGCCCAGCACACCCTGCGTCAAGAAGGGTGACAAGGTGCTTATCGGTCAGGTGATCGGTGAAGCGAATGGCCCGCGCGGCATTCCGGTGCATGCCTCCGTAAGCGGAACGGTAATGGAAGTCGGGCAGCGTCAGATGCTCCAAAAGGGCCCCAGCACCTGCGTGATCATCCAGAATGATTTTAATGATAACTGGGTGGAGCTGCACGGCCTGGGCAATGTGGAAAGCGTTGATCCCGAAATGATCATTCCCGCGATCCGCGATGCCGGTATCTGCGGAATGGGCGGCGCCTGTTTCCCGACCCATGTCAAGCTGACCGTGCCTGAGGGCAAGACCATTGATACGGTGATACTGAACGGAGCCGAATGCGAGACCTTCCTTACGGCGGATCACCGCCTGATGCTGGAGGAACCCATGCGCGTAGTGAACGGCCTGAGAGCCGTTATGCGTGCCCTGAATGTACGGCGCGGCATCATCGCGATCGAGGACAACAAGATGAACGCGGTGAATGCCATCCGCAAGGCGGCCTACGGCCGGGATGGCGTTGAGGTGGCTGTGCTGAAAGCGAAATATCCGCAGGGCGGTGAAAAGCAGCTCATCAAGGCGGTCACCGGCAGGGAAGTGCCCAGCGGGAAGCTGCCCATGGATGCAAACTGCGTGGTGCTCAATGTGGGTACGGCGGCGGCTGTTGCCGATGCCGTTATTGACGGAAAACCGCTGGTGGAACGCATCGTGACCGTTACCGGCGCCGTACGCGAGCCGGACAACCTGCGCCTGAGGATCGGCACGGTGTTTCAGGATGCCATCGGTGCCTGCGGCGGATACAGCGATATCATCGGAAAGATATTTGCCGGCGGCTCTATGACCGGTATCTGCGCGCCGAATGATACTGTCGCGACAACGAAAGGCAACAACGGCATCGTGGCTGTTGAATATCAGCAGTCAAAATCACCTGTAGAGACCGCCTGTATCCGCTGTGGTAAGTGCGTAATGGCCTGCCCGATGGGGCTGGATCCGTACAGGCTGAAGAACCTGTGTGACAGAAATGATCTGAAGGCCGCAAAGGACGCCCATATCATGGACTGCATCATGTGCGGAAGCTGCGCGTATGTCTGCCCTGCAAGGCGGTGGCTGGTCGCCTCTTTCAAGAACGCACGCGAACTGATCAATCAAAGGAGGATATGAGCGCTATGAATATCAGACTCTCGACAGGCCCCCATATCCATACAGCCATGGATACGAAGGGCATAATGAAAACGCTGCTGCTTGCCCTGCTGCTGCCTGCCGCCGCTGGCGTATATCTGTTCGGCGCGGACGCGCTTTGGGTGATCGCCGTATCGGTGATATCCGCCGTAGCGGCGGAATGGGTGTGGCAGAAGCTGGCGAAAAAGCCCGTCCGGATCGGTGATTATTCCGCTGCCGTAACGGGACTGATCCTGGCGCTTAACCTGCCCAGTTCCGTACCGCTCTGGCTTCCCGCCGTGGGCAGTGTGTTCGCGATCATTATTGTGAAACAGCTTTTCGGAGGTATCGGCCACAATTTCCTCAACCCGGCGCTGGCGGCCCGTGCCGCACTGCTTGCAAGCTGGCCTGCCCTGATGACGGGCTGGGTGGTGCCGGTACGCACATTCATGGAGACCGGTGTGGATGCCGTTTCCGTTGCTACACCGCTTACGGCGATCGCTTCCGCGGATTTTGGCGGTGTGACTACTCAAACCGGCACCTGGTCCATCCTGAACCTGCTTTTGGGAGATATTCCCGGTACGATCGGTGAGACCTGCAAGGTGGCGATCCTGGCCGGCTTTGCCATTCTGCTGATCTCAGGCGTTGTAAAATGGCATATCCCCGTAGTATTTGTGGGAACCGTGGCTGTGATGAGCCTGATCCTCGGTATGAATCCGCTGGTAGCCGTACTGAGCGGCGGCGTGATGTTCGGAGCCGTGTTCATGGCGACGGATTATGTCACCAACCCGATGCTTGTCAAGGGAAGGATCATTTTTGCCTTCGGCTGCGGTCTGATCGTGACATTGATAAGAAAATTCGGTAATTATCCTGAAGGCGTGACCTTCGCGATCCTGGTGATGAACATAGCGACGCCCTTGATCGATAAGTATACAAAACGCAGGATCTACGGGGAGGTGAAGAAGAATGGCTAAGAACGGTCAGTCGCTGCGCGGCGTTTTCATGAACGGCATACTGAATGAAAACCCCACTTTTCGTCTTGTGCTGGGCACCTGCCCGACCATTGCCGTGACCTCGGCCGCCATCAACGGCGTAGGCATGGGTCTTGCGGCCACCTTTGTTCTTATCGGTTCCAATGTGGTCATTTCTCTGCTCAGAAAGATCATACCCGATAAGGTGAGGATCCCCTGCTTTATCGTAGTCATCTGCACCTTTGTTACCATGATCCAGATGCTGATGCAGGCTTTCCTGCCCTCGCTGTATGAAAGCCTCGGCATCTTCATCCCCCTGATCGTGGTCAACTGCATCATCCTTGCGCGCGCGGAGGCCTTCGCCAGCAAGAACGCCGTACTGGCTTCCGCGGTGGACGGCGCCGGTATGGGTCTGGGCTTTACACTCGCGCTGACGCTGATCGGCGCGATCCGCGAATTGATCGGCAACGGTACGCTCTTCAATCTTCAGGTGATGCCCTCCGGTTATCAGCCGATGCTTCTGTTCGTGCTCGCGCCGGGCGGATTCATCGTATTCGGCCTGATCCTCGGGATCGTCAATGCCATTACCGCGAAGATCGAAAAGAACAAAGAGGATAAGGAGGCGATACTGTGAACCCCGAATCCTTTGAAGTGGGAAGTCTTCTCCTTTTCATGGTAAACTGTGTTCTCTGCAACAACTTTATTTTCTCACGCTTCCTCGGATGCTGCCCCTTTCTGGGCGTATCCAGCAAGGTGGAAACAGCGGCGGGCATGGGTCTGGCGGTGACCTTTGTTATGGGTCTGGCCAGCTTTCTGACTTACTTTGTCAACCTTCTTTTGAAGGCGCTGGGGCTCGTGTACATGCAGACCATCGCTTTCATACTGGTCATTGCCGCGCTTGTGCAGTTTGTTGAAATGTTCATGAAAAAGAGCATGCCGGCGCTGTACAATTCCCTCGGCATCTATCTGCCGCTGATCACGACGAACTGCGCTGTGCTGGGTGTAACGCTGCTGAATGTCAACAATGATTACAACCTGCTTTACAGCGTGATGAACGGCGTATTCGGGGCGCTTGGCTTCCTGCTGGCGATCGTGCTGATGGCCGGTGTACGCGAACGTCTTGAATCCTCCGATATTCCGAAATGCTTCAAGGGCTTCCCGAGCAGCCTTGTGATCGCCGGCCTGATGGCGCTCGCTTTCATGGGCTTCCAGGGACTGGTCAAGTAAGGAGGGATGAAGAATGGATATCACTAATATCATCTTTGCCGTCCTGCTTCTGGGCGTGCTCGGTGTAGCCTTCGGCCTGATCCTCAGCTTTGCCAGCAAAAAATTTCATGTGCAGGTGGATGAACGCGTAGAAAAGGTGAGGGGATGCCTTGCCGGTGCCAATTGCGGCGCCTGCGGTTATCCCGGCTGTGACGGTTTTGCCCAGGCGGTCGTAGACGGAAAGGCTCCTGTGGACGGCTGCGCGGCAGGCGGCTCCAAGACGGCCAAGGCCATCGCGGAGATCATGGGTGCCGAGGTGGAAGAAAAGAAACCGATGGTTGCCCGTGTGATCTGTCAGGGAGAATGCGGTATCACCCGTGAAAGATTCATCTATGACGGCTATGAGAGCTGCCGTATGGCCGGCGGTCTGGCGGGCGGACCGAAAAACTGCCGCTTTGCCTGCGTTGGTCTGGGCGACTGCACGAAGGTATGCAAGTTTGACGCGATCCGCATCGTACACGGCCTTGCCACCATCGACCAGAACAAGTGTACCGCCTGCGGAAGCTGCGTTGAAGCCTGTCCGCGCGGAGTGATCCAGCTGAAGCCGCAGGATGCTACCGTGCTGGTGCGCTGCAGAAACAGCGATACCGGACGTCTCGCGCGTGAGGCCTGCATGAAGGCGTGCATCGGCTGCATGAGATGCGAGAAGACATGCAAATATGACGCTATTCATGTGGTTGACGGCTTTGCAAGGATCGATGTGGACAAATGCACGCGCTGCGGCGAATGTGCTTCTGTGTGTGTGGCAAAATGCATCACGATCGAATAAGGCAATACCGCACAATTCGCCAGCACGCTGAACGGTGCCTTTTCCAGCATCTTCATCTTGCAGAAATTAAGATTTACCGCCAGTAAACCTTCAATTTCTGCAAGCGAATCTGTTGAAAAATTCACTCGCCATCG
>CALGBY010000093.1 GCA_937886445.1 uncultured Clostridia bacterium | reverse complement strand
CTGTTGAAAAATTCACTCGCCATCGCACTAACTCATTTGTGCGGTATTGCCTTAATGATCGTGTCGGCTGAGCATCAAACCGACATCGCTGCTTCATTCGGCGGGCCGGTCATAAGCCGGAAAACATGTTTGACCGGTTTTCAAAAAAGACATCAGTGATTTATCCGGGGGAGGATGCATAAAGTGAGCACTGTATGGATCACGGGAGCCTCAAGCGGGCTCGGAAAATATACCGCGCAGGCGCTGGTCGGTGCCGGTTTCCGGGTGATCTCCGGAGCAAGAAGCTTTTCACAGTCTGAAGGGGAGAGCGACATCGGATACCGTCTGCCGCTGGATGTGACGAGTGCGGAGAGCATGGACGCGTTCTGTGAAAAAGCGTATGTCCTGAGCGGGATCCCGGACGCGCTGGTACTGTGCGCGGGCATTCTCTGCCTCGGCTGCTGCGAGGGATACGGGAGCGATGAAATACGCCGTGTGATGGATACCGATTTTTTCGGGCAGACAGAAATGATATCGCGGGTGCTGCCCATGATGCGAAAAAGAGGAACGGGAAGGATCGTCTGCTATTCCTCGGTGAACGGGGTGCTGTCCACCCCCTTTCAGGGAGCTTATTCCGCCGCCAAGCACGCGCTGGAGGGGTATGCCGAGGCGCTGAAGGCGGAATGCGCGCCTTTCGGCATACAGGTCATGCTGGTCGAACCCGGGGATCACCGCGGAGGTTCATTCGCCTACCGTGCCGTAAGCCGGGGCACCGGAGAGGACAGCCCTTACAGGGCTTCGTTTGACCGGGTGCGTTCGGTGATAGAAAGAGATGAGGGAGGCGGATCGGACCCGGCGGAGCTGGGCAGAAAGGTGGCCCGTATGCTGAAGAGAAAGCGACTTCCATTCAGGATCATGATCGGTTCCTTTGACCAGCGCCTTTCTGTCATCCTTCATTCCGTGCTGCCCGGCAATCTGTTTTCACGGGTGATCTCGGCGTATTATCATGTGAAAAAATAGCGGTATTCTCTTTGATATTTGTCCGCATCGGGACAATTTTTACATAAATCTTGCAAATTTCAGTTTTTTATGTATAATAGTCTTGATGCGGATTGTGCCCGCAGCGCTACGGAGGTGTTTATGTACAAACTGCTTCTTGTAACCGATGACGCCGTGCTGGCGGACCGGCTTTATACAACGGTCGACTGGCACTCGCTGGGCTTTCACCGGCCCAACATGGCCGCGAACGCTGCTGAAGCGACGAAAGCACTTGAAAGCAAAGTGATCGATGCCGTCGGCTGCCGTCTTCACGGAGAAGACAGCAAGCTGCTGATGCGTTATCTGCGCTACGGACGTCCCAGCCTTCCGCTTTTCAGAGTAGAAGATACCGCCGACAAACAGGCTGAAGCACTGCGCGATCTTTCCCATATACTGGATAAGCTCGTGATCGATGATGCCGATGCGTATTACGACCAGGAAACGATGCTGCTGCATGTGCGGGATGAGTTTGTCCACCGGCTGCTATGCGGCGAGATCAGCGACTGGAACAGCGCGGAACGCACACTTGCTTCACTCAGGTCGCAGATCGATCCCTTCGGTAAGGTGCTTTTGTATGATATCGATATGCCTCAGGGCGAATTGTATATGCAGGAGCACAATGACCCCGCAAGAAGGATGAACCGCCTGGAACGCGCGCTGCGCAATAACTTTTTCGGCCGCTGTGTTGACGGCGCCTGTTACGCCGTGGCCGTGACCACACCGCGCCATATCCGTCTGGCGGCCCTCCGTACGATCGGAAACGATATGACGGACAGGGCGTTCCGGGATACGGTGGATGCGCATGTAGCGGATGTTTTCAAAATGGTAAGAAATTATCTTGACCTTGAAATGGATATCAAGGGGATGCGCGTGCTTGAAAGCGCGCGGGAACTGACGGAGAATGAAAGGAAGGAATAAAAATGGGTATTTTTTCTAAGCTTATGGGTCAGTTTGTGGATGTGATCGAATGGACCGAGCCGTCTCAGAGCGTGATGGTCTACAAATTTGACCGTGATGACAATGAGATCAAGAACGGTGCTCAGCTGACTGTGCGCGAAAGCCAGGCCGCGATCCTTGTCAACGAGGGTCAGCTGGCGGATGTATTCGGCCCCGGCAGGTATGAGCTGGCTACCCAGAACATGCCTATCCTGACCTCTCTGCGTTCCTGGAAGTACGGCTTCAACAGCCCCTTCAAGGCGGATGTGTATTTTGTCAACACCCATCAGTTCCTGGATATGGCCTGGGGCACCAGCAACCCCGTGATGATGCGCGACGCCGAGTTCGGCATGATCCGCATCCGCGCGTTCGGCAAGTATTCCTTCCGGGTGGTCGATCCCGCCCTTTTCCTGAAGGAAGTATTCGGCACGCAGGCGTATATGACCAAGGACGGTGTGACCGGCTTTATCAAATCCCGCGTGGTGAGCGGCCTTTCGGACGCCATTGCCCAGAGCAAGATCCCCGCGCTGGATCTGGCGGCTAACTATGATGAGCTTGGCCAGTACGCCGCTCAGAGCGTATCCGCTGCCCTGCAGCCCATCGGCCTTGAGCTTTGCAGCCTTGTGATCGAGAATATCTCTCTGCCCGATGAGGTGGAGAAGGCCATCGATACCCGCACCCGCATGGGCATTGCCGGCGATCTGAACCGGTATACCCAGTTCCAGACGGCTGAAGCCATCCGCGATGCCGCCAATAACCAGAACGGTATGGCCGGTCTGGGCGCCGGCATGGGCGCTGCCGCTGTGTTTACCCAGGTGATGGGCAATAATGCCGCGCAGCCTGCCGCGCCTCAGCAGAACGCAGCGACGAAGTTCTGCTCCAACTGCGGAGCGAAGATCACCGCCGGCAGCAAGTTCTGCAGCGAATGCGGAGCGAAACAGTAAAAGTACAGTTTTCCGGCAGGAAATATGGGGCAGACGGGATATCCCGGTCTGCCCTCTTTTATGACAGGAGGGCGTATGGGCAGCATATTGCTGGTGATCAAGATCGGTTCTATGGCGTTGATACGCAGGGAAGATAATGATATCGATTATAACATATTCGCGAGGCTGTCTTCCCAGCTTTGCCCCGGAATGGTGCTTGTTTCTTCCGGCGCGACGGAGATCGGCCGTGTGGATTATATCAAACGCACGGGTCATGAGCTTTCGGGAGATAAGGAACAGAACAAGACGGACTACTCCTCGCAGGGGCAGGCCATTCTGATGGAGACCTACCGCCGTTTTCTGCGTCCCGAGTACGGTATACGCCAGGTGCTTGTCGAACATAACCATTTCAATGACCCGGTAAAGCGCCAGCATCTGCTCGGCCTGCTGCTGCGCGCGGCGGAGCAGGGAGCCGTACCGGTGATCAATTACAATGACTGTGTGTCAGATGAAGAAAACCGCAAGATGGAACTGCTGGAGCTTCAGAGCGAGCACCCGGACCGGGATGTGGTGGAATGTGTGGATAATGATGAGACCGCTGCTGTGGTGGCGGAACTGGTGCACACCGAACGCCTGATCCTGCTTACCTCTACCGACGGTATCTATCTTGACCCGAAGGATCCCGCTACGCTGGTTGAAAATGTTGAGGCTCCGAACGCGGCGGAGCTGCGCGAAAAGGTGGAAGAACTGAAAACGCACTGCCGCGGCGCTTCAAGAAGCGGGGCGAACGGCGCCGGCGCCAAGCTGGAGTACGCGCTGCGCTGCGCGTCCAAGGGAGTGGAAGTGATCATCGGCAGCCCGCGGTATTCCCTGAACGCGCTGCTGGACGGTTCTGTACCGAGGACCAGGATCAGGATCGTGTAAGCCCTGAAAAACGGAATAACGATAAACGCCTTCCGAACGCGGCGGTCATGCCGTCTGCGCGGAAGGCGTTTTGATGAGGACAGGGGAGGCTCAGTCTTCGCAGGGGATCCTTTCAATGGCTTCTTCCAGAAGCCCCAGATCCCACAGTAGGCTGCTTGTGAGATATTTGTCACGGATGTCGCGGCTGCCGCGCAGCGCTTTGCGCGTGTCCTCCGCGGAAATGCCGAGGTCCTTCGGCGTGACAGGCATGCCCGCGGAACGCATCAGATTTACGATGCTTTCTCTGGAAGGCAGTTCCTCACGGATGATCCCGCGTATTTTCTCCCAGTTTTCACTGATGAGACGCAGATGCTCATTCTGCGTCTCCTTTTTGTTTTTGCCGAGCTTTTTCTCCATCCGGATGATCTCGGGAGCGGTTTTCCCGAAAATATCCTTCATCTGTTCCTCCCATACGGCGCTGTCAAAGCTTTCCATCGCTTTTTTTGCCCGCTCGATATCGGGAGAAGGGGTGTTCAATATGTTTTCAATGATCCACAGCGTAAGCTGCGTGCCTACGCCTACCTGAATGCCGTGAAGCGCGGAGGGAACGCCCCTCTGCAGCGCCTGCATTTCCCATACATGGCTGAAATAGTGTTCAAGACCGCTGGCCGGACGGCTGATCTCGGCAAAAGCCATGGACATACCGGAGATCACAAGCCCCTCCACTACCGCCTTGAGCGCCTTTTCCTCGCGTTTCATCAGGCCGTCCGCGTTTTCAACGATGGTTTTCAGGCTGCTTCTGACCATGCCGGCGATCTCTTCACAGTATACATCCCCGTGCACGGTGTTCGCGATACGCCATTCGCATACCGATACATATTTGGCCAGCATGTCTCCGAGCCCCGCCTGCAGCATGATATCCGGGGCAGTGGCCATGATATCCGTGTCGGCGATGATGGCTTCGGGGCAGGCATTATACAGGCTCACCTTGATGCGGTTCTGTATCATGGAGGCGGAATTGGAACAGTATCCGTCCATTGAGGGCGCGGTACATACCACCATGCTGGTAAGGCGGCAGGCATGGGCCATCACCTTGCAGCAGTCGTTGATCACACCGCTGCCGATCGCCACGATCACATCACAGGCGGGATCAAGCGCCATCGCGAGGGAGCCTACGGCGTATTCATCGGGCTCCTGCTTGCCTTCGGTCTCGGGAAATACAAAATCACTGTGAGGGATCCCGGCGGCGTCCAGTACTTCACGCACCCTGTTTCCGGCGGCCTTTTCGGTATTCACATCCATAACCAGCATGGGATGCTTTCTGCCGCGGGCACGCAGCGCGTCCGGAAGGAAACGAACGGCTCCTTTTTCGGCCTTGAAGTATCTGAGGCCGCATTTGTGTACTTTCCCGCAGGCGCAGAGGACCCCTTCTTCACGCGTAAGCTCTTCGATCGTCATGTCGCAAAGATGTTTTTCCATAGTGCACTCCTTTTTCAGTCCCCGCCCATACGGTATACATGGGCGAGAGAAGGGTATAGCTCTTTGTAAAGCGCGTAGCTCTTCATTGTAAGCTTGCTGTTTTCGGGGACAGGAAGGATCTCCTTTTCCTTTTTCAGCCCTTTCAGTGCGTCCTCCGCGGAGGAAAAAACAGAAAGACCCATCCCGGCCAGCAGCGCCGCTCCGTATGCCCCGCCTTCACCGGCGGCCGATACGGTGTAGACCGGCAGCTCAAAAATATCAGCCTGCATCCTTAAAAACACATCGCTGTTTGCGCCGCCGCCGGATGCCGCGGCGCTTTCCACTCTGGCAAAGCTGCGGTAGATATCCACGATCTGCCTCAGTGAAAACACGATGCCTTCCATTACGGCCCGCACGATATCGCGCTTTCGGGTGTTCAGGCTCAGGCCGTACAGAACGCCCCTCGCGTTCGCGTCCGGGTAGGGACAGCGTTCGCCTGAAAGGTAGGGTGCGAATACGATGCCGTTTGCTCCCGGAGGAGACATCAGCGCCATTTCGTTCAGCAGATCAAAGGCGTTCATTCCCTTTTCCTTTGCTTCCGCCGCCACTTCACCGGCAAGCTCATCGCGGAACCAGCGCAGCGCGCCGCCGGCTGTCTGTGTGGCGCCGAAGGAAAGATAGCGGTCCGGCACGACGGCGCAGAACATCTGCAGCTTTCCCTCCGGGTTTTCACGGTAGCTTTCAAACCCCATGGAAACATTGCCGGCGGTGCCGATCACTGTGCCTACCGTGCCTTCGGCGATCAGCCCGGAACCGAAGGCCTGTACAACGGCGTCTCCGCCGCCCGCAAAAACAGGGGTACCGGCAAGCAGGCCGGTACAGCGAGCGGCTTCTTCCGAGACTGTCCCTGCGGGGTCGGTCGAGCGTACCACCTTCGGGAATACGCTGAAATCCAGCCCGGCGGCGCGGATCAGATCCTCATGCCAGCAGCGGTTTTTCGTATCAAAAAAGCCCGTTCCGGACGCTTCGGACTCATCTGTGCAGATCACCCCGGTAAGCCGGAAACGCACATAATCCTTAGGGCAGATAAAGACGGTCATTGCCCGGTAGTGTTCAGGTTCTGTTTCCTTCAGCCACAGGATCTTGCCTCCGGTATAGCCGGTAAGCATCACGTTATTGGTCATGTTCAGCAGCTTATCACGCCCGCCTGCGGCGGCTGTGATGGCGTTACACTGCTTTTCGGTGCGCTGGTCACACCACAGGATGGATTTTCTGATCACATTTCCGTTTTTATCCAGCGGAACCAGTCCGTGCATCTGGCCGGAGAAGGAGATGCCGCCGATCTCAGACGGCCGTATGCCGTGCTCTGTGATCAGCTCGCGCAAACAGGCGAATACGGCTTCCGCCCAGTCCTCCGCCCTCTGCTCCGCCCAGCCGGGACGCGGGGTCTCCAGCGGATAGCCCCGTGATACCGAAAGGACCGCGCTGCCGGCGGTATCGGTGAGAAGACATTTTGCGGATGAGGTTCCTATATCGATGCCAAGCAGATACATTTTTCATCCCTCCATATTTTGCTGGAGATGTATTCGACAAAAATGCATAGCTTCCTACCGAAAAACAAATATTCAGGCAATACCGCACAAATGAGTTAGTACGATGGCGAGTGAATTTTTCAACAGATT
>CALGBY010000092.1 GCA_937886445.1 uncultured Clostridia bacterium | reverse complement strand
GCAGGGTGGCGTATCAAAGCGAGCTGAAGGTGATCACGGCGGCCAAAGTGCCGGCGGGCTATGTGATGACGGTCACGCAGAAAAGCCTGAAGCAGTTTCGCTTTTCGCCTGTGGCAAAGCTGCAGACCTACGCACCGTACACCGTGGAAAACCTGTATAAGGCCAACGGACGCATGACCTGTTGCCGGTGGTTTCGTTTGCCCGGAGGCAATGGTAGGTACGCCGCGGGTGTCCTTAGTGACGGCAGCTTCGGCAACTTTGGCAGCGGTGTCGACCTCGATGATAGCGCCACTCGCCCTGCCTTGCGGATAGATCTGAATCTGATCCCTTAAATCCGCAAATCCGGCGCGGATGAAACAGAATATCAACAGAGAACGGAAACAGCCGGTCTCACGCAGCCGCGCCGAATGATCGTCATATCCCCGTGAGGCGCGCAGCGACGAAAGGGAATCCCCGCGCGAAAGCGCGGGGTTGTTCTTGTCCCCCCCTATGATCTTTTGTGAAAGCACGGAGATCCAGAGTAAATGTGAATGGAGAAGACCGGGCAGAATAAAAGCCCCGGCCTCAATTTTCCTGAGGCCGGGTGTGCCCCGCTCAGCGCTTTTTTGTAACGCGCCGCCGGAGCGGCAGGCGGACCGCGGCGCGCGTTCCGCGCCGGAGGCGGTAAGCATCGCGGCTTGCTTTTACGCGCCTTCTGCATTATAATAGATGATGGGAAAGGATGTGATCGGATGGAGGAAGACCGCCTGGTAATGCCGGGGCAGAGGACAGAGGATGAGGACGGATCGCTGCGCCCGAAGATGCTGCGGGAATATGTGGGGCAGGAAAAGATACGCTCCGCGCTGCAGGTGTATATCAAGGCCGCGCTTTCCAGGCACGATCCGCTGGATCATATGCTGCTTTACGGGCCTCCGGGCCTGGGAAAAACCACGCTGGCCTCCATTGTGGCGGCCGAGATGGGGCAGTCCATACGCATCACCAGCGGCCCGGCCATTGAAAAGCCGGGAGATCTGGCGTCCATCCTGTCCAATCTGGCGCCGGGAGACGTGCTGTTTATCGATGAGATCCACCGGCTTTCAAGAAGCGTGGAGGAAGTGCTGTATTCCGCGATGGAGGATTTCGCGCTGGATATCATGATCGGCAAGGGGCCCACCGCGAGGAGCATCCGCGTGGACCTGCCCCGTTTCACGCTGATAGGCGCCACCACGCGCGCCGGCCTGCTTTCCGCCCCGCTGAGGGACCGTTTCGGCATCACCTTCCGGCTGGAGATGTACACCCCGGAGGAGCTGTGCCGCATCGTGGGCCGTTCCGCCGGCATACTGAATGTGAAGGCGGAGCCGGACGGGCTGATGGAGATCGCCCGCCGCAGCCGCGGCACCCCCAGAATTGCCAACCGCATGCTCAAGCGCGTGCGCGATTATGCCCAGGTGCGCTATCAGGGCGTGATCACCCGCCCTGTCGCGGATGAGGCGCTGGGCATGATGGATGTGGATCCTCTGGGGCTGGACCGGGTGGACCGCGCCGTGCTGGGCGCCATGATAGGCAAATTCGGCGGCGGACCGGTGGGCCTGGATACGCTGGCCGCGGTGACCGGTGAGGACGCCGTGACCATTGAGGATGTGTATGAGCCGTACCTGATGCAGCTGGGCTTTCTGATGCGCACCCCGCGTGGGCGCATGGCCACGCCCGCCGCGTTTGAACACATGGGCATCACCGTGCCGAAGGAATATTCCGCGTGGCAGGCGCCCTCCGCGGAGCAGACCTCGCTGCTGTGATCCTCTTTTCGAAAAAAGGAGAAGCAAAAATGCTGGAATTCAAGTTTGACACACAGCTGCTCATCGAGGGAAAAAACCTGGATGAGGATGAGATCCATGATTACATCATCAGCCATTTCAAGGGAGACTGCCTGCTGGCGGTGGGCGATGATGAGCTGATCAAGATCCATTTTCACACCAATCAGCCCTGGCAGCTGCTGGAATACTGCGCGGGGCTGGGCGAGATCTATGATATCGTGGTGGAAAACATGGAACGCCAGGAGGAAGGGCTGAAAGGCTGAACATGACAAACAAGGCGCTTCGCTTGTTTTGGGGGCCGGCGGTGCTTTTGATCGCGGCCCTGCTTTGCTGTACGCCCGGCGCGGCGCTGGCTGCGGAGGACGGCCCGTTCATCTCGGAGCTGATGGCCTCCTACGCCCCCCGGTATGCCGATAACGGGTATGACTGGCTGGAGATCGAAAACCCCTCCCGGGAGAGCGTTTCGCTTGCCGGGTGGACGCTGGAACGGGGCAAGACCCGCTATACCTTTCCCGCGGGGGTGAAGGTGCCCGCCCGCGGCGTGCTGCTGGTGACCTGCGATGAGGAGGGCGGCAGGCTGGATAACAGCGTGAACGCCGCGCTTTCCCTCAAGCTTTCGGGCGGCACGGTCACGCTGTATAACGCGGAGGGCGAAGCGGCGGATACCTTTATCTACCCGCAGCAGTACGGCAATATCTCCTGCGGCAGGCTGAGCGCCGGTGGGGAGGTGCTGTACCTTGAGGAGACCACCCCCGGCGGCAAAAATACCTCGAAGGGGTACGCCGAGCGCTCCCAAATGCCCGTCACCCTGCCTTCCGGAGGGCAGTACGGAGAGGCCGTCACCGTGAAGGCCGTTCAGGGGGAGGGCGTGCTGCGCTACACGCTGGACGGCTCGCTGCCCACTGAAAAAAGCAAGGTGTTTCCGGAGGAAGGGATCACCTTTTCCAAAACCGGCGTGCTGCGGCTGAGGCGCTTTGAGGAGGGCAGGCTGCCCTCGGAAACACTGAGCGAAAGCTATATCATCGGCTTTTCCACCGCCTGCCCGGTGGTATCGCTGATATGCGACCCCGAATACCTTACCGGCGGAGACGGGCTGTTCGTTTCGGGCGGCGGAAGGATACCCAACTGGGAAAGGGACTGGGAATATCCCATCCATGTGGAATACTTTGACGCTTCCGGCGCGCTGTGCCTTTCTCAGGACGCGGGCTTCCGCATCATGGGCGAGATCTCCCGCCAGTACACTCAGAAGGCCATGGTGCTTACCGCCCGCAAGGCGTACAGCGGGCAGGACAGGCTGGCGTTTTCTCCCTTTACCGAGGGGGAGGCGGCCGGCTTTACCGAGTTCAAGAGCGTGGCGCTGCGCAGCGCCGGCAGCGAGGGCATGATGGACGGCTTCCGCTTTCATGACGCGTTTCTCGGCACGCTGGCCGAGGGCACGCATGTGCTTTACCAGCAGTGCACGCCGGTGGCGGTGTATATGAACGGCAAGCTTTCCGGCCACTATAATATACGCGAAAAGGTGAACAAGTATTTTATCGCCCAGCATGAGGGCATCACCGATGAGGAGATTATCGACAGCATCGATCTGCTTACCCGCACGGGGCAGGTGGTGCAGGGAGATAACAGGGAATATCTGGAATTGCGCGATTATGTGAAGAGCCATGACCTGAATGATCCTGAGGCCTTCGCCTATGTGGAGGAAAGGGTGGATCTTGACAGCTATTATGACCACTGCGCTCTGGAGATCATCTGCGGCAACGAGGATATCAACAACATCAAGTTCTATAAGGTGCCGGGCGGAAAATGGAAGTGGATCCTGTACGATCTGGACACCGCGATGAACCATCTGAACCGGCGTCCGCTGGAATGGCTGCTGGTGGATAAGAACAAGACCCCGGAGCATGATTTTGACCATTTTCTCTTTTCGGCGCTGATGCAGGTGCCCGAAGCGCGCTCCGCGTTTCTTGCCCGCATGGGCGAGCTGCTGCGGGATAAGTTCATGCCCGAATTCCTTTCGGCGCGGCTGGATGAATGGAAGGCGAGATTCGCGCCCGTGATGGAATACCAGTTTGAGGCGCGGCCGTCCCTGAAGAAAAGGGTGTGGAACGAATCGGTGGAGCTGTTCCGCAAAAAGCTGCGCACCGCCCCGAAGCACGCGGCCGAGGTGACGCGGGATCTGCTGAAAATGACGGAGGAGGAAACGGAAGCCTACTTCGGCGCGTTCCTTCGCTGCTTTGAAAAATAACACAAAAAAGACCGTTCCGTCTGCCCCGAAAGGGTGACATGCACGGAACGGTTATTTTTTATTGAAAACGGACTTACTGCTTTTTCATCTGCCGCAGGAACAGCAGCACCGCGGCGGCCATGATGACGGCGGTATACCCCAGCACCCACAAAAGATGGGGCAGGATCTCTCCGGAGGCTCCCGCGAGAGCGGCGCGCTCCGTTTCCACGGCATGCGCGAAGGGCAGCAACTCGGCGATCCTTTTGAACACGCCGCCCGCCAGCTCCAGGTCAAACCACGCGCCCGACAGCCACGCCGTTACATTGATGACCAGCGCGCCGCATATGCCGCCCACCTGCTTATCAGAGAGTACGCTGCCGAAAAGCAGACCCATCGCGATGTACAGCAGGGCGGTGGGGATATGGAGCAGCAGGGCGTACAGCAGGCCGGTGTCGATCTTCAGCCCGAGCAGCACGGCGGTAAGATAGCATATCACGCTCTGCACGGCGGCGATGGGCAGGATGGGCAGCGTGTAGCCCAGAATAAAGTCTCTTGCCGTGAGCGGGGTGGTGTAAAGCCGCTGCAGCAGGGAACTGCCCCTGTCCTTCGCGATGATCGTTGCCGAAAAAAGCGTCATAAAGGAGAGGGCAAACACCGATATGCCGGGGGCGAGATGGCTGATCTCAAAAATGGACACCGGTATGTTGGCCTGAATGGCGGTAAGCAGCAGCAGGAGCACGATGGGAAAGCCCAGGCCGAAGAAAAGCGTGAGCGGGTCGCGCAGGATCTCCTTCGCGTTTCTGCCCGCGAAGCTCAGCATTTTCATTTCACTTCCCCCTTTACAATGCGCACAAAGGCTTCTTCAAAGCTGTCGGTACCGGCGCGGGCTTTGATCTCAGCGGGGCTCGCGCAAAGCAGCAGCCTGCCGCTCTTCATGATGGCAACGCGGTCGGACAGGGCCTCCGCCTCCTCCATGTAGTGGGTGGTGAGGATCACTGTCACCCTGCCCCGGAGGGAACGGATCAGCTCCCACAGATCGCTTCTTACCAGCACATCCAGCCCCAGCGTGGGCTCATCCAGAAACAGGATGCGCGGGTCGCTGATGAGCGCCATGGCGATGCTCAGCCTGCGCTGCCAGCCGCCCGACAGCTTGCCCGCCTTTTTATCCATCACGGTATCCAGCCCCAGCAGCGCGGAAAGCTCCGCCGTTTTCTCTGCGCGTTTTTCCTTCCGCATGCCGTGTATGCCGCACATCATGTACAGGTTTTCCTTTACCGTGAGGCCGGGCGCCACGGCGGTCTCCTGCGGGGAGACGGCGATCAGCTGCTTTACCGCGGCCGCGTCTGTCAGTATGCTTTTGCCCTCCAGAAAGGCGTCTCCCTCCGTGGGCGCGGTAAGGCAGGAAAGCATTTTGACGGTGGTGGTCTTTCCTGCGCCGTTTACCCCGAGCAGCGAAAACAGCTCGCCCTGCCTTACCGTCAGGTCCAGATGATCCACCGCCGTAACATCCTTGTATTTTTTTGTAAGCGATACCGTTCTGATCGCGTCCACTGTCATTCCTCCTCCGCCTCATAGCGGTTTTTCAATCCCTGATACGCGTCGGTCAGCATTTTGCTGATGAGCTCCGTATCCAGCTCAAGGTATCCCGTTGCCAGCATCACGGCGATGCCGTGCACATACGCCCACATTTCAAGGTGGAACAGCCGCGCGCGGTCCTCATCCAGACCCGTACCGGCCTGCAAAAGGCCGTACACGCTCCTCAGCTCCTCTGTTTCCCCCTGCGCGGGCTCGCCGGAGCGGTCCCGCATGAACAAAAGGCGGAACAGCTCCTTTTCCTCCCGGGCAAAGCGGATATACGCCATGCCGGAGGCCTTGTAGGCCGGATATTTATCGGCCTCGATCTCGCTGCGGGTGTATTGCTGATACAGCGCGTCCGCGGAGGCCGTAACGGCGCCGCGCAGCTCCTCCATAGAGGCAAAATTGGAAAACACGGGCTGTGTGGAGCAGCGGAGCCGGCCGGCGATCTCCCGCGCGTTCACGGCGTCCGCGCCCTCCTGCCGGGTGATCTCAAGCGCGGCGCGTATGATGTCTTCCTTCGTGATCCTTACTTTGGGCGGCATAGAACACCTCATTAAAAAAACCAAGCGTTATATAACAAAAGATATATTATAACGCTTTCCTCCGTCTGTCAAGCTCTTTTGCGAAAAAGGACACAAAAAAGGGCCGCCGCAGAGGAAGACCTCTGCAGCGACCCCTGACCGCGGATCAATTTATTATGAACAGATTTTTCATTCCCGGCAATTGTATGCCTACCCGCCTTTGGATGCATCGCAGAGCTGTTTTCCCACTCCACCGGGATGCATCAAAGAGCTATTCGCCCGCCCCACCGGGATGCATCAAAGAGCTATTTGCCCGCCCCATCAGGATGCATCGAAGGGCCGCAGCCCTTCGATTTCCTATCCGCAGGCGACGACATGTGCGTCGCCGAGGAGCGGCTGAAAGCCGCATCCGCTATCCGTTTCCGGCCGTAAAATGAGTGTTCCCAGTGTATACGACTCACCGGAAACGCCATTTTACAGGAAACGGATGTTGTCGAAAGCAAGCGCGGCTTGCCCCGCTTGCTTTCGGAGGCTGCTGTGCAGCCTCAATATCCGCAGGCGGCGACATGCGCGTCGCCGAGGAGTGGCTGAAAGCCGCTTCCTATATTCATTTCCGGCCGTAAAATGAGCATTTTCGGTATATACGGATTATCGAAAATGCCATTTTACAGGAAATGAATGGATCGAAAGCAAGCAGGTAACGTCCTGCTTGCTTTCGAAAGTATATTGTTCATCAGTTCGATCCCCGTCTCGATTTCCTCCTCCGTGATCTGCACGGAGGTATCGTCCTTTTCGATCAGCACCTCCGCCCAATAGCCGTTGTACAGGGTGATCAGCAGCACATATTCATCGGCCTCACTGTTTTCGTTCAGCACGCACAGTTCCGTGCCGCCCGCGGTGCGGGCATAGCTTATCGCGGGGGAGATCATGTCCACGGCCTCGGCGCAGAACAGCTGCTCTTTTTCCGCCGCGGTAAGGTCTGAAAAGGAGCGCCCGGCATATTCCTCGTCAAAAGCGATCGTGAGCGTCATGCGGGCACGGGAAGGCTCTGACGGCAGAAAATAGGTGACGGAAATGGGAGCCCCGTACAGGGCCGCTTCACTTTCCGCCCGGTATCCGTCCGGCACGGATACAGTAATGGCAAAGCCGCTGTCGGTGGATATGCTCAGCACACGGCTTTCCTCCGCGGCGGCAGCACCGAGGAGCGTGAGCACGGCAAGGATGAGGGCAACGATCCTTTTATTCATAATGATATAACCTCCTTCGGATAGAATGCTATCACTCGTTCACGGCGTTCAGGTATACGGTATACCCCAGATCCTTGATGTAGGTGCGGGAGATGAAGCCCACCACGCCGCTGTCCGGGTCATACACCTGTGCCCAGGAGCTGTTCTGAGCGATCACGATCAGCTGACGGTACTGGTAGCAGCGCTCTATCACATCCACATCGGTGGAGGGAGCCCAGCGCAGGTTCACCCAGCTGGTGGCACGCGTGGGGTTGGCATAGACGGCGTAGGGCGTGACCGGGCGGAAGGAGGAATAATCGATGCCGCGTTCGGGGGGCACGGGCTGTGGGGGCGGGGTGACGGGCGTGCCGGGGTTGGTAAAGCTGATGTATTTGCTCATCACAAAGCCGTAGCCCACATAGTTGCTGCCGTTGAACTGTATATACATCCAGGTGCTGCCGTTGGAATAGCTCATGAAGGTGATCTGCGTGCCCCAGGGCAGGGTGGTGATCACATTATCGGCACCGGTGGAGCAGGAAGAACGCACATTGAGCGTGCCGCGGTTTTGCGTGGCCACCCAGGCGCGTGTGCCGGAGGTGGCCGCCGCCCCGCCTGTTACGGGCAGGAGCGAGCACAGCAGTATGGCGGCCAGTATGGCAGCTATCAGTTTCTTTTTCATTTTCATTTCCTCCTTCGGGTTTTTGCGGAACACCCATATAACGCGGGAGGAGGCGATTTTGTTCCCGATAAAAAAACGGGTATCGCGGAACCGCTTCCGTGATACCCGCGGCTGTTCGCCGTTTTTCATCCGCCCGTGGCTATTCGTTTTTCAGCAGAAACAGGTTCATCACGGCGGAAAGCCCCGCCGCGAGCGAGGAGAGCAGCAGGCCGGTCCAGAACGCGCCGTCCGTGCTGAAAAGATCCGCGTCCACCAGCCCGGCGATCAGGCAGGAGCCGGCGGTCTGCACAAAGGTTTTGAGCGCTCGGAGCAGGATATCGCCTGTTTTTTCTTTCATATGGGTCATTGTACACATCCTTTCGCTGACGGGGCCCGTCTTTTTCTGTTTTGAGGGCAGAAGGGCCTTTCCTGTCTGCCCGCGCGGACGGCTCTTTCACTTTCACGAAGGGCTTCCGTCTGCCTGAAAAGCGCGTCCAGCTTTTCCTCCGCCCTGTCCAGCCGGTACAGGATGAGCGTCAGGCTCTTCCGGTTGACCAGTACGGCGGTCGTCACCGTGCCGATGAGCGTGAAAAGCGCCGGCAGCACGGCAATGAGGATCTCCGTCATATCATATGCTCCTTTCTGTTTTTGCAAGGGCGCGCAGCGCGAGGCACAATTGCTCCAGCGCGTCCGTAAGCTCGTTCAGGCAGGGGGAGAGCTGCTTTTCGGGGCTGTCCGGCTGTTCCTCCGCGCTGTTTTCTGTTTCAAGCAGGGCATTCCAGGTGTCGGGGCCGCAGATGCCGTCGGCATTCAGACCGGCGCTCTGCTGGAAGCGGATGAGCGCCGCCAGTGTTTTTTCGCCGCAGAGGCCGTCCGCCGTTCCGCAGTCAAAGCCCAGAGCGGAGAGCCGCTGCTGCATTTCCTTTACGGCATAGCCGGCGCTGCCCTTTTTTACGGTCTCGCGCGCGAAAGGCTCCGCCGCCGTGCTGTGATCCACACCGGAAAGCTCTCCCCATTCGTCAAAGCGGGAGGCGGGGGAGACCACCACGCCCGCGGCGGTGCTTTTGGCCTCCGCGGCCATACCGCCGCCCAGGTATACGCCCACATGGTGGCGCACCCCGTTTTCCAGCAGAAACACCAGGCTGCCCGGCACCAGCGGCTTTTGGTCCTCCCGCATGCCGTGCTTAAGCCTGCCCTTTTCGCCGCATTCTTTCAGGTACTGGGTGTTGCTGCCGTGGTACACCTGCAGCCCCAGCTCGCCCGCAGCCCAGGTGACCAGCCCGGAGCAGTCGCACACCCTTTTGCCGATCCATTTTGCCCCGTACAGGCGGGTGGTATCGCGTGTTGCGTTCTCCTGCTCCTCCTTCGTCCACACCTGGCCGCGTTTGCCCCAGATATAGCCCCATTTTTCGTTTACGGGGATCATTACCTTTTCACAAAATTCCTTTGCCGTGATCATGGCTGTATAGTATATCCTCCGTTTGCTGACGCGTTGATGAACGCCTTTTCACACCACCGTATTCCAGCTGTTTCTTTCCGCGAGCACCTTTCCGGGTTCCTCGCGCGCCGTGCTTCCCAACCGGATGTTCACCGTGCGCGGGCAGATCACATCGCGCACAAGGCGGGTGATCCTGCCCGTTTTTTCGGTGCCGGAGGCCGCGTCCTTCACTGTGACCGCGTCATACAGGCCTGCCTCCTCCAGCGCTCCCGGCACGCAGGCCACGGTGATGCATTCACGGGGCAGGTCGCAGCCCTGCTCCACCCTTTGGCTGATCCTGCGCAGCGCGTCATCATAGGTATCGCCCTCCACGCGCTCGCTGCGCACGGGGTATTGCGATGCGGCGCGGTCCGAATCGATGCTGTCATATTCCGCGCCGTCCACGCAGGGGATGAAGCGGGTAACGGTGCCGGACGCGTCCTCGGAGATCTCAAAGGCGGTGATGTCCTTTCCCGTTTCGGCGGTGAAGGCCTTTTCGGCGGGGTTGCCGGGCAGCAGCCAGGCCTCCCGGCCGTCCCGGATCAGCTGCAGGCCGTATTTTTCGCACAGCTCCGCCGCGATCCCGGCCGCGCTGCCCGTAAAGACGCCGGTGATGTAGCATTCCCCGGCCGGGCGGAAGGTGATGATGCCGTTCATCTGCGTCAGCTTTTCGCACACGGCGGAAAGCGGCGCGTTGCAGAATTCCGTTTCACCGCCGTCCTCGGCGGCGGAGTCAAAGTATATGTGTCTTGCCTTCAGCGTGATGAGCCGCCCGTCCTTCAGGCTCATGCTGTATACGCGGAAGGGCTGCAGGCTTGCCGTTCCCTCCTTTTCAAGCGCGGCGGAAAGCACGCTGCCCTGCTCCTCCCGCTGAAAGCGCAGCGCGCCAAGCGGGATATAGCCGCATTTGCCGTTCTTGCACAGGCACAGCCAGCGGGAGCCCTCATCTTTGAGCAGGGTGACCTCGTCCCCGTGGCACAGAAAGAACAGGGCGCGCGGGGCGTGGGGCGTGGCGTATACCGGTATCTCTCCGCGCACATTCACGCGGTATTCCTCCGGGTATTCTATGCCGCCGCTTCGCCTGGTCACCTGTTTGGTGATCTGGCGCATCGGCCCGCACACGCAGAAGATCTCACGCGCGGCGGGCAGGGCGCCGATGTACTTTTGCGGAAAATGCTTTACGCCCGCCGGTACGGTGATCACGCGCCCCAGCGCGGGCAGCAGCTTTCTCTTTTCCGCCTCCTCCCGCGTTACGCACAGCGTGATGCTGTAATCCCCGCCCGCCTCCTCCTCGCATTCGCCGCTGAGCGCCGTGAAGGGCGTGCCGCCGGAATCGTAATCCTGCCGTTCTCTGTCAAATATTCTCAGTTCCGTCATTGATCGATATATATCCTCCTTCGTCTGAAGCGCCGGGGCGGTTTGAAATGAACCGTGATTATTCTGCCCGGCGCTGTTACAGATATTTTGCCCCGGGCAGGATGGAGCCGGAGGTGCCCGGGGAAAGGATCACGGTGTTCTCTCCCGTGTCCAGAAAGGGAAAATCGCCCTCCGTGTCCTCAGCCGGCTGCCCGTCCGGGGTGATCACGCGTTTTTCCTCCGCATCGATGATCACCTCTCCCTGCTGCCCGTATACCCGGAAAAGCCGCCCGTTTACCGATACGGAATCCGTGCCGCCCGTGCACTCCAGGCGCAGCTTCGGGAAGCAGCGCACACAGCCGGCGTTGAAAACGGTGTTTTCTCCGCAAAAGAGCGGCACGGGGCATTCATCGGCCCTGCGGTAGAAGGGGGAGAGCAGCGCCTGCACGCGCAATGTCACGCCCCCGTTGCCCGAAAAACGCTCCGCGGCGGCGCTTGTGATACGCATGCGGTACACCCTGTTTTCAAGGGGAGAAAACACCGCGTCCCCTTCGCCGCTCAGGTATTCCGCCGCCTTGCGGCCGGGAGACGCGTTTTCCGCCGACAGGGCAAAGCACACCTCGCTGCAGCAGAATACATCGGTCCCCTCGCTTACAAAGGCGTCCCTTTCACGCCCCTCGCAGCGGAAGTACTCTCCCTTTTCCCTCAGCACCGGCTCGGGCAGTGAGAGCAGGCGCAGGCCTAGATCCTGCCCGTTTATGCCGCGAAAGGTGAGCGCGGGCGGCGAAAAGGGAAGCTCCTGCGGCAGGGACACCCGGCATACCGCGCTGCTGCCTCCGTATACCGATTCCAGCCGCAGCTCCGCCTGCGTATTGCCGCCGTCAAACAGCGCTTCCGCCTCCGTATCTCTCTGCTCCCCGCCCAGAAAGCCGATCACGCTGTCCTCAAGCAGCAGCCGCGCGCCGCCCCTTCCGGCGTTTCCCTCCACATGAAAGATGACGCGCCTGCCGGTGCGCGCGGGCGTGACGCGCGTGATGACGGGCAGGGGAAGGCCGGTGACCGGGAAGGCGCACTCCGTATATTCGCTGCCGCCCGGCAGCCTTGCCCGGTAAAGGCGCAGCGTGCCCGGAGGCGGCGCGTCCACGATCACGAAGCCCTCCTCATCAAGCAGTGCTTCTGTTTCTTCGCTCCAGGGCCCCGGGGAAGCATCCTCCGCCGTACTGTCGCGGTGGGAGATGAGCAGCGCCGGGGCAGCGCTGTCGCACACGCAGCAGAGCCGCGCCTCGCTGCCCGAGGCATAGGGCGCGCGCGGGTACAGGGAACGGGGCGGGGGCGGGGTGTCCGGCGCGGTGTTCAGCGTGATCACGAGGGCAATGTTTTCAAGATGCCTCACGCGCCAGGGCTCCCCCGTGTTTGAAAAGGTGCGCCCGCTTTTCAGCATGAAGGCGCCCAGCGCATAGCCCATGCCCAGCGCTTCGGCGGTGTCCGCCGCGGTTTCGCCCGTCATGAACACGGCGTTCTGCACCGCCTGCCCCTTTCCGGGGGCGGTCAGCTCTCCGTACCGGATAAAGTGCGCGTTTTCACTCTGCACGGCCGACAGCCCGTCATGGGCAGAGGCAAGGCTGCTGTCTTCGGTAAGATCCGTGCGGTAAAAGCGGAGGGGAAAGGTGCCGTCACTTTCCCCGGCGTCCCCGGCGCTTTTCAGATCCAGCCCCAGAGAGAGCACACTGCCCAGCGCGAGGGCAGCGGCGATCTCCTCCGTATCAAAAAAGAGGTAGCTTTTGTAGGCATGGTAGGCGGAAAGCGCCGTGGTGCCGCCCGACGGCACGGGAACGCCGGTGCGGCAGCCCTCCCGGGGCTGAGCGTCATACAGGGTGCAGAGGCTTTGTAAGCACGGGATGCGTACCTCCGTCATGAGCGTTCCCTCTTTCCCCGGCTGTAGAGGGCGCTGAGCGCCGTATCCGCGCGCTGCTTTTCATCTCTTTCGGCTTTTTCGCGGCGCTCGCGCGTGAGGCGGGCGGGATCGGTAATGACCGGGCGCGCTGTGCTTTTCGGTGTGTTTTTCATGCAAGGCTCCTTTTTATCACTTGTCACCGGGTCCCGCGGGTGTTATAATCGATACGGAAACCGGAGGATGTAAAATGAAGAAGATAAGGACTTTTCCGCTGCTGTTCACGGTGCTTGCGGTTGTCTGCGCGCTTTTCGCGCTGGCTGCCGTACTGATCCCCGGCAGGGGGCCCGCGCAGAGTGCTCTGCCCGAAATGGCGGTGTATTTTGTGGATGTGGGGCAGGGCGACTGTACCGTTGTGCGTGCGGGAGAGCATGTGATGGTGATCGACGCCGGACCGGCGGATATGGGAAACCGGGTGAACGGCTTTATTACCGCGCAGGGCGCGGAGCAGCCCGAGGTGCTTGTGATCACGCACGACCATGATGATCATATTGGCGGCCTCAGCAAGCTGCTGAAAGAAAAAACCTTCAAAACGGTGTATGCCTCCTCCCTGGATACACCGGATATGCAGCCCCTGCAGCCGCTTTTTGACGCCGCGGCGCAGGCAGGCACGCTTTTTGTGACGGCCGAAAACGGCACCTCCTTTCCGCTGGGGGAGGCGCAGGTAACGCTGCTTTGTGCCGATCTGCCGGATGGCAGCGCGAATGACCGCTCCGTGGCTGTCCGGATCGATTACGGAGAGGTATCCTTCCTGATCGCGGCGGATCTGGAGATCAGGGGCGAGAGCGCGCTGATCGCCGCGGGGGAAAATCTGGATGCCGATGTGCTGCGCGTGGGGCATCACGGAGCGGATACCTCCACCTCCTCCCGCTTTCTGAAGGCTGTTTCTCCGGATTATGCCGTGATCAGCGTGGGCGCGGATAACGCGTTCGGCCATCCCTCCGAAAGCACGCTTACCGCCCTGACCGCCGCGCACTGCTCCGTGTGGCTCACAAGGGATTCCGGCACCGTGATGGCGGTGACGGACGGGAAAAGGGTGACGCTGAAGGAAATGTATGAGCGGCCGGAGGGCGACCCCGCCTATGTGGGCAACCGGAAAACGATGAAGCTGCATTTTGCGGACTGCCCCAATGTGAAAAAGATGAACGAAGGCAATATGGAGTTCTTTGCCAGACGGGAGGATGCCGTCAGCCTGGGCTATGTGCCGGGCGGCTGCTGCAAGCCCTGATGGTGCAGGTGATCCTGACAGGGCCGCCCGTGCATGATGGCACGGGCGGTTTCAGTATGCCCGGAAGCCGCGAGAGCAGAAGCAGAAACCAGCTTGCCTGCTGCGGAAAACGGCTGTCCGTAAGGGCGGTGATCTCAAGCGTGCCGCCCCGCCCCGGGCATCCCGGTACCTCCCTTACGCGCAGGCAGGGCAGAGAAAGCCGGCAGAGGGGTTCATTTTCGTAAAGGACGGGTACGGCTTTTCCGCACATATACAGGCTGCTCAGCAAAGCCGGCAGGGTGTTTTTCATTCGCGAGCCTCCTTTTTTCTCTTCCCCGGGAGGCGGAGCCGCCCCGCCGGTTTCTGTGCTCTTTTATTTTGACGGGCGGTGTGATAGAATAAGGCAGGCCGATAGAAAGCCTGCGGAGGGATTACGATGAGCAAATATGTGTATTACTGCCCGCGCTGTCGTGAATTCGGCGTGGCGGAGCATGAAAATACGGAAGAGAAGCAAAACTGCCGCTGCGGGGCGGAAACGATGTGCACCGGCTATACGCTGGAGGAGTGGAACGCCCTGCCGCCTGCCGAAAAGGACAGGGTGGCGGAGCACCTGAGGGAGGAGCGCCCCGTGCGCACCGGGCCGTATGACGGCTCCGTGCCCGCGTTTTCAAAGGCGGTGCCCGCGCCTCCCGCCCGCCCGGTTTTCGCGCAGAACGCGCCGAAGACCGAAACCGCGGAGGTCTCCGCCCCGGCGCCTGTAAAAAAGGAGAAAAAGCGCCGCCGTTCTCCGCTGCTGAGGGGCATATTGCTGGTGGCGGGCTTTGCCATGCTGGCCGCCTTCATCCTGAAGGATGTGTTGCTGATCACGGGAAGCGGCGCGGGCGTGGAGTCCATTGCGGATATTTCCGCGATGCTTGACTGCCTGCTGAGCGAAAAGCTGTTTTACGCGCTGGTGCTTTTTGCTTTGTCTGCGATTATTTGATGAATTGAAAAGCCGTGCATACCGGAGCTGCCGCGGAAATCTTGTTCCGCCGCAGCTCCTTTTTACGAATGAACCAAGTGAAAGCAGGAAACGCCCTGTTTTTTGTCGCAGGCTGCTGCCCGGTAACTCCCCGGGAAGCATCGAAGGGCCGCAGCCCTTCGATTTCCGATCCGCAGGCGGCGACATGCGCGTCGCCGAGGAGCGGCTGAAAGCCGCTTCCAAGGAAGCAATGATCAAATGAGGCAGGTTCAGATGCGAGCGAATTTTGCGCAAGATGCGACTAAGAAAATCGAAGGTTTACTGGAGGTAAATCGAGATTTTCGCGGAAAGCAGATTGCGTAAAAGGTGCCGCAGATGAGCCTGGCGAATTGATCAGTGATTCCGTAATCCATTTCCGGCCGTAAAAAGAGCGTTCCCGCATTCGCGGAAACGCCTTTTTACAGGAAACCGATGTTGTCGAAAGCAAGCGTGGTCTGCCCTGCTTTCGTTCGAAACAGGCGTCAGCCCGGTATATACCTTCTTTCCGCTTCAAAGAGATACAGCCCCAGCGGGGAGGAGGCGGGAGCGGGCAGCGCGTCCCTCGTTACGCACATTTTCGCGCCGTCCGCCGCGCGCTCAAGCAGATCTCCGGCGCGCAGCCCTGCGGCGTCCCTTGAAAGCAGGCGGAAGCGCACGGTGACCGCCGGCACGCCGTTCTCCTCCGCCGGAGAGCTGCCCGTCTGCACGCACGCGCACCGCAGCGTTCTTTTTTCCGGTAGGGGCACGGGGCCGCAGGGCAGCGCGTGGGCATAGGCGAAAAACACCTCGCTCATTTCGTCCGTCAGGGTCTTCATTCTGAAAACATCCTCCTGTAGGGGGCAAGCTCCTCAAGCAGCAGCCGTTCCCTTTCGCCGGGGAGGCGGGTATAGCCGTAATCACCGAAGCGTTCGCCCGTCAGCCCGGCCTTCTCCCTTTCCTCCTCCAGCTTTCTGCAAAGGCGTATGAAGTGCTCAGGCGGGGTCAGCACGCGCACCGTGCCCGAAAAGCTTTCGTCCCGGTCAAACTGCGGCACATCCTCAAGGATATGCAGCCCGTCCGAAAAACGGCTCCCCTCGATCAGCACCCGCGTTCCGCAGGGCTCCGCGGCGGGCAGGATCAGGCGGCCGTTTCTGATCTCAAATGTTCCCGTGTACCGGTAGCTTTCAAAAAAATTATTGATCAGGCGCATAACGCCTTCCTCGGCAGCCGCTCCCATCAGCCCAGCACGCGCACGGCCAGCTCGGGGTATACCGCCTTGTAGCCGTACAGCACATCCATGGACAGCATATCCTTTTTGTGCTTCATATCGTACCCGCGGCATACGCGCAGGGTGATGCCGTTGTAGCCGGTGGTGTAGCTTTCCACACCGGCGGGGGCGCACAGCGGGCGGGTAACGAAGGCGAAGGCGTTTTTGTGGAACATCAGGTTCTGCGTGCCGCCGCACACCGTCTGCACGCTGTCGCCCGCCGAGGCGGTCACAGTGCCGTTCAGCGTTACGGTGATCTCATCATCATCCGCGGTGCAGTTCTCGGCCACGGTAAAGCTCTTGCCGCCCAGCACAAGGATATCGCCCTTTTTGAGGGAGCCGGTAAGGGTGGCGGAGGCGGTGCCGTTGCTTACAAGGGTGATCTTGTTTTTGGCGGAAACGGAGGTTTTCACAACGGGGCCGGTGGCGGAGGTGCCGCCCGCGGAAAGGCCGGCGGAGGTGATCTGCTTTACCCCCTGCGCCATATAGTGATCCACGCCGAACACCCTGCCGATCGCCCCCTCGCGCAGGGCGCGGGTGGAGCCGCTCTTTTCGGCGTTCACCAGCGCGGGAAGCTGCTGGAAGGCGGCGTTGGCGGCGGGATCCCACACGGCACAGCGATCCGAAAGCGGGGCTTTGTTTTCGTTCAGCACCTTTGCCGCGGCGGCGATCGCGGCAAGCGTGCCGGGCGTGGTGCCCGGCGTGCCGGTGTGGTTGGCCACCTCACTGTAGAGGAGCAGGCCGTCCGCGTTGATCTTTTCGGCCAGCGCAGCGGCGGCGGGCGCGATGAACAGGCGCTCCAGAGAATCGATATCCGTCGCGCTTTCAAGCGCGCCGAATTCCACATCCACGGTGGCAAGGCGGTCCAGCTCCACATCCACGGTGCTTTCGTTCACGCTTTCGGGAGAGGTGCCGCTGGTTTCGTCAAAATCGCTCGCGGTAAGCACCACGGGCTTGCGTATCTGCACCTTCGCGCCCTTTCCGGGCACAAATTCATTGCTGAAATCCCTGTACACAAGGGAGGGGAATACCAGGTTTTCCATCAGACGGGGCAGCGCGCGGCGCGCTACCTCCTTCACGGTGATCAGGCTGTTGCTCATATTCATTTTCTCCTTTCATTTGCTAAGGAAACGCTGATTAATTCGGCGGTCTCATCTGCGGCGCCTTTTGCACAATCTGCTTTTCGCAAAAATCTTGATTTACATCCAGTAAACCTTCGATTTTTGCGATCGCATCTTGCACAAAACTATGTGATGTGCCTCCGGATGATGCATTGATGGGCTGTTTGAAAAATGGACGAACACATTTTTCAAACCTAACTCGCATCTGAACCCACCTCATTTAATCAGCGTTTCCCTAACACTGCGCGGTAATAGGCGTTATCATCCAGGTCGTCCATGCCTGTGCTTACGGGGGAGAGCGGCGGGCTTACCCGCGTATCCTCCTTCTTTGCAAAGCATACGGGGTAACGGCTTTTCAGCATGCCGGCAACGCCGGAGGCGTCGGGAGAGCCGTCCGCGCCCTCCGCGAACAGGGATTCATCCGCGTTCTTTTCAAGCAGCAGGCGCAGCTCCTTTTCCTGTACGCCCTCCTTTTCAAGGGCATCCATCAGCGCCATGTGGCGCAGGCGGTGCGTGTATTCGCCCGCGCTGTCCGATAGCCGCTGCTCATATTCGCGGCGCAGGGCATCCTCTCTTCCGGTCACCTCTCTTTCGTGCGCCTGCGTGAGCGCTTCTGTCTGCCCGGCGCTGAGCCCCAGCGCGCCCAGTGCCTCCTCCCAGGAGACCGCCGCAGCGTTCCCGGGCACATTGTCCTTCTGTTCCATTCATTTCCTCCTTCTTTGGCCCCGCAGGGCAAATACCGGAAAACCGTGTTTTGCGGGCACAAAAAAACACGCGCCTTCGCGTGTCCTTCCGGGGGGGTGTGTCAGCAAACATGATTTCCGTTTACCATTATAGGCACGGCATCTGTGTATGCAACTGTATTGCTTTGTAATTCCCTGTATTTTCGGGGATATCTCTTCATCCCTCCGCGCTTCTCTCAAATACCGTTTCCGCGTCGCCCTTGGTGAAGGTGCCGCCCAGCGCGGCTTCAAGCGCCGAGATCAGGCGGCTCACGCGCCGGTCGTTCCGCTCCAGCACATCCTGCAGGGAGGCATAGCGGCGCGCGGCGTAATCGGGCACGGGGCCTTCGCCGTTTTGCACCGTCATTTCCTCCGTGCCTCCGGCCCGGGTGTGTACGGTGAGGCAAAGCGGGGCGGGCAGCGCGGCTGTTTCGGTGTAGGCATCAGTCATCACCCAGGCCACCTCCGTATCGCCCAGCGCCTCCTTCAGCCCCTCCGCGTCATTTGCCTGCCAGAAGGCGGCATAGCGCGAATCCAGAAAGATGATCCCTCTGCCCGAGCTGCGCACAACATGGCTCATCACCCGGTCCCGGCTGCCGGTCTTGAGCGTGTTGTAGGCTACGCAGGTCCATCCCGCGCCGTTTGCGGCCGATATCACATAGTTGTTGCTGCCGGGCAGGGGCACGCTTTGCATGCCGGAGGTGACATACCACGCGTTTTCAACGGAGGTGGAACGGAGCAGCGTACAATCCTTCAGGCGCTTTACCGCTATTCTTTTTGTTGCGGTCATGCCGGAGATCTCATCCTCCGCGGGCGTGTGGCCGGTGCGTATGCTGTGCATGCCGCCGGTAAAAAGCGCGGAGGGGAAGGGCACGGGAACGCTCGTGAGCAGGTAGGCTTCCTCGGTTTCGTGCCCGCGCACGCAAAGCCGGGTATCCGCATCCGCGCCTGTTACCGTCAGCATGGCCGTGCCGCTCAGCGTAAAGCAGCCATCCGCGTCCGGCACGGGGGTCTCTGTGCTCCCGTCGCTGTACAGGCAGGTGATCTCCGTATACGGCCCCGTCAGGCGGTACACCGTGCCGCCGGCATCGGCGCACACAGCGGCTGTGCCGGCGGGGGAAAGAAGATTGGCTCCCACACAGCACAGCGCCTCCGGGCGGGCGCCCAGCAGCCGCCCGTCCGCCGCAACGGCGGTTTTTCCGTATACGGCGGTCACCTCAAGCAGGCCGTTTTCCCCTGCCTCAGGGGGCGTGTTCTTAAGATTTCCGCCTGTGCGGGTGCTTTCGCCGGGTTCGCCGCAGGCCATGTCCTTAGCCGAAAGCGTGACTGCCGTTCCGCTTTTCCCGTTCACGCTGCTCACGCTGCCGGTCTCCCCGCGGTCTCCCGTATCGCCCTTTTCGCCCCGCGCGGGCAGGCCGGAATCGGCATAGGCGCCCTGTTCGGCGTTCCACAAAAGCCAGTTGCCTGTTTCGGCGGATATGACGGGCGCGGTGCGCAGCGCGTTTTCCACCCGGAGCGCGGCGCTGATCACCTGCCCTGTCCAGCTTTCGGCGGGCGGAGGCGGCTCGGTCTCCTGCCCCAGGGCGGGCAGCGTTTCCGTTTTCCACACGCGGCTTTTTACCACGCTGCTGCCCTCCGTGTATCTGAGCTCGCACAGGCCGGTGCCGCTTTTCGCGGTGTCCGTGCTGTCCGGCCGCCAGATCAGGCAGCCGTCCCTTTCCTCCGTCACGGCGGGGTAGGGGGCCTCGTCGCCGGGGCGCTGCACCAGCAGGGTCCACTGCCCGCTGCCTTCCTCCGCCGTTTTTTCAAAACGGATCTCTCTTGCCCCGCTTTCGCCCTGATATCCCAGCGGAAGCGGGCCGAGTGCCGCGAGGATCTGCCTCATTTGTGTTCCTCCCTTTCCTTTTTGCTCAGGCGCAGCGCCTCATCCTGATCGATATAGGGGTTGAGCCGCAGCGCGCACGCGCGGTCGATATCGCCGCGCATGAGGCAGATATCCTGCAGCGTTTCGTGGGCATTGGAGATGCACTGGCGGCGGAAGGAGATGTTTTCGCTGCGGATGCCCAGATGCTCCAGCACGCTCTGCACAAAGCAGAAGCACTGCCATTCAAAGGCGTTGGCCTTCAGGTCCAGATCGGCCGCGGCGGTGCGTATGGCCACATTGGTAAGGCTGCCGCCCTTCAGCGCGTCCATATCCAGCGCCATAAAATCGCTGTACAGCTCCCGCCTCAGTATATCCAGCGCGGTCTTTCTCGCCTGCCAGGGCACCTCCACGCATTTCACATCCGCGGTGGCTCCGCCCTGCCCGTCCGAGCGGTTGATCACCGTTTTCAGGCGGTTGATCTCCTCCACCACCTCCAGCGCCTGCTGCGTTTGCCCGCCGAAATTGTTCAGCACCCAGTACACCTCATTGGCGCGGTCCAGATTATTGCCCAGATCCGAAAGGATGCTGTCGTAGGCGTCTATCTTGCGGCGGATGGGCTCTGTCAGTTCGCTCTCGCGCTCGTTGTTGGCATAAAGGGGAAACACGCACAGCCCGCGGCAGCCCTCCCTGCGCAGCAAATGCAGGCCGCTGTCCTCCAGCCGGTACAGCGAAACGGCGTCCTGTTCAAAAAGCTGCAGGTGCAGCCTTTTGTTTTCGTTCAGCTGCCAGAACCGCGCCCCCGCCCCCAGGCGGCCCGTCATTTCATCATAGAGGGGAAAAAAGCCGCACAGCCTGCCTTCCGCGGCGGGGATCACCTGCGTGTGCCCGTCGCGCACCTCCACCCAGCACACGCCCTGCACCAGCGCCATCTCTCCCGCCTGCTCCAGCGCTTTGTCAAAGCCGGGTCCCAGCGCCTTCTTGTGCTTCTCCTCGGGCAGGATCACCCCGCCTGAAAGCAGGTACTGCGAAAGCTGCATCACCGCGCGCCTGAAAAAGCCGCAGGGCAGGCGGTTGCCCTCCACGCGCACCGTGCGCGCGGCGCGCCTTTCCCGCCCGTAGGCGTCCTTCACCGTTTCCACCTCGGCCTTGAGGATGTACTTGTTCATGATGGCGATGTTGCGCCCCATAAAGTATTCCATGGCTTCCCGAGCCCGGGTGTGATCCCTGCTGCCGCGGTACGCGTCCATCGCTTCCAGAAGGAACTGCTCCTTTTGCCCCTGCCCGCACGCCTCCCGGAGATCCTGCAGGGTATATTGTGTAAATATCGGTATCACCGTCCTTTCACAGCCGCCGCGGAAAACCTGCGGCAGCCTCGCTTACTGTGGATGACTCAAGTGAATAGCTTTGGAAAGATGTTATTATCCCCGATGTCAGCCTGCCTCGGAGATGCATCACCTGAAAGCAGTAACGCCCTGCCCCCGTTCGCGGGCTGTTGTTCGTTTCCCTCCCCGGGATGCATCGAAGGGCCGCAGCCCTTCGATTTCCGATCCGCAGGCGGCGACATGCGCGTCGCCGAGGAGCGGCTGAAAGCCGCTTCCAAGGAAGCAATGATCAAATGAGGCAGGTTCAGATGCGAGCGAATTTTGCGCAAGATGCGACTAAGAAAATCGAAGGTTTACTGGAGGTAAATCGAGATTTTCGCGGAAAGCAGATTGCGTAAAAGGTGCCGCAGATGAGCCTGGCGAATTGATCAGTGATTCCGTAATCCATTTCCGGCCGTAAAAAGAGCGTTCCCGCATTCGCGGAAACGCCTTTTTACAGGAAACCGATGTTGTCGAAAGCAAGCGTGGTCTGCCCTGCTTTCGTTCGAAACAGGCGTCAGCCCGGTATATACCTTCTTTCCGCTTCAAAGAGATACAGCCCCAGCGGGGAGGAGGCGGGAGCGGGCAGCGCGTCCCTCGTTACGCACATTTTCGCGCCGTCCGCCGCGCGCTCAAGCAGATCTCCGGCGCGCAGCCCTGCGGCGTCCCTTGAAAGCAGGCGGAAGCGCACGGTGACCGCCGGCACGCCGTTCTCCTCCGCCGGAGAGCTGCCCGTCTGCACGCACGCGCACCGCAGCGTTCTTTTTTCCGGTAGGGGCACGGGGCCGCAGGGCAGCGCGTGGGCATAGGCGAAAAACACCTCGCTCATTTCGTCCGTCAGGGTCTTCATTCTGAAAACATCCTCCTGTAGGGGGCAAGCTCCTCAAGCAGCAGCCGTTCCCTTTCGCCGGGGAGGCGGGTATAGCCGTAATCACCGAAGCGTTCGCCCGTCAGCCCGGCCTTCTCCCTTTCCTCCTCCAGCTTTCTGCAAAGGCGTATGAAGTGCTCAGGCGGGGTCAGCACGCGCACCGTGCCCGAAAAGCTTTCGTCCCGGTCAAACTGCGGCACATCCTCAAGGATATGCAGCCCGTCCGAAAAACGGCTCCCCTCGATCAGCACCCGCGTTCCGCAGGGCTCCGCGGCGGGCAGGATCAGGCGGCCGTTTCTGATCTCAAATGTTCCCGTGTACCGGTAGCTTTCAAAAAAATTATTGATCAGGCGCATAACGCCTTCCTCGGCAGCCGCTCCCATCAGCCCAGCACGCGCACGGCCAGCTCGGGGTATACCGCCTTGTAGCCGTACAGCACATCCATGGACAGCATATCCTTTTTGTGCTTCATATCGTACCCGCGGCATACGCGCAGGGTGATGCCGTTGTAGCCGGTGGTGTAGCTTTCCACACCGGCGGGGGCGCACAGCGGGCGGGTAACGAAGGCGAAGGCGTTTTTGTGGAACATCAGGTTCTGCGTGCCGCCGCACACCGTCTGCACGCTGTCGCCCGCCGAGGCGGTCACAGTGCCGTTCAGCGTTACGGTGATCTCATCATCATCCGCGGTGCAGTTCTCGGCCACGGTAAAGCTCTTGCCGCCCAGCACAAGGATATCGCCCTTTTTGAGGGAGCCGGTAAGGGTGGCGGAGGCGGTGCCGTTGCTTACAAGGGTGATCTTGTTTTTGGCGGAAACGGAGGTTTTCACAACGGGGCCGGTGGCGGAGGTGCCGCCCGCGGAAAGGCCGGCGGAGGTGATCTGCTTTACCCCCTGCGCCATATAGTGATCCACGCCGAACACCCTGCCGATCGCCCCCTCGCGCAGGGCGCGGGTGGAGCCGCTCTTTTCGGCGTTCACCAGCGCGGGAAGCTGCTGGAAGGCGGCGTTGGCGGCGGGATCCCACACGGCACAGCGATCCGAAAGCGGGGCTTTGTTTTCGTTCAGCACCTTTGCCGCGGCGGCGATCGCGGCAAGCGTGCCGGGCGTGGTGCCCGGCGTGCCGGTGTGGTTGGCCACCTCACTGTAGAGGAGCAGGCCGTCCGCGTTGATCTTTTCGGCCAGCGCAGCGGCGGCGGGCGCGATGAACAGGCGCTCCAGAGAATCGATATCCGTCGCGCTTTCAAGCGCGCCGAATTCCACATCCACGGTGGCAAGGCGGTCCAGCTCCACATCCACGGTGCTTTCGTTCACGCTTTCGGGAGAGGTGCCGCTGGTTTCGTCAAAATCGCTCGCGGTAAGCACCACGGGCTTGCGTATCTGCACCTTCGCGCCCTTTCCGGGCACAAATTCATTGCTGAAATCCCTGTACACAAGGGAGGGGAATACCAGGTTTTCCATCAGACGGGGCAGCGCGCGGCGCGCTACCTCCTTCACGGTGATCAGGCTGTTGCTCATATTCATTTTCTCCTTTCATTTGCTAAGGAAACGCTGATTAATTCGGCGGTCTCATCTGCGGCGCCTTTTGCACAATCTGCTTTTCGCAAAAATCTTGATTTACATCCAGTAAACCTTCGATTTTTGCGATCGCATCTTGCACAAAACTATGTGATGTGCCTCCGGATGATGCATTGATGGGCTGTTTGAAAAATGGACGAACACATTTTTCAAACCTAACTCGCATCTGAACCCACCTCAATTAATCAGTGTTTCCCTAACAAAAAGGACGTCCCCCCGGGAACGCCCCTTATATGCTTATCACAGGCAGCGCCTGTAAGCAACTGTATATCGTTCTATACCGCTGTACTTTTCTGTATTTCTTCAAATTCCTTTTCGCTCAGGCCGGGAAAGCCGTCCCGGTCCTGATATTCCGAGCACGCGTAGATGTCGATCACGCCCCTTTTGCCGGTCACGCGCTCAGAAAGCCCCAGTATTTCACGGCTGCTTTCGGCAATGGCCCTCGCGCGTTTCCCGTCCGGCCCAAGATAGAGCAGGCAGCCCTCCGCGTCCGCAAGCAGACGGCCTTCTTCCAGCGCCAGCGCTGCGTCCGTCTTCCCGTGCTGATGCAGCAGCCATTTCAGGTATGCCGCGGCGGGAAAGAGAGAGAACCGCCCCTCGTGACCGGTATCCGCCGCCGTGCGCCGTCTGTTTTCCGCTTCCCTTTGCAGCTCGCGGTTCATCAGTGCGGGAAAGCCGCAGTACGGGCAGAAGGCGTATGCCGCGGGCAGCGCCCGCCCCTCCGCGGGGCAGCGGTTTGGCCGGGGCAATGCCCGTATGGCCGTATCCCGCCCTTCCCGCGGGGAGCCATTGCCCTTTGACAGCCGCTTTCCGCAGCCGGGGCAGAAAACGGCGGCGTTTTCATATATGCGCGCCCCGCATGAGGCGCATACGCGGTGGGGTATGCCCTTCGGGCCTTCTTCCCACACGCTGTAAAACAGCTCCGGGCACAGCTCCGGCGTATCCGGCAGGGAAGGGCAGATCTTTGCAAGCCCCATCCGCGCTTTCGCGGCTTCCCGGCTGAGGCCGCACAGCGTGCCCAGCTGCTCCGCCCCCAACGGGCCGCGCGGAGAAAGCAGCGGAAAAATGAGCACCGCGGGCGCAAGCAGCTCCGCGGCAAAAAGATCCGCTTCCTTTTCAAGCACCCCGGCCTCTGCCGGGGCCTTTTCCTTTGCCAGCGCGGTACACGCGAAATCCCGCAGGTGGCCCAGCAGGATGTGTCCCAGCTCGTGCGCCAGCGTAAAGCGATCCCGCTCCGGGGAAGGGGAGGGGCGAAGCACCGTAAGGTACAGCCCGGCCTCCTCAACGTACAGGGTGCGGGCGTCCGCCCCGGTACACGCAAGGTTCAGCGGATCCTCCGCGTGCAGAAGGGCTTTTGCCTGCCCGTACGGGCAAAGCACCGCCTTGCCGCAAAGCCGCGCGAACAGGTGCTCCGGCTGCACGGGCAGGCTTTTCACCCCGAACAGCAGCAGCGCCTTCCGGGCCGCCTCCTGCGCCCATTCCGCCCGCGGCAGGGCGGGCAGCGTGTTTTCGCTCACTCTTTTTTCGTCCTTTCGCGTATAAAGCACTCTACCTGCCGGTACAATTCGTCCAGATCCTCTTCCTTCAGGCTGCCGCCGCGGCAGATGCCGTGTACGATCTTTTCCGCCGTTTCTTTTTGTTTTTCCGTTTTCAGGGCGGGAAAAGCCCTTTCCAGCGCCGTCTTTTCCCCGTCTCCGCAGCCCGCGGCGCAAAGCAGCTTATCCCTCGGCAGCTCCAGCGCGTCCGCGATGGCAAACAGGTGTGCCGTGGAGGGCGCCGCGCGCCCGCCGTTTTCAATGCGGGCGATCTCGGTGTGGCTGATGCCGCATTTTTCGCCCAGCTTCAGCCGGCTCAGCCCCTTTTCCTTTCTCACCCGGGCGATCAGTTCTCCCAGCCGTTCTTCCATACCCTTTATGTATCCCTCCCGCAAAAATGCCGTTTCGGTACGCTTCTATTATATATAAGAACATATGTTCTGTCAATAAGCCGCCGCGAACAACGCACCGGTGCTTCATCCGGGGGCAGATCATACGGCCGGCGGGGATTGCCTTTATGCCCGTATAGCATTTTTCGTGCCAAACAGAATGAATGCGCGCTTACGGATGCTATGATTTCCATGCGGAGGGGGTCACGGACAGATCAACGGTCCTCCGGCTATGCGGTTTACATTCACCGCGGCGGGGCAGCCGCGGGATCCTGTGCGCTGCCTTTGGTAAGCATCCGGATCGGCTCTGCCGGGAAAATTATCCGGTTTTGTGCAACAAATCCGCTTTTGCGGCATTAGTAAATATGAGAGGGGTGTGGGTAAGGAGAGCGCCTGTGCTTGAGATGGCGGCAGAGCAACAGAAGGGAGAGTGATGTGCCGGAGGGGATACAGCTCGCTTTCGCGGCGCGGTTTCAGATTGAAAAATATGTCAGGAGGAATAAGAAAATGAAAAGAAAAACAACAACGGCTGTCCTGCTTGCACTGTGTCTGCTGCTTTCATCCGCGTTCGCAGAGGTGGAGCGCAGCCCGCTTCTGGACGCGGCCTTTTCCATGCTGGAGGAGGGCAACCCCTTCCTCAAAAGCTATAATGAGCATACCGGCGCTCAGGTGGAGGCTGTATTTCCGCTGGGGGTGTGCTACTATTTCGGCGGGCAGGATTTTGACAGGATGTTCCGCTCCCTGCCGGATTACGCGCTGGGAACGGCGCTTGAAACCACCAAGCACTACCGCGCGGGCACGCAGTATATATACGGCTTTGACTGCTCGGGCTATACCCGCTGGGTGTATGAACAGTGCGGCCTTGAAGCCCATCCCGGCCTTGCGCAGATGATCATTTTGTATAATGATTACCGCGGCAACTATGTGTACAGCAACAATTCGCACATCAACACCCCCATGCCGCGCGAAAAGAAGTACACCGTAAACTGGCGCGAGGTCAGCACACATCTGCAGGTGGGCGATCTGCTTGTGTGCAAAAAGGGCTCCCGCCATGTGATGATGTACATCGGCACTTTGCGGTCTTACGGCTATACAGAGCAGCAGGTGCCGGAGCTGGCGGAATATCTGGATCATCCGCTGGTCATTCACTGCGGGCCCAACCCGCAGTATGAGCAGCGCTTCAATGCCCTGATCGCCGAAAACAGCCGTTACGCGCAGTGCGGAGGCACGGATGGCGGCGTGGCGGTATCGCTGCTGGGCCCGTTCACCGCGGACGCGCCCCATACTGGAAAGGCGGGGACTAAAACGGTGGGCTGGTACGAGCTGCCGGACGGTTATTGCCTTACCGTGTATGAGTTTGACCTGGACCCGAACAATGAGACCTGTGTGACCAGCTATTGCTGGTTCCGCCCGAACGAATTGCAATGACCGGCAGGGCCCTGCATCACAGCGGCATCACCGCAATGATACAGGGCCCGTATGCTATGCTCCTCTGCCGGGGACGCGGACGGGCGGGGCATGAAATACTATCTGTTTCAGTTGCACATATTCCTTACCACGTGATATAATACTGACGGAATCGCAGGAAAACAAAGAACGGCGGAATGCAACTTATGAAAGAAGTCATTGAAGATATTCGAACATTTAACAAAGAACGAGAGTGGACTAAATTTCATACACCCGAAAACCTTGCAAAATCCATTTCCATCGAAGCAGGAGAACTGTTGGAATGTTATCAATGGGGTGACCGGGGCAATATGGAAAAAGTCAGCGAAGAGTTGGCTGATGTATTGATTTATTGCTATATGTTGGCAGATAAACTGCAGTTGGATCCCACGGAAATCATTCGCAAAAAGATTGCGCAGAACCGGGCAAAGTATCCTGTTGATAAGGCAAAAGGCAACAGCAAAAAGTATACGGAATACGAGGGATAACTATGGCTGTTTTTCAAACACTTGTATTCGATGAACATACACAAGACCAGTTGCGAATCATGCCTTACGGCTCTGACTGGCCTGTTGTTTATGTCATTAACAATGAAACAGAAGCCTATGTCGGCGAAACACTGGATGCCTCAATCCGTGCATCACAGCATTGGCAAAATCCTGACCGCAGACAATTGACACAACTCCATATCATTACAGATGATACTTTCAATAAGTCTGTCATACTGGATTTGGAAGCATATTTGATCAAGCATATGTCTGCAGACGGCAAATTTCAGTTGCAAAACGGAAATGCCGGTCTTCAGGCACATAACTATTTCAATCGTTCCATCTATGAAAAGCGTTTCCGTGAGATTTGGGATTACCTTGTCAAAAAGAATCTGGCCAATCAGGAAGCCGCGGAAATTGAAAACAGCGATTTATTCAAGTATTCGCCTTTCAATGCCTTGAGCAATGACCAGTTTCAGACAGTAGTAAATATTATAAAAGATTTGGCTGATGCCATAAAAAATGACAGGGCCCTAAGCTGCGTAGTACAGGGCGGACCCGGAACGGGAAAGACCATTCTCGGCGTATATTTGATGAAACTGCTGTATGACAAGAAAATGACCATATTCTCCAACGAAAATTTTGATCCGAACGATTTAGATTCAAATACACTCACTTTGATGAAAGCCCTGCAGGAATTACCTGAACTTAAAATTGCTTATGTAGTGCCCCAACAATCCCTTCGCGAAACTATGAAAAATGTATTTGGCAGTCTTCGTGGATTAAAGAAAAATTGGGTCATTTCTCCAATGCAGATACCACATACACAATATGATCTGTTGATTGTTGATGAAGCTCACCGGCTGCGTCAGAGGAAAGCCCTCTCACAATATCCTCCATTTGATAGAAATAACGAGCTTCTGCACTTGGATAAGTATAAAGGAACCGAATTGGACTGGATTCAAAAATGCAGTAAATATCAAGTGTTCTTCTACGATGCCATGCAGTCTGTGAAGCCCAGCGATATTGATCCGGAGCGTTTTACGGAGCTGCTCGCACAGCCAAGAACAAAACTATACCGACTCAAAACACAGTTCCGCTGTAAAGGCGGGGATGAGTATATCGAATATATTCGGCACATTTTCAGTGAAACACCGCCTGAACGGTATCAACCCTTTGAGGATTACGATTTCTGCTTGTTTGATAATGTGCGTCAAATGACAGATGCAATCCAAAAACTGGACAAGGATCACGGATTGTGTCGGAATCTGGCGGGCTATGCATGGAAATGGGAAAGCAAAAATAATCCGCTCGTTTATGATATCAACATCGATGGAAACAAATATCGGTGGAACAGTCAGAATGAGGATTGGGTAAATTCGCCCAATGCACCATGGGAAATCGGCTGTATCCATACAGTGCAGGGCTATGACTTGAATTATGCCGGAATCATTTTGGGACCCGAGATTGACTATATTGAGGGTTACGGATTTAATGTCGACAAGAATAAATATTTCGATGATTTAGGGAAAAATTCAATCGCCAATGATCCGGAAGCATTGCGGGATTTCATCCTGAACATCTATCGGACCCTGTTTACCCGCGGCATCCGCGGCACGTATGTGTATGCCTGTAATCCGGGCTTAAGAGATTATCTTTCACATTACATCAATCGATATGTAGCGGACGAAAAACTGCATAGTTTCCTGAATGCTGTTACCGCACAACAGCATGAAATGGAACAGATTGATGCACAGCATACCATATTGCAATTCACCCCTCATATAGAAGGTGCGGTGGCTGAGCGAATAAATGATTTGAAAACAGATGAGTAGTATTTACGATGCTCAGAAGCTTTATCCTTTATCTCTGCCGGATATATCCACACAAACATGGTGTTATGGAATCATGCATGGAACTATGTCAGATGATACTGGTGGAAAAATAGCCTTGGTTACGCCAGCTTTCTACCTGAAGGATATTCTCAGGTAATCTGACTAACTATACCTAATTCAGGATAGTCTCAAAATCATTTGTAGGCTATGGAGGTTAGCTTTATGACCGAACAGGAGCTGCGTGAATTGATTGCCGGCGGTGAGACAAGCCGTGTGGAATTCAAGTCATGGATAGAATGCGACGGGTTCAAAGAGATCAAAGCATTGGCCATAAAGAGCGCTGTTGCACTTGCAAATGCTTACGGTGGTGTCTGTCTGCTCGGTGTAGAAGATGATGGAACAATCACCGGACATGACGGCAAGCATACCTGTCAGGATCTGATGGAGAATATCTATCAAGGCACCAGACCCGCATTGTTCACAGATGTCACTTCTGTTGATACCTCCGATGGTGCTGTATTTGTAATAAGCGTAAATCAGTCTCCGACACCGATTGCAACAGCGGACGGTAAATATCATCGACGCCTTGGTAATAAATCTGTGCCATATTATCCGGGCAGTGGTTCCTATTTCCCGACCGACAATGCGGATCTGTCTGCCAAGATCGTTGAAGGTGCCAATAAGTCAGATATTGACTTATTGGAAGTCTACAAGCTAAAAGAAAAACTGCGTGTTCGTGACCGCAGTTCAGCGTTGCCTGATATGGATGATATCAACTTCTTGCTGAACTTGCACCTGATACAGTTGGATGGTGATGATGTCCGCCTTACCTTTGCCGGTATGCTTTTCGTAGGTAAAGAGGAATCCATTCGTAAATTCATACCACAGGCAGAAGTGATATATCTGCATTACAGCAGTGGTGACCAAACAGAATATGACAATCGACAGGATATGATGAAGCCGATTATCACCGTATTGGATACGCTGGCCGACCGCATTAAAGCCTTCAATCATATCACAAATATTCAAGTTGGTCTGTTCCGACTGGAAGTTTATGATTTCGCTGAAAATGTCTTTCAGGAAGCTCTTCTCAATGCATTGACGCACCGTTCATATGAGAGCCAGGCCCCCGTGTATGTGAAACACTATCCCGATAAAATCATCATAGAAAATCCGGGCGGTTTTCCTGAAGACGTCACGGTAGATAATATTCTTACCCACCAATCAACACCTCGTAACAAACTGATTGCGCTGACATTACAACTGTTGAAATATGTACAGCGTTCCGGCCAGGGTGTTGACATTATGTATCGCAGTATGCTGGTTGACGGAAAGCCTTATCCCGAATATCAGGTCGCTCCAGCTTCTATTCGGCTAACGCTACGTAACACAATTGAAAACCAAGGCTTTGCACGTTTCATTGCCGAAGAACAGGATAAAGATGGGAAACTGTTCAGTGTACAAAAGCTGATGATACTGCGCTATCTGTATGAGCATCGGCGCATTAAGCTTGACATGGCTGCATCCATCATTCAGGAACCAAAAGATACGGCACAGAAGGAACTGGAGCAACTGCGTAGTATGGGTTTGATTGAACCATCCGGACGCGAATATATGCTGACAGCAAAGGTATATGAAGCTGTCAAGACAGATGTCGCTTATGTGCAAGACAAGACTGTTACGCAGATTAACGCCCGTGCGCGGATCATAGAATACCTGAAGAAAAAGGAGACTATCTCTTCCGCAACGGTTCAGGAACTTTGTGGCTTCAGTAAAAACCAGGCTTCATATGTCCTTCATGGGATGTGTTCCGAAGGGAGTATCATAAAAGTTGGAAACGGGAAAGCCACCGTTTATCAGCTCGCCAAAGAAACCAATCGATGAATTTACGTTGAAATGCGTTGAATTTGCGATGAAATACGTTGAATTTGCGATGAAATACGTTGAATTCAAATTACATTCAATGCAACTATGCTGTTTGCAATGATCCAACGCTGTCTGCATAGGATGGTTATCCGGCGGCATTTCAAAATCGTCGTAATCTTAACCACCTTTGGGGTAAAGCAAAACGCAGCCCGTTTGAGCTGCGTTTGTTTGATTTGATTGCCGGGTATCATTTGCGTTGTGTGCGCTGACGATAGATTTCTTTCAGGTCTTCGATTGCCATTTCGGGGCTCATGGTATGGAACATCAGGTAATTTTCATTCATGAGCCTCGGAGACGCCTGTTTGACGATCTTTCTGCTGGATTCTCCGGTCAGGATGTGCCAGTAACGATACAGGTATCCGGTCCAGAAAAGTGCTTCTTCAGAAAAGACCCTGCCGCCCTTTTTCAGCGCTTTTTCCGCCGAGATTTCTTCCGGAAGATACTCTTCTCCGGCCTATTGCATCCGGTTATAGCGCTCGTCCAGAGAATCCGCAACGGCGGAACTCATGAAAGCCTCAATGAAAGAAGCACTTTCATAGCCGTTATTTCCGGCCAGTACAAATAACCTGCCCTGAATGTCGCAGAGCTTCAAGTCAATGTCGGTCATATGGATTGCGGCGACCTCCCTTCATGCTGTGCCTTTTTAGGGCAATACCGCACAATTCGTCAGCACGCTGAACGGTGTCTTTTCCAACATCTTCA